>JBBSGA010000157.1:0-13458 GCA_038254585.1 Chloroflexales bacterium | reverse complement strand
TTGGTGTCCTTCTCTTTACCTTCCTTGGTGTCCTTCTCTTTACCTTCCTTGGTGTCCTTTCGCTGCTCGAAGGCGTCGAGCCGGTCGCTGATGCCTTCGAGCGCGGACAGGATGCGATTGATGAAGTCGGCGGTGATCAAATCGCCCGGCTGTACGCGATCAAACCGTTGCCGAGGAGTGGCGCTCCCGCTCGTGCTGCCGCCTGTGGTGCTCCCGCTGGTGCTGCCGCCGGCGGCGCCGGGGTTGCTCCCTCCCGTGGCGACGGGACCGGGCTGTATCGCTCCGGACAGCTGGGGGAAACGACTGACGAGGTCGCCAAGGTTCAAATCCGCGAGCCGGATCCGGTCAAACTCAGGACGGTTGCTCATTGCCGTGCGCTCCTTTGCTGGTTAGTCTCGTTGCGGATCAGGCGTATGCCCTATCCATAGCGTCCAGTAGCTGGTGCGCTATCGGCATAGCTGCTGTAGTTCGATCGTGCGACATCGAATCGGGCATCGCCGTAATATGGCATATGGCCGCTGGCGAAGATCAGGTACGACTGCGGCGAAGGCGTCGTTCCGGCGTCGATGGCGCGGCTGGTCTGATCAACCACGTAGAGCCAGATCAGTTCGTGATTGTTCAGGTCGATCGGCGGGTAGGCGAGTGAGGCTCGCATCAGCGCCTCGACGCGCGGCGCCGTGATAAAGACCGGAAGGCGATATGTCTGGCCCTGGAAAAACGCCCTGTAGTCGAAGGCAAGCGGTGCGCGGGTGCTCCACAGCGGGAGGAAGCCGGCCGGCGGCAGGCTCGCGAATCGCTGTGTCGCGGCCATGGCTGCGGGGTTAGGCTCCGTGGTGCGGATCTCCTGCAGCTGTGCCTGAAATTGGAGAAACATCGCTTCGGCCTGACTCAAGTGACGTGACCCGACCAGCGAGCTCCACCCCTCGGCCGAAGGATTGGCGACGGGACGGCGCACGGCCCACATGTCGACGAACTGAATACCGGTCGCCGTCCAGTAGATCAGCGCTAGCGGAACGTCGCAGTCGGTGAGACGATTTGGGCGCAGCGCGTCGAGCACGCTCGCCGGCTCGGGCGGTGGCCCGAACGGATCGGTGCGAAAGGACCTGGTCGTGGCCACTCCGAAGCATTTGTAAGCGACGAGGTTTCGCAGCCGGTTGCGGTCGTTCAGCTCGTCGGTGGTCAGCTTGAGGTCGGCGGCCAGACCGAGCTGGATCAGGCGAAACTGGACGCCTTCGACGTTGAGGCCTGTGTTACAGGCAGCCGGGATATTGCCGAGCCCGCCGACGGCGACCCGCCCGACGCTGCCGCCCGCGGGCGCGATTGTGAGCAAATAGACCCCTTCGCCGGCAACGTAGGCGCCCGATTGTGGCGGTACACAGTCTCCAAAGGCGCTGAAGCTCACCGGCGTCGCCGTCGTGGCTGTGTTCGTACGGACCAGTGAAATGTCGACGCGCTGCATGACGCGCAGCGTATTACCCCGGCGATCGACGGCCAATCCCGGCGCGACCGTTACCAGGGACGGGGCTGTGCCGCCGGCGCCGGGTGTCTTGCGCACCTCGAGACCATAGGCCACGCCATCGCCAATCGCGAGACCCAGGCGGCGGCGCGCCTGGCGGTTCGCCTCCTGCTCCTTGCTCAGGTCTTCGGCTGAGAGCAGGCGACCGTTGAAGAAATTGATCGAGCCGATGCCGTCCCCGAGAATGGGCGTCTGTAGATCAACAAAATCCATCGCCGGATGCTCCCCTCATGCGCCAGCCCTAGCCCGACGGGTACTGGCTGACCTCGATCATGAACTCGAGGACGCCAAATTCGTTGTCCGTGATCTTGGTCCCTAATGGTAGTACTCGTAGGACAAAGAATTCGGCCTCGAAGTGGTCAAAATTGACGACCATACCCGTACGGACCTCCGCGACGAAGACAGGCAGTACTTTGACGATATAGCGCAGCGGAAACTCGGGTGGCGCTGCGCGATAGCCGTCGAAGGTGACGCTCACCAACAGATGCTGGCTGTTCGGATCCGGACGAACATCGACGATGCGCAGCCCATTGTAGCTGTCGCGGTTCGGTCCTTTCAGAGTGACGAGGCCCGCCGCGACGATCTCGAATGGCCGTTCCGCGGCCGGACGCGCGACGAACGCACCGTCACCGGGGGAGCCCGGCTCGCCACGCGGCCCTTGATCGCCCACGGGGCCCTTGTCGCCTACAGGACCTTGGTCGCCGATGGGACCTTTATCGCCTATAGGACCTCGGTCGCCGGCCGGCCCTTGGTCGCCCGCTGCGCCCTTGTCGCCGGCCGATCCTCTGTCGCCAACTGGCCCTTGGTCGCCGGCGGGGCCCGTATCACCCGCGGGACCCTTGTCGCCGGGAGGGCCTTGACTGCCGACGGTTTCCCCCGCGCCACTCGGGTCGCCGGGAGGGCCTTTATCCCCGGTTGGCCCTTTGTCCCCGATCGGGCCTTTGTCGCCGGCTGGTCCTTTGTCACCCGTTGGCCCTTGATCTCCGGCCGGTCCTCTGTCGCCCGTTCCGGTGATGCCGCCGGCACCAAGGGAGCGCCCACAGAGCAGCCATTCCTGCAGGAGGCGGAGATGCAGCAGGTAGGGCCTGCGCTCCTCGTTGACCTCGACCGTGGTCGTGGAAGCGACCTGCGGAACACCCTCGAGTGTTCTCGTGACAGGCAGCGTGAGCTCAGCCAGCATGACGCAGTCTTCGTCCGCGGGATCGGCCAGAGGTCCGGCTCCGCAGCCGCCGCCTTCACCCGAGAAGGTCGGCCGCCAGCGCGGTCGCAGCTCGGTCGTCCAGACGCGGAACGCGGCGCGGAGGTAGTCACAGGCCTGGTCGGCCGGAATCTGGAGCCCGGCCGGCGGCGAGCCGAGCAAGAAATCGGCCGACGAAGCCGGAGGGGAGAGTGGAGACGAGGGTGGCGAGGTTATGATCGGTGCCGCGCTGCGGATGGCGGCGATAAAGTCCTGGAGCGTGCCTCCCGCCGGAGGCGAGCCGGCAGCCACAATCTCGATCTGGCTGAGCCACGCCACAAAATCGCGCAGCGCATCTTCTTCCTGCTGGTCAGGCGCTGCGAAGCGCAGTTCCAGCACGTAGTCATCCTTGAGGCGCGAGGCTGCCATGATCTCATCTTCGCTGCGGCAGGGCTCGCCCGGAATCGGCACCTGATCCGTCGGGCACTCACGATAGCAAAGCACAATGTAGAGCCGCACGTCGCCGCCGGCCATCGCGCCGAGGCGCAGGTCGATCTGATCGTTGTTGGCGACCAGCCAGTCGTTAAGGTAGGCGCACTGGGCGAGCGGCACACGGATCATCTGGCCGCTCTGACTCACGGCGACGCCGGAGGTGACGACGATGCGCGGTCCCCGTGCATCGGTCTCAGCCGTGATCTGCAGGCCGCAGATCGTGCCGTAGCCGAGAAGATCGCGTGCCAGCCATTGGTCGCGGCCTGAGAGGTATGCAAACTCCTGCGTGAAATCGTCGACGCCCAGCACCATGCCCAGCGTGTAGTTGACGTGCTTGGTTTGATCCGGCCGGGAGATGGTTGGTGCTGCCACCTGCGGCGCAAAACTACTCATGGTTTGCTCTCCTGTCGCATGATGGAGTTACCCACCGAGCCGGTCGCGTCCCAAGATCTGCCGGTCGGCGACGTTCTGCGGGTGTCCAGGCGCGAGATACGTTGCTGCGAGGTACCCCTGCCCCAATACCATTGGGCGCATGAGCTGCGGCGCCCGGCTCCCGCGGTCGATCAATGTGTCTTGGCCGAGCCTGGCCTCCCCGGTACGGAATACCGCCCAGTAGAATTTCACGTCGAAGATGGTATGCGCCGGCTTCTCCAAGTCCACCACGCGCTGCGCGAGGTCGAGCCGGCGCTGATGCTCGGCTGCATCAAGCGCAGCGTCCGTCTTCGGCGCCGGAAGGAGCACCGTAAAGCGGTGGGCCGTGCGGCGCATGGCCAGGACGACCGACTCGAACTGATACCAGTCCACCAATGGCGGACCGTCGCGCGGCAGCTGGTCCGGGGGGCTGACGCTGGCGAAGCCGGCCCAATGCCGGCCGTAAGCGTCGTTCAGAGCCGAGATCCGTCCGTAGCGGCGCGTCAGGAAATCCTGCCACAGTCTGTGCTCCGTTGTGGTGGCCGCGAGGGTCCACTCGTTCCAATCCTTCAACGGTGCTCCGCTCGTCGGCATGTCGCCCGGCAGCGCGACCATGCTGAAGCTCGTTAATGACGTCCCGTGGGCCGCATTGAGCGCGCCGATGTCCACGTAGCGAGCAGCCAGGAATGCCTGCCAGGCTTGCGTCTCCGCGGCCGCGAATGACGGCACAAACAGGAGTGTGTTCCGCGCGAACTGCTCCCACTTTGCCTGCACGGTCGCATCGCTTGGGGCAATGATCGGAAAGGCGCTACCTGGTCCCGCTAGCTGATCTGGCGCGCGCAAGAAGTCGGCGTAGCGCTGGTCGAGCGCGTCCCGCCCCTGGGCCGGCAGCCAACGACCGGCCAGCGAGACCAATCGGGGGCCCGTCTGGTCGGTCGGGTCGCCGGCAAGCACTCCCGGCGTACGACGCGTGCGATAGCGCTCGACGATCCGAATCCCATCGGGACGGGAACGGCCGCCGGTATCGTCGTCGAAGATCGCCTGACTGGAACACGCATCGAGCGCCAGGCGCAGGGCCATCCGCACACCACGCATGGTGCCGCGGTACTGGAAGAAGTCCATTGCATGGCGGATGAAGAGCCGGCGGCGCCGCTCGTCCCAGACTGGATCAAGCGCCACGGCCAGCCAGCTTGCGAGCCAGTCCAGCGTCTCGGGGGGAGAGCTGCTCACGTCGAAGAGGATCTGCACCGCCGCGATCTTGTCCTCGATCGAGGTGTAGAAGCCTTCTACGTTGGCGAGAAAGCGGTCGAGGAACGAGGCCGGCAGGCTTTCGTCGCGGTAGACCGCCGGGAGATAGTGGTCCAGGTACGAGAACCGCGGATAATAGGCGCGCAATGCCCGCAGGCGCGGCGTGCTGCGTCCATTGCTGCTCAGCCTGAGCTGCAGCTGCAGGAAGCGACCGCGCGCCTGCTGAAAGAGGAGCTCCCAGGTGCCGTCGCCGGGACCCGCCAACTTGGGGACGAACGGGAGCTCAGAGCCGTCGCCGCGCAGATATGGACGCGGCTCGAGCTGCCACTCGGCCACCTGAAGGTCCGGCTCCGCGTTCGCGGCGCGGCTCCAGACCTGTACCTCGGTCTCCGGCGGGATGCAGCCGTCAAGCATGAGCCGGTGCCATACACAGTCCGGCTCACGTCCATCGAAAGCCGGCCGGACGGTGCCCTCGGAAGGGAGACCCCCCTCGGAGCTCGGGGCGGCGAGCGGTGTGAACAGCGTTGCTTCGGATTCGAAGCGTCGTCGTGGTTGTGCGACGAGCGGAATCCAGCTGTCGTCGAAGTCGTAATAAACCTTCCCGTCCGCCGCGACGAGGCCCTTACCGCCGAAGAGTCGCATCGGGAGGTACGTATCGCGGGGCTCCAGCTCGAGGTTGTCCCCGTCAAGCCCAACGTGAAAAGCGAAGGCCTGATTGCCGTTCGCCGCGGCGATATACAGGCGATCTTCGCCCTCAGCGCCCGCCTTCTCGGGCACGAAGGCTAGGTCGTGTGCGATCAAGCCGAAGCCCAAGCGTTTGTCTTCCTCTACCAGGTCGCGCATGGCGTCGATCCATAGTGCGGCGCCAATCTGCCGGCCGAAGCGATAGCGGTAGAGCCGCGAAAATGGCTGGTTGCGATCCGGATGACGATCGAGAATCAGCACCGTGCCGTCCGGCAGAGCTTCGATCGCAATCGGATCGAAGGCATCGACGGGGGAAGCAGCGTTGAGGGTGATACCCGTGGGGAAAACCCGGGGCGTCGCGCGGCGGATCGGCCCACCATCCCGGGGCTGAAAGTCATCCGCCTGCTCGGGCCCGAGGCCGCGTTCGATCTGGTCACAAGGGACAACGTTGAGGCGACGGTCAAGCGACCAGTAGCGCCGGTGGGCACGGTCGAGGATCCAGGCGCCGCCGCCCGGTGCCGGCGCCATGTCAAAGGGCACGAAATCCACCTGCCGTGGCCACACCATCTGCTGCGGCGGCCCGCCCCGGTGCAAATCCCAGACCAGGAGGCCGGCCGGATCGAGGACACCGGCGATCAGGTAGTGATCTTCGGTAACGGTAAGACCGCTGAGCAGCCAGGCGGCCGGCGGCGGCGGCTCGTCGCGCGGCTGAAAGTCGCCAAGACGCGGCGCCGAGGGCGGCTCCAGCCCGTCTCCGGGCACCCAGAAGCGGGTGGTCGCACCGCTGCCCGCGGATTGGACGCGGATCTCGGAGCCGCCCGCGGCGATCCAGTACCAGTTGCCGTATCGATCACGCGCCGCACCGCGCCGTGCCTCCGGAGCGAGGCCCTTGTCGCTCGACGTCCCGGTGAAGAGAAAGACCTGTGGGCTGAGTGTCAGCTCGTTGCGCGCGCTATCGAACGCGAGACCCGAACGGCTTTCGCCGACGATACCCGCATCCCAATCCGCGCTCAGCGGCACGTTGCGCGCGTCGCTACAGGCGGCCCAGTCTGTGCGCCCAAGCAGGAGGTGATAGCGTGTACCGTTGGCATCCATGGGCAGTTAGCATTCCTCCGGCACTATTGGGACCGGCACATAGACCCCGGTTCCACCCGTCCCCGGCGCACCGGTTGCCGTCCCGGATCCCGAGGAATCGCGAAGCTGGTCGATCGGCAGGGGCTCGCCGGCGACGACCGAAATACCGAGAACACGCGGTAGCTCGAGGCCGTTCATGGGGATGCGGTCGCCGCTCGGCCGCGTCCCTTCGGCGATCAGGACGCTATTGATCAATAGGATGCCCGGCACACGGCTGGCGACCGCAAGTAGCTCGAGGGCGACGACCGCCTTGCGTAAGGGCCAGCCTTTCTCCATGCCGGGATAGCTCGGCACGGCCGGCGCGGAAGCAGAAGCACTCGCCTCACGTTGCGTGCCGAGCGCTGTCCGGGCTAGTGGAGCCAGGAACTGGAGCAGGGCTTGCTTGACTGCCTCGCGTACCGGCGGAAGCTCGAGTCCGGCGACGACCTGGATGCCGACAGAGACCCAGATGCCCTTGTAGATCGGCCCGCGCAGGAAGACCTCGGTGGTGACGAGACGGCGCGGGTCAAGGTAGGAGCAGATCGCGTCCAGAAACAACCGGTCCGGCTGCGGGGCGTCGGGCTGAAGCGGATCATAGCGCGGGATCGCCATCAGCGTTACCGCTCCCGCCGCATCACCCGGCTGATTGCCTCCCAGCTCGGGATTGAAGGCGGGGATAACCTCGATCCGTCCGACGTCGACGCCCGGCGTCCGGCTGGCGATCGTCTCGAAGTCGGCGGCGCTGACCAGCCGGTCACGATGCTGGAGAAAACGCGCTATGTGTTTCTCGCCGTCGGATGCAGTCTCCGCCTCGGCTCCACCCCACGTTCGTACAGGATTACCGACCTTCAAGCCGGCCGGCAGGGATGGGCTCGTGTTGATCGAGCCTGCTCCAACGTTGCCCGCGCGCCCGACACCGTAGTCATAGTCGGCCCGCAGCGTCGCGCCGAAGGGCGGGCGCCGCCCCCGCGCACCGTCGCCGAAGCGAATCGTGCCAGCCTCGGGATCGACCACGAAGACGTTCGGGCTGGTGGCCTGCTCAGCTGGCGCGCCTGGCGGCCGGCGTGGATCGGGCACCCGGACTTCGGGTCCGGCCGCCGTCAGGTCGTCGACCTCCGACCACGCCTCGGCCTTTCCGTTGACCGTGACGCTGAGGCGGACCGAGGCGGGAACAACCGGCGTTCGTGAAAGCGTCACAGCCTGATCCGGCTCACCCGTGCCCGCCGGCAGGAGCTCATTGGAGATATGGGCGCGCTGCCTGACGAAGACGGCGTTGATACCCACCCACAGCAGCCTCGCTCGCACCGCGGCCGAGGAGCTGATCCGCAGCCAGGTAATAATGCGCGCGTTGGCATTGCTATCGTCGAGGGCCGGTGGAAAATTGCCCGCCCCCGATTCCAGCGGCTCGAGGTTGCTCCACAGCTCGAACGCGGACGGATCGGAGGGCAGCGTGATCTCGACGACGCCGGGGCCGGCCAGCACATCGCTCGAGGCGGTCGCATCGAGCGCCCGATATCTGGCGGTCCGTTCCGCCGGGGATGCAGGGAGCTCGCCACCCGCGGGTACGCTGGGCAGGAAGTATTGCAGGAGCGGCACGCCTTCCGGGAAGGCCTGCCCTCCGGGCGCGAGCCGGCGGCTTGCGTCTGCCAGCGCCGGCACGATCCCCAGATTTAACGTCTTACCGGCGAGCATATCACGGGCGGCGGCAATGCTCGCGCCAAACGGATCATCGCCGGAGGCTTTGTCCGAGGCGCGGACGATCAGCGCGATCCACAGTGACCCGTCGACGGTTTCCTCGCCGAGGTCGACGCTGGCCACTCCGCGGGGATTCAGTGGCACAGTCTCGTAGAGCAGTGGGGTCGGATCGGTCACCTGCGTGCCTTTGAAGGAGGCATACAACTGCTTGTAATAATCGATCAATGCCTGCGGCGGATTGGATACCTTGCGCTTGTAATAGACCTGACCCTCCACCGGCAATACGTCGAGGCCTCTCTCGGTCCGGAACGGAACCTGGCCCGCGCGTACTTCCACGCCCGGAGTGAGGGTAATCGTGCGCTGGGGGCCCCGCTCGTTGGTAAAGGTCACCAGGCCCATCGCGGACGAGGCCGGCTGCAGCGGCACGCCGAGCAGCGAGAGGAACTTGCGCCGGTTGCGCTCCGGAATCTGGTTGCTGCGGTAGAGCAGGTTCTCGGTGAGAAAGGCAAAAACCTCGATCACTGTGACGCCGGGGTCGGCCTTGTCAAAGTTCGTCCACTCGGGATTGTGGACCGGAATGCGTGCAAGCGCTTCGTCCAGCAGCTCCTGGTATTTACGATCGTCAAGCACCGGTATGGTCAATGGCATCGGAAGATTCCTTCCTAACCGCTAAGTGCTACGTTCAAGCTGACGCGCTCACGCCGTTGGGTGGCGACGAGGCGATAGGTGATGGTGGCGATCGCTGCCTCGACGTCCTCGGGATCGGGCTCGACGCTGACCGATTCGACCGTGATCCGCGGCTCCCACTGCTCCAGGGCTTTCGTGATCCGATCCTGAATGAGGTGCCGGGTCGTAACCGTGTTGGGCTCGAAGAGGAAGACTCCCAGACCGCCGCCGAACTCAGGCAGACGCAGGCGCTCGCGCTGCTCGGTCATAAGGATGACCCGGATTGCCTCACGCACGTTCGTCTCGCCCTCCGACCACGCCACGCGGCCATCCGGCCCCACGCGCGGCGGGAAGCTGATGCCTCGTCCGAGCAGCCGTCCAGGATCCATCGATCACTCCTTGGACTTAAAGTTGGGCAGCGGGAAGCACATGATGAAGAACGGAACCCAGCGAAAGATGATATCGAGCAGGTTGACGATGATCAGCAGCAGGATCAGCGCGCAGATCGTGATGATCGGTATCGAGAGCGAGCAGATCATGCCCAGGGCATTGCCACCGGGGTCCGTACAGGGCCCGCCATCGGAAGTCGACAAATCTTTGTGGAGCGGCCACGGTAGCACGGAGCGCACAAGGTCGCCCAGGCTCATGCCCTTCACCCGGTCGATCTGCCCACATAACATGTCCGAGATCATAAAGGCCGTGTTCTTGTCGAACTTGCGTAGACCTGCCGGCGACGTGTCGATCGGCAGTGCGATGCGGATCGGACGAGCGGGCGCATCCGGATCGAAGAAGCCGGCGAGCTGGAATGGGTCCGTGGGCGCACTCACAACCGTCGGTCGGAGCGGGCCACACAGGGGACGCTCGAAGACGCAGCGCATGACGAACCAGCCCTTGAAGGCGTTCATAACCGGCAGCGCGGCGAGCGGCACCGCCGGTACCGCCGCCGATGTCTGCGCCGGTAGCGCCGCGTCGATCAGATCCCCCAGGTTGTCGACCCGCCCACGCGCGATGTCCAGCTGTGACGGCGTCCGGCCGGGCTGCGACGCTTGGGGTGGGCCGGGAGGCGGTAGTGGTCCGCCGTCGGGCCCCGGGTCGGCGAGGGGGAAGACGAAGCCGGGCCAGGCCGGGTTGAGCGGTGTCTGCTGGCGGTCGTAGGGCGCCGTGACCGACTCGAGCTTGCCTTCAATCCCCGAGGCCCCCACCGCGCGCAACGCGCCGCGCAACGAGTCCAGGACATCTTGCGGCTTGTAGGACGTCCCCTGCGTTAGGGCATGCTTGAGGTTGGAGGGCAACCGCGTGTTCTGAAGCGCGTCGAAGAGGTTGCGGCCGGGGCCAGGCGCGAGCGCAGGAGCCTCTTGCACGTCCATAACGGCTTGCCAGACCTGGGGCACATACTGCTTGAGATAGTTGGCAAAGTCGAGCAGAAGGTACCACGCGACAACCTGAAGCTGATCGCGGGTCGTCTTGAAGAGCGCTGCTTTGGCATCGTCGGGCATGCCGGCGTCGGTGGAGGGTAGTCCCGAGGGCGCGCCGCTGCTTCTCTGCACGGCGTCTGCCCGTTCCAATAAGCTCTTCCAAGGCTCGATGACCTGCGAGCGCACCAGTGTTTTCCGTGTGTCGACAGCCGGCGCAGCCGCCGTTCCAGTTTGCATCGCATCCGGCGCTTGCCCGGCGCCGAGGTACACCTCGCGCTTGCCGACCGGCACCATACCCGCGAGCAGCCGGCGCTTCCGGCCGTCCTCCCCGATATAGCTCACGCCGAAGAGCGGCAGCTGCTCCTCTCCCGGTATGAGCGTCTCCACGTCCGCACGCGTAGGAATCTTCTGCCAGGCATGGCCGGTCGCCGTCGTCATCAGGGCATACTCGTCGGCGCTCGAAAGATCCGGCGCAGTATTGGTGACGACACCATTCGACGGCACGACGCGGCGCACGACAAAGCTCACACGCTCCTGGCTGCCGGTGTCGAGCAGGCGGTCGGGTAGTCCCGGAATACGGCATACCAGGCAGGCCGCGAGCAGGTAAAAGCGCTGGTGCGCTGGCTGGTAGAGCTTGAGCGGGCCCGGCGACGCCATGTCCCGATCCTGCCGGCGGGTCAAGCCGGTTGCGGAACGGTCTGCGCTGGCGAGCTCAGCCGCTTCGTTCCTGGCGACCGGCGAGCTCAGCTTCTTCGATCCAGGGGATGCGAAACGGCGCTGGGCCAGCGCACGCGGGAGCGCCGGCAGCGATTCGACGGCGGCCACGGCCGGCGCGGGTCTGCGCCAGGTCTCCGGCGCCGCGCGGAACTCCCCGAGCCGGGCTGGATCGGACTGGAGGAGCGCCAGGAAGTCGTCCATGAAGGTATCGGTGGCGAAGCGCACAACCGCCGGCCGGCGGAAAAGCTGCGCCTCCGGATCACCGGCGGCTGTCGCTTCCGCCCATAACGGAGCTGGCGTGGTCCATTGCACCTGGGGCTCAATCATCGGATCACCAGATATTTCCCGCGCCGGGCGTGTACGATGCGCTGATGACGCTATTGCTGATCACCGTATCCGCCTGGACGACGCCGCTGAACTTTGACATACCGGCGTTGACCGTGACCATGCCTGCCGAGACTTCCACGGTGCTGGCGTTGATCGTTACTTTGGCCGAGGCCGTGACGGTAACACCGGCCGGCTCGAGCTTGACCGAGTTGCCGTTGCTGTCGACGATCTCGACTGAGCCCGGCCCATCTTTCAGCGTTATTTTCTGGCCGCCGGGCGTTTCCAGGATCATGCTTTCCCGACCGTCTGCGTCGTCGAGCGTCACCTTGACGCCATTGCGCGACCGGAGCACCTTGCGGTAGTTGTTGCCGGCGCCGTCCATCGACTCCGGTGGGCTGTCGCTGCCGTTCCACAGACCGCCAATCACGTAGGGCCGGCGCGGATCTCCGCCCTCGAAGACGATCAGAACCTCGTCGTTGGTATCCGGAATGAACCAGCTCCCCCGATTGTTGCCGCCCATCAAGGTGGCGATGCGTGCCCAGGCTTCGTAGCGCCCACCGCTCGTGTCGGGCGACCACGGGAGGGTGACCTTGACGCGGCCCTGCCCGTCGGGGTCCCGGATATCACTCACGAGTGCGGGATAAACGCCGTACCAGCGCCCGCCAAGCCCCGTGGGCACGCGCGCATCGAGAACCTGGTCCAGAACATCTGTTGCTAACAACGTTCGTCGTGTCCTTTCGGGACGAAGCAATGGACGGCCGCAAGCTCGCATCCCGTAGAGACGTTATAGATAACGTCTCTACGGCCCCTCGGATAGAGCACTATTGCGCCTGCCCGATCCCGGGCCGTTCGGCGGTAAACTCCGTACGCAGCCCCTTCTGGCCGTCGAAGATTTGCTTGACTTCCACCACGTAATATTTGCCGCTGAAAAGCGGGCCGAGCCCCTGCAGGTTGACGTAGCTACCGGCGCGGAGCTTGACATCCGTCTGAGCTACCCCCCGCCCGGTCACGAAGCGCCGTGCCGTCATTTTGAAGAAAGCTTCAGCCTCTGCCTGCGCCTCGGCGTTGGTCAAGGGCACCGTGTGCGCGAGAGCTTCTTTGCGCTGCCCAAGAGCGGAAGAGAGGATACTCACACCGCTGGTATCGCCGTTCAGCTCGCCGCCGATCACCGTGTCAGTTGCCTCGTACTGCAGCCCCGATTTGCTCGAAACGTCCCAGCCGTTAACGGCGACGCTCGTCCGCTGCCCGGACAGGTCGGCCAGCACCGAGAACTCGCGCAGATCTTTGCCGTAAGTCATCTGCAAGCTGCCGCCGTTACGATTGGCATGCGCCTTGGCCTTGAGCGTGCTGCCATCCATCCAAAGCTCCGCGTCAATGGCGCGGGCGCGGTCGCGGAGAAAAGCGAGGTCGCTCTGGTTGATTTGCGCAAGCACTTTGTAGGTCGGTCCTGGGACGTCGACGTCCGGGCTAAGGCCATGATCGTTGGCCACCTGGTTGATCACGTCCGCGTCGCTGGCGTCGGCAAAGCTGCGCGTCCGGCGCGTCATGCGCAGGTCCTGAAAACGGTCTTCGGCCAGGACGTTCAGCTCAGGCGGCCGCCCCTCGGGAAAAAGCGCTTCGAGCGCCATGATCCGCCCGTCGAAGAGCGTGTCGGAGCCGAGCTTGATCTGGAACGGCTTGCCGAACTCCAGGATACTGCGGTCGAAGTACAGGAAGCCCACGCTGTTGTCGACGGTGCCCCAGTTGCCGAAAACGGCTTCGCAGCGATAGAGCCCGCTGGTGCCTTCCACTATCAGCAGGCTTAGGAGACCCACGGCGAGCTTGGGGCGATCCTGGCCGCCGACGTTGATCGTCGGCCGCGCAACGCGGACCTCAGTTGTCGAGCCGTTCGTGTCAGCCATGGCTCCTAGGACCGCCTTTCAACGCTTTGGCCTCAAGAAGCCCGTACACGCGCGGAGCGCTCGATCTGCCGGCGTACGACGCGCTCGAGCTCGTGC
>JBBSGA010000156.1:0-13662 GCA_038254585.1 Chloroflexales bacterium | reverse complement strand
CAGGAGCCGGTTCAAGCAGGCGCAAGTGATTCCCAACGGGCAGATCGCGGTCGCGCTCGGCTACGCACACCTGGCACGGCTCCTAGCGCAACGAGCGACGCAGCCATGACCCAAGCTGAACGTGCTACGACGCGAATAAGTGCAGGCCTTGCCGGGTTTCTCAGCAGCTTGAGCGAGAACGAGAATGCTGCGACGCGGGCACTGATGCTTATCGGCGCTGACCAGATCGGCATCGATCCCACGTTGGTCGCAGATGATCTCCGGCTGACGATTGGGGCGCGACTTCCACTGGAAGTCTACGACAAACTGCTAGCAATGTTGAGCCGCGTTCGCAGCAGTCGTGCTGTGAACGGCACAGGGGTGCAAAGTGGCACTATTCCACGTCCATCTTCAACTGGCAATGCTACGCCTGCCGAAGTGGATGAACAGCTCGAACAAGCTGTATTGCTGCCAGCACCCGACCCTTTCGGCAGCATCGGGTTTGATTTTGATGCAGCCGCGCAGTGACTGTGGAGCGGACAGGGCTTGCAAGCGAGCCCATTATCGTGCGCTGTGGTGACACTTCGCGCAGTTCAAGGACGCCACCAATGGAAGAATTGGCTTGACGTCACTTTATAACCGCATTAGGACGATGGAAGTCACGCTGGTTGAGTATCCTGTAATGTATTATGTCGAGTTTCAGGTGGCGGCACCGTGGTGGCGGCATGGATGGTGAGGCCGGATAGGGACCCTATCATCAGGCTTCAGATGCAGCCCGCCCGTCTCGAACTCTACAACAGTCTGCACTAGCTGAGTTTAGCCGACTTATGCTTGACGTGCTGTTCACTGGGTCTGGAAGGCTGGGGAATCGGGAACATGTGTTTTTCTCCACGCCGCGACAGGTTGTCTACGGGTTGACGCACTGACCCATCCAGTTTTGCGCGGAGCAGAGTATCCCCTCGCGTCAGGCTTTGCGGTGTCTATTGGCATCCCTACCTCCTAGTAATTGCAGCTTCGCCGTCTTCGATACTGTTCACTCGCTCGTTCGGGGGCTAACCGAAGGTGCTGTCCCTCACGCGACTGCATCAGGCACAACGCCTGGAGGTCTTGTGTGGCAGGCAGTGCGGTTCACAGAAAGCTGCGGCACTGAACGATAGCGTGAACTCACGCGGGAAAAGCTTGCTATACTCGGACGGTCGTTGACGATAAAACCTCCACTGCGGGCTGGCACTTCTGACCGATGAGCCGACGGCAGTGCCTAGGATGTACGAAAGGAGGAGCCGCCTGCCCCTGACGCCTCAACGCGACAGCCGCGGCGGACGATGCGATGAGTTCGATGGATGAGGAGCACATCTCACTTAAAGAGGCTGCGGAACGGTATGGCATGCAGCATGACCGGCTGCGTCGGGCTGCATATGAAGGGCGCCTGCTTGGTATCCGCGACAGCCAACACTGGATGGTGCAACCATCCGAAGTTGAGCGCTTCATACATGATCACGGGCGTGCGCCACGAATCGAACCACGGCCTCGGCGTGAGGGTGCTGCAACTGCTCGGGTGATCGCGCTCGCGATCCCCAAAGGTGGCACTGGCAAAACGACGACAACGCTCAACTTAGGCGTCGCGTTCGCTGAAGTTGGGCAACGTGTGTTGCTAATCGACTGTGATCCTGGCGCGGGATTGACCACTGCGCTGCGCCATGAGCCGCGACGTATGGAGGCGACGCTTGCCGGCGCGATTGCCCGGTATATCGCCGACTATTCGACCGAACTGGACCGGGCGATCATCACCACGGATGAGGGCGTTGATCTGGTCCCGGCCGATACACGGCTAAGCCCAATTGAGGACCAGCTCCGGAGCGTCTTCGATCCTCAGCGCGTCCTGAGCAGACTGATAGCTCCCCTTCGGGAGAGCTATGATGTGATCTTGATCGACACCATGCCGACGCTTGGCCTGCTGGTCCAGAATGCGCTCGTCGCCGCGGATGAGGTCCTGATTCCCCTGCAGGCGCAGGCGATGGCTACAGAGTTGGCGAAGTTGTTGCTCAAGCAGATCACCGGCGTCCGTCGCTCAGAGGCGAACCCGCGACTGCAGGTAGCGGGGTTCCTGTTCAACCAGGTCACCCCAGCTGAGATGAACCAGCGCGAGCAGATGGCATATGTCCGGCGCAGCTTTGGCGCCGAGTACCAGGTCCTGCGTACTACGATCGAGGACCGGGCCGTTGTTCGAGAGTCACAGATGCAGGTAGTCCGCCAGTCCCTCTTCCGCTATCGCCCGAACGACCCGGTGACGAACGCCTACCGGGCGCTCGCTCAGGAGGTGCTCAATGGCTCGACATAAGCGGCCGAGCCTGTCCGAATTGGACGCGACACCGGTCATGCCCGACACCGTCGACGAGATGTATGACATTTTCCTGGCGCGGGAAACCAAGCCCTTGATCCGTGATGTCCGCGTCGACCTGATCGAGCCGAACCCGTTTCAGGCACGGAAAGAATTTCCGGACATCGACGAGCTAGCGGAGGCTATCCGGAGACAGGGTTTTACCTCGCGCCTGCGCGTGCGCCCCCACCCTCAGATTGAGGGCAAGTACCAGCTGGTCTATGGCGAGCGCCGGTTACGCGCTGCGCTAGCGGCGGGCCTCGCCGAAGTGCCAAGTGAGATCGTACGCCATTCCGACGTCGAGATGGCCGAGATCGGCCTCGCTGAGAACATTCAGCGGCGGGACCTCACGCCGCTGGAGGAGGCACAGGCGCTCAAGGCGCTGATGGACCAGCGCGGCTATTCGCAGCGAGAGGTGGCGGAGCGACTCGGGAAGACCACAGGCTACGTACAGAACCGGCTCGATCTATTGCGTGCGCCGGAGGATGTGCAGCTGTTGGTAGCGCAGCGACCGGACACGCTGAGGGCAGCACGTTCGATCGCGCGATTTCCCGAGGCAGCGCAGCGTCAGCCCTGGATTGCTGCTCTTGTAAACGGTACTCTAACTGGCGACGATGTGGTCACGCGGTTGCGTGAGATGCTCGAACGCCCCGGCCGACCAGAGGCACCGACGTCTATGGGATACCGGTCCGTAGAGAGCCATGACGCCGGCGAGGTGGGGCCGGAGCGGATGCCAGACGCGCGTGAACGTGAAGATGTGCCTCAATTACCTGCTCCGAGTCGACCTCTCGATGCGCGAGATACGGAGCGACGGGCTACGCCGCCATCGGCGATGGCGCGTGTTCTTGAGACCGACGTGCTGCGGGTCGATGTCATGCTGTCGCGCTGGCGGCAAGCGCTCTCCCGTGCATCTGCCGAGGAGCGCCGTGCCTTCGCAGCCTACCTCCGCGATCATCTTGGCCCTCAGATCGATGCATTGCAGCAGGCGGCTGAGGCGAGTGAGACCGATAGCGATTGAGTTGTAGGTGGCCGCGTGTAGACATAAAACGGAAGGGCTTGTAGGTGGCCGCGTGTAGACATAATAGATTCAGCTTGCCGGTGAGCGAACGGGTCACCATGATGGTGCTGCCCTGAGGAGGTAAGGGACGTTCATTGTTGCAGCCCCTTTGCTGCAAGGGTCATCCATCATGGTGACCCCTTTCTACGAGGATCGATATGAGCGATGCGTCTCAACAGCGGATCGTCCCGTTCTACGGAGACGAATTGATCGCCCTCCAGCAGTCCGACGGGAATATCTTCGTGCACTTCGGGCGTCTGTGTGACAACCTGGGCCTGGCTCGCTCCCCACAGGTCCGACGCGTCCAGCGGCACGAGGTGCTGCAAAAGGGCTTGGTAACGCTCACAGTCGAAACGGAGGGGGGTGCTCAGTCGGTCCAATGTCTCCGCATTGATCTTCTGCCATTGTGGATGTCTGGGCTCCATGCCTCGCGTGTCAAGGCGGATCTGCGCGACAAGCTCGTGCGGTATCAGCAGGAGGCGGCTGTCGTGCTGTGGCAGGCATTCAAGCCGCAAATCGTGGCCGAGGAGCCAGTGGTTGCGGCTAATAGCACGGCGATCCAGCAAATCCAGCAGATCATCGAGATGGGATATGCCATCGCGCGTTTGGGCGAGCAGCAGCTTGAGCTCCAGCGCCAGCAGCAGGCGCTTACAGGGCGTATGGATGCTGCAGCGCGGATCATCCGCGCTGTACAGGGTCACCTTGATCGGGTCGACGTGCGACTGGGTGCAGTGGAGGAGCGGCTGACGCCCGGCGCGGCGATCACAGATGAGCAGGCGACGGAGGTCTCCAATCGGGTGAAGGCACTGGCCGAGTTGTTGACGGGAGTCCACGCTGGCAAGAACCACTACCAGGGAATTTTCGCCGAGCTGTACCGACGTTTTGGAGTCTCAAGCTATAAGCTCATTCCCCAGCGCAAATACGCGGCGGTGCTCGCCTTCCTCGAAGTATGGCGTGCTGCGGCTACCGCGACACCGCCAGGAGAGGATGGATACTAAACGGTATCGTCAATGTGAGGCGAAAGCACACTGCCACCGATAACCATTCGTGCCATCCGGGTATCCCGGCATAGCAATTCGAGTCACGACCTGCTGATTGACATAAAGTAGAACTGGACTCGAGTTCAATGGGTAGAGTTTCTGAAAGGTGGCTTGTCATGCCTACTTTCGCCATCCGCTCCTTTTCGGCTCACCCGCACGCAGTCACGCTGCCTTGCGATACTCGTGATGCAGACCGCCCAACACGGGGAAGGCAACGACCTGAGCCCCGCCATTAATCGGACTGCCTGGTGTATCCCCCGGTTCCGGAACCTGCTGGTTGATGCCTTGGTGCGGGCGCGCCCGGTTGAAATACCGGACGTACTCGTTGAGGATACGCCGCAGGTGGCCTTCGCTCACGATCAACAGGTGATCGAGGCATTCACGTCGGACGCTGCCTAACAAGCGTTCGCAGATCGCGTTCGCGCGTGGCGCCCGCATCGGCGTTCTGAGCACCTGGATTCCGCTGCCGGTCGCCACCGCCTCGAAGTGCGCCCCGTACTTCGCGTCGTTGTCCCGGATCAGAAACGTAGGCGTTACACCAAACGGCGTTGCCTCGCGCCGTTGCTGCGCGACCCAGTCGTCCGTTGGCGACCTTGTGACGCCAACATGCACGATGCGCCGCGAGCCAAGCTCAGTGATGAAGAACGCGAACAGTGGGCGGAACAAGGCATCGTGGAGTTGCAGGAAATCGCAGGCCCAGATCTCCCGGGCGTGGTTCTGGAGGAACGTGGCCCAGTTCTGGCCATGCGGCCGCAGCGGGCGCACCTGCCGGATGTAGCGCTGGATCGTCCGCTTCGATACTTTGATGCCCAGCTTGAGCAACTCGCCCTGCATGCGCTTGACGCCCCACAAGCGGTTGGTGACCGCCATCTCCTGGATCAAGGTGATGGTCGTTTCGGGAATCCGTGGTGCGCGCGAACGTGCCCGCGACTTTCGCCTCCAGAATAAGCGAAAGCCCTGACGATGCCAGCGCAACAGTGTGTCCGGTTGGATGATCAGCAGAGCATCCTTCCACGCCCGCACGCGACTAGCCAGCAGGATCAGGAGTGAGCGGGCGGTATTGGTCAAGCGGGGCCGTTTGACGCTGCGGTTGAGGACGATCAGCTGTTGCCGGAGCAAGGCATTTTCAGCGATCAGTTGCGGCTTCGTGCGGACAAGGTCGCGCAGGCTCCCGCGCACGAGCGAGGTGTTCACTGGCTTCGTCCTGGCTGCGATCTGGTTTCGCAGCGTCTGCACGCCGACATGAATCGCCTGCTTGACCCGGTTCACGAGGTTCGCGAACATCGAAGCCTCCTCACGTACTGCGCCCATGCTATCACCTTGCCACAGGCTGCGGCTCATCTCAACCAACGATTGTACTGGCACCACAGCTGGAGACCGCAACGAACAAGCTCATGCGGACAGAGAGGCCCGCAGCCTGACAGTACACAGACAGGATCGCGATGAACGACGTTATAGACCAGCCGGATGGAGTAAGTAGGTACCACAGGACCTCCCACACCCCTTCCAGTCACCGATCTCACTGAACGCGAGATGGAGGTGCTGCGGCTGATTGCACAGGGCGCCACGAACCGTGAGATCGCCAAGAAACTGATCATTAGCGAGGGCACGGTCAAGAACCATATCTCAAACATACTGAGCCGGCTCGGCTTGCGTGACCGCACCCAAGCGGCCATCTACGCCGGTGAGGCGGGGCTACTTTAAGGAGTTTCGCCGGGTCTTAACTGGAGCGTCTGGAGCGTGTCATGCTGGGAGACCATGTTAAGGGGGGGTGCACTGCTCGTCTGCATCCGCAGCCTCATCGAGTGGGTGTGTGGAGATGTTGGAGGCTTGCCCTCACTGTGAAATGGTCTCGTCGCAGCCCTACAATTTTACATAATCACCGGCAGCATCATCCAGCGAGTCCATGTCATGCGCATAGCGCATCGTCGTCTGCACGTTCCCATGGCGCGCACCTTTCTGGACCACTGGCAGCGGCGCACCGCCCCGGATAGCCAGCGTGATATGCGTATGTCGGAGGGAGTGCAGGGCCAGGCGCGGTGCAGTAACCTTGGCGCCATGTGGACGTCGTCCCAAACGTGCGGCTCGATCGCTCGCCGGCCGGCCATCGCGGGCTGCGTCGACGAAGCCAGCGCGCAGGAAGCGCTCCTGGAGCAGCGCATACAGGCCAGTGTAGGAGAGCCGGGCATCGCCGATGCGCTGACTCACTGTTAGGTTGGCTGGTGCCGATTTGCGCGGACCGATGGCATGGACGCGGCGGAAGAGCGGACCGGAGCCGACGTTGGCGGCGGCGCGGTAGGTGTGTAGGGCGTCCCAGGCATGCGGCTGGACTTTGACGCGCTCGCGGGCGCCGCCCTTGCCCGCCACCCACACAACATGGTGCCCCTCGACCAGCTGGAGGTCGGCCACGTCGATGCTGATCACCTCGCTCGCGCGCAGACCACTCGTGAGCATCAGCAGCACGATCGCCCGGTCGCGTAGGTCACTAAGCCGCTCGTCGGCACACGCCGCCAAAAGCTCGCGTGCCTGGCTGCGGGTCACGTACACGGTCGTGGAGGCGTTGCCCGTGCGCCGGCTGCGGATATCCTCCATGGGGTTGACGGCGATCAACCGGTGGCGGTGGAGGCGACCGAAGAGCAGGCGCAACGGGGTGAGGCGCCGGTTGAGCGTGGCCGGAGCATGCGCCGGCGGATCGCCCGGGTGCTGCCGGTCTTCGAGGTGGTCGAGGTACTGCTGGATCTGCCCCTCGGTCACGAGTTGCAGCGCCTGGAGCGTACTGTCGAGGTGCGCCGCGAGTATGTCATCGCTTAGCATCGCGGTGGGATCGGCCCGGACCGAGCGGCTGCGGTAGGGCTGCCCGACCTGCCCGAGCCACCAGGTGAGGAAGTCGTCAAGATCCGCCGCATAGGCGCGCTTCGTCTGCGGCGACCGACCACGCGCGATCACCTCGGCGATCAAAGATGCAACGGTGCGCCGGGGCTGAACGATCGTCAGTCGCCGATCGTCAGGAACATCGTCACGTAGGGCTGGGACAAGCGGCAGCTTCTCGTCGCTCATGGCGCATGACTCGCTTCACTATCGACGCGCTCCGAGGAGGTCGCGTGCGTCGAGTATAGCACGAAAAAGGGCAGAAGAACTGTAAATAATCGTTATTCACAGTTCTTCTGTTAGAATGGGATCGATGAGCACTGGTTGGCAAGGTGCAGCGCTCTGCTGGGCAGCGACATGCTAGACTCGGACGGACATGGAGGGTCGTATGACGAAAACGATAACCGCCGTGTATGAACATGGTGTTTTGCGTCCGCTCACGCCCTTGGACTTGCCGGAGCACAGCCAGGTCGAGATCAACGTGCGCACGATCCCCGGCGCGCCGGACGCGGATGCCCGCCGCGAACAGGTACGGGCGGCGCTTGAGTCTGCAGGCATCCTGGCGCCGGTCGCCCCTGCGGCCGTGCCACCGCTGCGCGAGCCGGAGCGGGCTGCACTCGCGGAGCACCTTGCCGTGCCTGGCGCAACGCCACTCTCGCAGATCATCATCGAGGACCGTGAGGAACGCTAATGGCCGACTTCTACGCGGACAGCAGTGTGCCCGTCAAGCGCCACATTGCTGAGCGGGCTCTGCCTGGTTCCGCACGCTGGCCGACCTGGCCACCGGCAATACGATCATCACCGCCCAGATCAGCATCGTCGAGGTGGTCAGCGCCTTCAATCGACGGGTACGCGAAGTTACCTTGACACGCGTGGATTACGCACGCGTCCGTGCTGATTTTGACGCACTCTATCGGAGTGAGTATCGGCTTGTCAGCATGTCACTGCCGGTGCTGGAGCGCGCGCGTGATCTGCTCGAGCAGTATCCGCTCCGGGCCTACGACGCGGTGCAGCTCGCTGCCGGCCTGACAGCGAACGACGCGCTGCTCGCCGCAGGGCTTCCAGCGCTCATCTTCCTTGCTGCCGACACCCGCCTGCTCAGTGCGGCGGCGGCTGAGGGTCTCGGAACCGATGATCCAAATGCCCACCAATGAGCGGTGTATGGAAAGCCTATCCCTGTGCGCTCGGCGCAAACTACGCAACAAGCCGTTCCGCAACCACGGATACGGTCGCACCAGCGGGGTGATAACCGTACGCATGTGCCGCAGGAAGACACACGTCCTGGACCGAGGAGTGACCATATGCCGGATCGCGCGTCCACTGAGCTTGTCCCTGCGTCCGTAGACGATACGTTAATTACTGGTTGGCCGCGTGCTCGCCGACGCGCCCCGACCTGGCGCTCCCGATACCTTTACCGCTGAGCAGATCGTGCTCAGCATCAACCTCGCCTGCACGCCCCCCGCCGACGCCGGGCGACCTGTCGATGCTGGGACACCGCGTGAGTTAGCCGATGCAGCGGTCAAACGTCAGATTGTTCCTTCGATTTCGCCCACCTCGGTGGGACGCTTTTTAAAGGCAGGCCGAGCTGCAGCCCCATCGCAGCCGTTACTGGCTCACTGCCAAGACCAAAGCCGATGAGCCGGAGGCCTTTGCCGAGCAAGTCGCAACGATCTGTACGGTCTACGCCTATGCTCCGCTGCTGGCAGCGATGGGTGGACCTATCATGTGTACAGATGAGATGACCGGCATCCAAGCGCTTGAACGCATTGCCCCACCCCAACCAATGCAGCGGGGGCAGGTCGAGCGGCGCGAGTTTGCGTACGAGCGGCATGGGACGCTGAGTTTGATCGCCAACTTCGATGTGGTGAGCGGGCAGGTAGTGCGTCCCTCGCTGGGACCGACGCAGACCGAAGAGGACTTCACGGCGCATATCGGACGAACGATTGACCTCGATCCGGAGGGAGTTTGGCTCTGTCTGGTGGACCAGTTGAACACGCATCAGTCGGAGAGCCTGGTGCGTCTGGTAGCCGAGCGCTGTGGGCTGGCGGCGGAGTTGGGGGAGAAGGGGAAGAGTGGAGTGTTGCGCTCGATGGCGACGAGCGCAGCGTTTTTGAGCGACCCGGCGCACAGGATCCAGTGTGTGTACCTGCCGAAACATACGTCGTGGCTCAATCAGGTGGAGCTGTGGTTCGGCATCCTGGTGCGTCGGGTCCTGAAACGAGGCAATTTCCGGTCGCTGGAGGCGCTGCATGCGCGGATCGTGGAGTTCATCGAGTATTTCAACAAGACGGCCAAGCCGTTCGCGTGGACCTACACGGGTCGGCCGCTCGTCAGCTAACTCTGTATGGATCTCCGGACGCCTGTACTAGGGAGGCAGGTGATGACACGGCGCGATGCAGCACAGGGATCGACGGTTGAGATGCGCTGCGACGATGATGTGCGCATTGTACCGTGCGTCGTCGCCTCCTGCCAGGCGAGCAATCGACGTTTTGTATCACCTTTTATATCACTGTCCCCGCTTCCATAACGTCTGTTCGAGTGCTCAAATGAAGGTGCCTCGGCCGGGCACAACCTCGTCAACGGATGAGCGCAACGAAGCGCTGCGAAGAAAGGAGGCTGATCGGCGCGCACCCGAGATGGACGACCACGAACGCCTTCCGTTGCGGTGACCGCCCTGCGTGCGGCATCACAGTGAGGATGGCTGACGTTGACCACCGTGTCACACGTGAGGAACTTTGAGATGAGAACGCGAAACCTAATTTCCACCATCACTGGTATCCGTGCGCTGGTGCTGGCGCTCGCGCTGGGCGCTGCCGGCTTTGCAACGCCGGAGAAGGTTCAGGCGAGCTATCCGGGCAGCCACAACGGCCGGCTGATCTTCGGCATCAACCTGCAGGGCAACATGGATGTCTACTCGGTGCTGCCCAACGGGCACGACCTCCGCCGCCTCACCCCGACTTGGCGTTCGACGCCTGTCCGGCATCGTCCGCCGACGGCCGGCGCATCGCCTTCTGCAGCAACCGCACCGGGGCATTCGAAATCTGGACGATGCAGGCGAACGGCACCCGGCAGCAGCAGGTGACGCACCTGGGTGGCGTCGCGACCTTCCCCGACTTCGCGCCGGACGGCACCAACATCGCCTTCGGCGGGGCGCGCCCTGGAGACGCCGACATGGACATCTTTGTCGTGAACGCGGATGGGAGTGGGCTTGTGCGGCTGACCACTGCGCCGGGCGACGACCAGTATCCGGCCTGGTCGCCAGACGGGCGGAGCATCGTCTTCGTCAGCACACGGACGGGGAGCGGGCAGGTGTGGCTGATGAACGCCGACGGCAGCAACCAGCGGCAGCTCACCTTCGACACGAGCGACAAGGACCAGGTGCCGGACTGGAAGCCGGATGGCACGCAGATCGCCTACGAATGTGCTCCCGCCATCTGTGTCATGAACGCGGATGGGAGCGACCAGCGGCAGCTGACGACCCCCAGCGGCCAGGAAGACGACTTTGGCCCGGCCTGGTCGCCGGATGGCCGGCAGATCGCCTTCGTTCGCTTCCGCAATGACGCGGATCGGAATGTGTATATCATGAACGCCGACGGCAGCGATCTGCACGCGGTGCATCCGGCCGGGCTGCAAGCCGTGCCGGCCTGGCAGCCGCGGGGCGGGGGCCGGGTCCACTAAGCGATCAACCGGGAGTGGGCGGATTGTCCGCGCCGCTCGCTCCTGGCGCGGTGGCTTCGGGCATCTGGATCCGGAGATTGGCGCCAGGAGAACGCCGATCTCGGACACGAGCCAGGTGCGGGCTGCAAGGCAACAGATACCGCGCTCGGCCGCTGTCCTCGCGGCAGTGGGACGGGTGGTTCAGCGGCTCGCCGGCTTCCCGGCTACGGAAACGGGAGCGCTTGGCGCGCAGCCTCGGGTGACAGCATTCTCCCGGGGGAAATTCCCGCTCAGGAAGGTAACGTGATTTTCCTGAGCTGGATGCTGTAGACAGCGCTTCAACGTTGGCGGTTTGGAGCAGTTCAGTTTCCTACCCTCGCCGCTTCGTCCGAGAATGGGGGTTTTTGCATATCCCCCCATACGCATTAAGCTAGGCGAACCCAAGGAAAGCTCATGTGGCATCATGAGGGGTGCACTATCGCTCATGACCAGCAGGAGCTGTCCGATGCCCATGATAGAGCAGGTGGCTGACGCCTTGCAAGATGTGTTCGGGCTCGTTGCCCAACGCCTTGCCCGCGAACCCGGTTTGTCCAGCGCGAGTCCAAGCTCGGCGGCGCGCACTTCGCCCAGACGTTGGTGTTCACCTATCTCGCCAATCCACAGGCCACCCTGGAGGAGTTGAGCCAGACTGCAGCTGCTCTGGGCGTCGAGATTACCCCCGAAGGTCTGACCCAGCGCTTCACGGCTGAGGCCGCCACGTTCCTCCAGGAGGTGCTCGCCGCGGCCGTCACGCGGACGCTGGCGGCCGACCCGCTGGCCATCCCGCTCCTTGCGCGCTTTGCCGGGGTTTATCTCGAAGATAGTACCAGTATCGTGCTGCCGGATGCGTTGCGCGACCGCTGGGCGGGCTGCGGCAACGCAACGGGGCAGGGGCGTGCCGCGCTTAAGATCAACCTGCGGCTGGATCTCTGCACCGGGCGCCTGGCCAGCCTGACGCTGCATGACGGCCGGATGCACGATAGCGCGGCGTCCGCGCCACTGCGTGCCGTGTCCGTCGGCGCGCTGTACCTCGCCGACCTGGGCTCTTTCGGCCTGGACCGGTTCCAGGAACTCAGCCAGCACGGCGCCTCTTTCGTGTCGCGCCTCAAGGCCTCGACGCAGGTCTACGGCCCCGACGGGCAGCGGTGGGGCGACCTCGCTGCCCGCTTGGAGCGCCAGGGCACCCACGTCGACCTGCCCGTCACCCTCGGGGAGACCCACCGGCTCCCGGCCCGGTTGCTGGCGGTGCGCGTGCCGCAAGAGGGGGCTCATGGCGTCGTGCACGACCGGCGTCACCGTCTGACTCCGGGCTGCCTTCCGGTGTTCACGCGTGATGGGCTCACCCTCTACGTCTACGCGCTGAGCGCCCACGTTGGTCAGTGGGTTCGAGGAGTTGGGCAGCGGAGACGGCAGTGGCACGTGATGCCAGGTTTGATCGACGGGCAAGTCAAGCAGACGTATCGGCGTCGGAAGGTGGTGCGGGTCACACGGGTAATGCGTTGCGGGAGGCTTGAAGACCTCCGCGCCGCACTCCGCACGCTGGGACTGAGCGGACGGCTGAAGACGGCGTGTGTCGAACGGGTGAATCTGTGCCCAGAGGGCGCCCCCGGCAGGGAGGAGCGGCCTTGGCGCGCCGGACGTGGGCAACGGCCCAAGCCGGCCCATCGCTGGTTGTCCAGCTTGAGTGGTGGCGCGGCTACGATCACTTTGTGCGCGTCCATGCGTCCTTGCGCGTGCCGCGTGCCCAGCCAATCGAGCGACGCGGTCGGCGCGTGCCGCGCCGCTATGAGCAACGAACGCCAGCGATGGCAGCCGAACTGACGAGTTGGCGCTGGACAGTACGAGACCTTCTCCTTGTACCTTTACCACCAGGGCCTGTTGGTGCTGGCTGATGAAGGCGGGACGGGGTCGAGAGGGCTCCGTCCTCAGTCGGAGGTGGTGTGACAGGCTAACACAGCGCATCTAAAAGCGGGTATGGGTGGTGAGTGAGGCTGAAACCGGCGGTGAAGTCGGTCAATTCATGCTGGGCGAATTATCCACCATGTTCAGATGGAGTACCCGACCATCACGCCTCCTGCAGCCTCTGGCGCTGGGCGACGATGGGTATGGCTTCGGCGGGCAGAACCGGCAGGCAGAGCCGGGCGACCGTGCCGCCGTCGGACGGCGCCTCCAGATCGATCGTCCCCCCGTGGTCGGCGATGATGCGCGCGACGATCGCCAAACCGAGTCCCGTGCCCCCGTCGCGCGTCGTGAAGAACGGATCGAACACACGATTGCAGATCTCTGGCCGGATGCCAGGTCCCCGATCGCGAATCACAAGGCAGAGACTCGTTTTCTGCCGCTCACAGGACAGGGTGACGGTCGCACCTTCCGGGCTCGCCTGAATCGCATTGAGGACCAGGTTCAGCAGCAGGGCAATCGCATCTAAAATCGCTGGGATGAACGCCGTATGGTTCGTAGGTCCCCACTCGAAGGCAGACATGCACAGGAAAATAGCGTGTATCCCCCACTTAACCATAGGTGCTTATCGGGCACGCGCTCCTGGTAGGCGCGAAGTGGGAACATTGTCATAGTTCGGGTCGTATTGTGACCTCTATGTGGGAACCCCATTGGCCGTTACCCTGAAATTAAGATGCGATTGCCCT
>JBBSGA010000155.1:0-13759 GCA_038254585.1 Chloroflexales bacterium | reverse complement strand
CTCTTCTTCCTGTGGCTTCTCCGCAACCAACGGCTCGACCTCGACCAGTTCGGGGTCGCCGTCGAAATCAGGGTCAAAGAACAGCCGGGTGGCGCCGGCGTAGTCAAGGATCGTAAACCAGGTCTTGTCGGGAGGGAAGAGCCGTGTTCCTCGCCCGATGATCTGCTTGAACTCGACCATCGACCCGATCGGTCGCGCCAGCACGATGTTTTTGCACGTCGGTACGTCCACGCCCGTACTCAGCATCTTGGATGTCGTGACGATCGCCGGCGTCCGCTCGTCCGGTGTACTGAAACGTCCGAGCGCTCGCTTGCCCTCGACGCCCTCGTCCGACACAATGCGCTCGATGTAGTCGTCGTAACGTGCGACCATCTCCCAGGACGCTTCTTCCAACGCTTCCCGCATCTGCCGCGCATGCTCTTGGTCGACGCAGAAGACGATGGTCTTGGCCATGTTATCCGTGCGCTGCAGGTACCTCGCCAGGTGCTCCGCGATCACCTGGGTACGCTCGCGCAGACTCTGTGGCGTTTCCTCGACATCGGCAGAGGGCCTGTCGGGCTGTCCGTCGCCCGCTTCGGCCCCCTGCTCACGCGCGTCTTGTTCCGTTGTCGCCCCCATGAGCACCCGCCGCACCCGGTACGGCGCCAGAAAACCATCGCTAATGCCAGCCCGTAGTGAGTAGCTATGGATCGGATCGCCGAAGTACTGGTAGGTTTCGACGTTGTCGTTACGTAGCGGCGTCGCGGTCATCCCGACCTGCACAGCGCTTTCGAAGTGCTCAAGAATCGACCGCCAATTCGATTCCTCGCTGGCGCTGCCACGGTGGCACTCGTCTACAATGATCAGGTCGAAGAAATCGCGGGGATAGTCCTGGTATAGTCCGCGCCGCTGCTCGTCGCCGGCGATAGCCTGATACGTTGCGAAAAAGATGTCCCGGCTGGTATTCGCTTCGCCGCCGATACGATGGCGCGCATCGCCAAACGGTGCGAACTCGTTATCCATAGCCTGCCCAACCAGGTAGTCGCGATCGGATAGGAACAGCACCTTGCGTATCGCTCGGGAGCGCTTCAGCTTCCACGCGAGCTGAAATGCAACCTTGGTCTTCCCCGTTCCTGTAGCTAGTGTGAGAAGAACGCGCGCCCTGCGTAGCCGTCGCCGCGCCTGTAAGACCGCGATCGCGGCACGGTTGATCGCTGCCTCCTGGTAGTAGCGCGGCCTATGGCCTCCAGCCTGGTACGGGTAACCCAATGCCTGGCGAGCGCTCTCGTCAGTCAGACCGATCGCTTGCGTCCAACGCCGCAGCAGATCCTCGCGCCGTGGTAGTGCCGTAAGCGTCGAGCGTTCAGCTTCGATACCTGACGTCCAGTCAAATTCCTGGACTGTGCCATTTTCCTCGATAAGATAGGCGAAGGGGAGCTGGAGCCGGTTGTGGGCATACTCAACCAGGCGCTGCTCGGCCTCGGTACGTGACTCGCCGGCTCGTATCTTTTGGACTGCCGCGATCGGCAGCGATGCCTCGGCGCGTAAGAGTGCATCGAGGCGCAGCCGCTGCCCGCGCCGGATCGACCTTCCGCTGAGGTAGACGCGGCCGTCCGTGAAGATATAGGGTGACGTGATCAAGGGACCGCGCCAGCCGGCCACGCCCAATCGCTGGCGAAGGTCCGCGACGCTCGAGTCGAGGGGTGATGCGAATTCCTCCTGTCCCCTAATCATCGCCGTCAACAGCGGAAAAGCCTCCAGCATCCGCCGATCGATCGGCTGTCGCGCGCTTTCCAGCATCCGGAGCTCGGAGAGTGTATCGGCGTGCGCGTAGCCGTCGCGCGGGTCGAGCGGCGGCAGCTGGTCCATCTTCCGCGCTTCGCGATTCAGCAGCAGGTGGCCCAGAGCATGGCCATAGAGCGCCACCTGATCCTGGAGCACCAGCCCGTCGTTGAGCGCCAGGAGCCAGCGGTCGCGCACACCATTCGGCCCGGCAACCGGAACAAGGGCGGCGTCGAACCTGCTAGCGTTCGCGACCCGAAAGCGCACCTCAACGCCAGCGCCGCCTCGTAGCCGCCGTACCGCTGCCTGTAGTGTCGTCGTGTCGAGGTCGCTAACAGAAGTCAGGATTGCGGGCAGAAGCTGGCGGCCGCCCGGTCCGGCGGCAACAAGACATTCCTGATGCAATTCGGCAACAGGCTGCCCACGCTCCGCGCCACGCCATCCAGACACGAGTTGCTGTAAGCGCTGGGCGATCTCGATGGTCAATGGAGGTTGAGCACTCGCGAGTGCGTCCGTAGGCGGTTTCCTTTCCATCATGTGCATGCCATGGTAGTAGTTATTCTAGCAGACCCCTCACAGACCTAGTGGTCTGTCAAGGCTCAACTGATGAGTTTGTCATCCTGAGGCCGCAGCCGAAGGATCTGCTTTGTGGCTACTGGCAGATGCTGAGCCGCAGCGAAGCATGACACCCGTCAATTCATGCTTGACAGTCTACTAAGTATCCGCACGGCCTAAGTTAGTAGTTCTTGCATCGGACTGTTGAAGCTGGCGGAACTTGCGGGCCAACTCCTGGTCGATCGTTCAAATCCTACAGCTTCGGCCGGTCGGATACTTAGCACAGTTAGGCCGAAATAGGTCCATAGTTATGCAGTGAGGGCCTTGCCTTGGTAGGTCCAGGCAAACGGCTTCGCCATGGTCGCATTGTAATAGCCAATGAACGCCAGGATCTGCCGCTGCGGATTCGCCACCGATACCACAGATCGCCGCTCCCGAGGTGGAAGCGGGAACGCTGCGGTGGCAGGGAACGGCTCCGGCCGGCTGTGACGCGGACCTACGCGCGGTCTACCAGGCGATAACCACCCACGTGCTCAACAAGATATTTGGCGAGGAATAGAGTTGTGGCACTCATTCGGTCGGCGGCGTCATGTTAAAATGCATAGCCACGTTTGACCCAGTACTGCCAGTCCTCGACGGCTTGCCGTGTCTCCTCATCGACGTGACTGGCCGCCTCCAGCTGCGACAGTGGCACAGCCAGCGTACGGTGTTCCCAGGGCATCGTTACGAACATTTCGTGTTCGCACTTGTCTTCGGGCGCCATGCCGACGACCTCGACCTCGTCGCCGATGCGGAGCGGTGAGATGGTTCGCTCGGCGGTGCAGTGGGCGAGGAAAGGAAGCTGAAGTTGCCCTTCCAGGTAGTAATACCAACCCATCGCCTGCTCTTCCGGCCCGTAGGCGTCGACGACGATCTCCATCATGATGCGCTCTTCGCGCTCTTCGTCCCTGGTCTGTTCTGCCATGTTGCCTCTTCAATTTCGGTAGTGATCGTGAGGTCCCTGCGATGTGGCTTGCACGCTACGGCAACCTCGTCCGTGGCGTTGCCTTCTTCTTCCTGACCAATGATAGTCAGCTGGAGCTGTTAACGCCCGAGGGTACTTTGACACGGGATGCCAACCGCAAGGAAGCATTGCGCCACCTCACTCAGTTGAGCGAGGAGCTTGGTCTTTATGATGCTTGACAGGCCCTAGCCCAGGCGCTCCAGCAATGCTCTCGGACTGAGCACAGGGAAAGCGATCCCTGTCAGACCTGTCAGATGTGGGTCGCCGGAGATCAGGTAGTCGCCGCCAGCTGCCTGGGTCAGGGCGACCAGATAGTCATCGTCGGGGTCGGCGGTCAGGTCCGGCGGAACTACGGGATCTGGGTGGTGTTCTCCAATCCTGCCGACGAGGGCTACGTAGTTCTGTGCTTGGTCTACGTCGAGATAGCGTCGGAACTTTGGTCGCAGGAGTACCTCCTCCAGCTCAGCCAGCAGGGCCGGACACACAATCATCACGCATCGCTGATCAAGCACAGTGCGGAGCGCCTGGCCACATCCACCGCCAGGCGTGAGAGCGGCGACAAGCACGCTGGGAGCGAACACTGCGCGGGGCACTCAGTCCTGACGACGCGCACGACGGGCGGCATGAAGCTCAGGATAGGCCAGGCTGAGCCCTTCCTCGTCGCTCACAGCATCCTGCCCAGCTAACTGATCGAGCAAATCGCGGAGTTCCTGCCGGCTCGTTTCAGCGTCCGCCGTGTGGAGGTACTGGCGGACCGCGTCCTCGAAAATTTCGTAGTCATGCCGGCCACGACTTGCAGCCACGACTTTGACCGCCCGGAGCAGCTCCGAATCGAGATAGACGGTCGTTTTCTTTCGTATGATGGCCATATCTCCATCATAGCGGTTTTTGTGTCATTCTGTCTTTTCAGGTGTACGAGTATGAACGTACCTGCTTACCCGAACTCATAGCCACGATTGACCCAGTACTGCCAGTCCTCGACGGATTGCCGCGTTTGCTCATCGACGTGACGGGCCGCCTCCAGCTGCGACAGTGGCACAGCCAGCGTCCGCCGTTCCCATGGCATCGTTACGAACATTTCGTGTTCGCATTCCTCTTCGGGCGCCATGCCGACGACCTCGACCTCGTCACCGATGCGGAGCGGTGAGATGGCTCGTTCGGCGATGCAGTGGGCGAGGAAGGGAAACTGGAGCTGGCCTTCCAGGTAGTTGTACCAGCCCATCGCCTGCTCTTCCGGCCCGTAGGCGTCGACGACGATCTCCATCATGATGCGCTCTTCGCGCTCTTCGTCCCTGGTCTGTTCTGCCATCTTGCCTCCTCTGTTTGGTCAGCGATCGTGACACCCGCGCAGTGCCATGGAGCCATTTCAATCTGCTTCGTCGTACCCTATTCGGTCTCAGTGACCTCATAGTACTCGCATGCGAAACCGGCACGGTTGCGAACCCGATCACGGAGGTCTACATCGACAGTCATGCAGGATGAAGTAGGCGAGCCACCTGCTGACGGAGTTGAGCGACGTCGCGCCGCAAGACGTCATTGTCGTGGACCAGTTCCTGAATTCGTTGTGCAAGCGTGACGCAGCGTTCCAGGACTGCCGTTACCTCTGTTTGAAGCTCTGGCAATGCAGAGGAGGGTGCGCCGGAGCTGAGGATTACGTGCTCGGCGTCATGCGCCGCGTACCATTGCTCCAGTTGTGCTTGCTCTTCTTCAGAGAGCGGCGCACCTCGCGTAGATTTATCGTGTAGCGCACGTGTTGCATCGTCAATAATCATCATGATACCCCTGACCAACTCCCATCTGTCACAACATTCTAGCATGCACCTATCGATTGTTCAGCGTTCGTTCCCGAGTAGTGCTGCGACCTAAAATGCCTCCCGCATGATGACCTCATGGGATGCGTCCAGCACGATGGAGTGGATTTCGACATCGAACCATTCCCGAAACGCTTCGTGGCCACGGTCGTCGGGCCACGTCTCGGGGTCGCGGTCCCAAGCCCCCAGTTCCATCTCGAAGAGATCGACAGCAAGACCTGCGATGAACGCTTCGGACTCGGCCGGAGTGTCGAAATCTGGAATCAGAATGGCGGTACAGTCTGTGCGCAGCTCGTCCAGGGTCAGGTCCTCTGCCGGATCTGGCAGGTGTTTGGCCCAGTCGAGATAGGGTTGTCGCGGTTTGATGACCGTGACGACGCGATTGATCGCAACCATAGGGTACGTTCCTTCGTGAATGGTTAGCCGTGTGATATTGAAGCTCCGGCCGCACTGTAAGTCTCTGGCCATGTCGGCCAGCTTGCGAAGCTTCGGTTTGACATTCGACGATACAGGCTGCGTCATCGTGCACCATTCTGCCCTGACATAACCGCAGATCTCAACCTGACCTCGTGGGGACACTCTTCAGTGCGGCGATAGCTACGCCCCCGGCACGGTGCTCCATTATGCCACCGATCACTCAGCACATAGTGGCACCGGGGTCGCGTGATGCCGTATGCTTGGGGCGCGGAACGATTCGCTGTCGTCAGGGCGAAGCGGGTGCGCTATCGTCGTCCACTCCTCGGCTGCCTGCAGCGTGCTCCGCCCGAATGTGCGCTACAAGAACGTGATAGTCAAGGAGCGGAAGAAAGATGGCAGAGCGCATCCAGAAGCGGGAAGTCACCCGGCGCCTCGCCGCGCGGATGACTACGGATGAGGCGACCGCGTCGCAGTGGCTCGACGCGACGATCGACACGCTATACGAAGCCTTCAAGGCGGGTGAGAGCGTGACCCTTGAGGGCCTGGGCGGCTTCTACGTCCGGTCCGAGCGTGAGAGCTGGGTCTTTCGCTTCAATCCCGGCCAGAAGCTGCGCGCGCTGTTCGGCTGGTCGTCGACTTACAGCGGCGAGCTGTGACCGGCGCGGCATGACGGACATCCTCCCACCTCATGTGCGTCGAACACACTCAAACGTGAAGCCGTCGCCCTGATGCTCCATGAGCGTAAACGTCAGTCGCTCGCCAGCATATCCCATTCGCCACTGACATTCATCGCTTCCTCCTCCGTCAGCGTTTCGAGCGGGCATCCGCGTCCAGATGGCACCGCTTGTACTTTTTCCCGCTCCCACACCAGCAGGGGTCGTTGCGTCCCGGCTTTTTGGCCGGTGGTGCGGCCTGTGGCGGTACGGCGACCGGGGCTGATCGCTGCCACCAGCGTCGTGACTCTCCCTGCGCCCGTTGCGCGACGACGGCGGCCTGCGCATCGAATTTGCCCCATTTGCCATACAGTTCGGCCAGACGGTCGAGTACGTGCTCACGATCGTTCAGCGACGGACGTGCCAGCGCCCGCTGGAGGATGCCTGCGGCCGTATCGTATTCCTGCAGTGAGTCGCGGGACAACCAGTAGTGGTCGGACCAGCCAATATAGCCGAACCCTTCGTCGGGCAGCTGCTCCACCAGCGCGGCATAAACGGCCTCCGATTCAGCGCGGCGGCCCAGATACCAGAGCGCCTCCGCCTGCGCCCGCAGCATGCTGAGCACCTGATCAGGGTCCTCGTCCGGAAACTGGGCATGGTACTCGCGGGTGAAGCGCAGCTGGTGCTCATAGTAGGCGGGATTGTCCACGCCTGCGTTGCCGAGAGCGTAGGCCGCATCGACACTCCAGTCGTGGACCGACTGCATCGTGTGATAGACCCGGCTGAAGCTGGGCGAGGTGCGCATCTTCGGCTGTGCCAGCTGCCGTATCAGGTCCCACGCCGCCAGCCAGGTGTCGGCGGCAGCGGCGAACTGGCTCGCATGCTCGAGCGCATACCCTGCCTGCATCAGCTCGTCCAGCTGCTCCTCGGGCGGCACCACCATCGGCGGCAGCGTGCCGGCGCCTACCTGTGCCCAATGCTGTTCCTCCGCCTGTGCGAACGCGTCGACGGTGCGCAACACCGGTCGGGCGGCGTCAGCATCGACCTGGTGGCGCACGCCGGCCCGCAGCGCGTCGATCAGCAGTGCATTGACCTCAGGGCTGTCGCCGCCGTCCTCGATCTGTACCTCGAGCGCGCCGAGCAGAACGCGGAGCTTGCGCAGGCGTAATGGCGGCAGCCTGAGCCGGTCGACCGCATCCCAAAGCGGTTTCAGCCGTGCGACCCGCGACTGATCATAGCGCACCGGCTCATGCGATGGTTGCCAGGACATCTCGCTCCCTTTGATCTCGATCCGCCCAGCGACCGGCTCAGCTGGTAGCCGGTACTGCACTCCCTGGCTGGCGGAAGCATGCGGGTTGGATATACTGGTGGATGATAGTGATGATAGTACAGTGTATACGCGACAAAGCACAAACGCGCAGCGTGACACCGGGTCAGCTCTCTAGAAAGCCCTTTTTTCCACGTTGCGAGCGAGGTCCATGATGCGCGACAGCTACGATACCCCGGTCCTGGCGCCTTCATCCACCCCGATGGAATTCAACGGCGGCTTCTTATGCCAGTGGGTCTACTGGCGCCCCAATCCGAGCGATCCCGATCCCGATATGCCTGGCCTGAAACAGAAAGTCACCATGTACATGGCTGTGGAGCCCGACGCAGCGTGCTTGTGCGGCAGTGGCAAGTCGTACGGCGCCTGCTGTCGCCCGCGACGCTACTGGTACCCGATCTGCCCGAACCCGGACCTACAAGGCTACAGCTTTCTCGCCCCCCAGCAGGCTATCTTTCCCGGAGTGGATGGCCGTGCCATTGCGCAGGCGCTATGGGATGACGTACGCCTGCACGACGTGGAAGCTACGCCCGCCCGAAGTTTCTGGGTTTATTGGGGCGAGCCCGCGCTCCAGAGCCGGTACGGTATTATCTGCTTCGGCGACTTCGAGCTTCGTGAGCGCCGTACGCTGATCGTCACCGCGATGAGCGACCGGCGCATGCGTACGCTGCTCGGCGTGCTACGTGACACCGGCGTCACGCTGCCCGCGCCGCGCATGAGCTACGACCGGGTGCAGGTCGTCGAGAAGCGCACTGGCAAGGTCGAGCTCCTGGCGCCTCCGAAAAAGAAGCGGCGATCATGATGTGGAGATGACGACATGGATCAGCCGACCAAAATCGCCCTGTTCAAGCAGTTGACCTGGCCGGCAATTGAGGACTGGGCCGGCGCGAAGATCGCCGCGCGTGGGCAACGCTACCAGCGCAATCACCAGGTCGCCGACTTGGCACGCACATCCAAGGGCGAAGTCGTCGCCTGGGTTCAGGGCACGCATCGCTACGCCACGCTGATCGACATCGACGAGCAGGGCCTGATCGCGGCCTGCACCTGCCCGTTCGAGGAAATCTGCAAGCACGCCGTGGCCGTGGTGCTCGCCTATCGCGAGCACCTCAGCCGGCAGCGCGACCTGCCGGTCGTGCCTGACACCGATCCGCGCCTCGTCCTGCTGGAGGAGAGCGCCGGCGACGACTGGGACGAGGAGGATTCGGAGGACGCAGAGCCGTCTGGCCCGCGAACGGCGACTCCGCTGCGCATGTTCCTTGAGGAACAGACAGCAGCTCAGCTGATCGAGATGCTCGAGGATCTGGCGGGGCGGTTCCCCGACGTACATGCTGCGCTGGAGGCCCGGCGCAAACTGGCGACGGGGACCGCCGAGGAGCTAGTGCGCGACGCCCGCCGCCTGATCGTCACGACCAGCGCCGAGCCGGCCTGGCGCAACGAGTGGGATGGCGAAGGCTCCATCCCCGACTATGCGCCGGTCCGCGACCGCCTGGAGCTGCTGCTGGGCCAGGGCTACGCCGACGAGGTCGTAAGTCTGGGCGAAACGTTGCTCAAGGCCGGCAATGAGCAGGTGGAGCAGAGCCATGACCAGGGCGAGACCGCGGACGAAATCGGCGAGTGCATGCACGTGGTCTTTCGTGCCCTCTTGCAGTCGTCGCTCGAACCGTCCGCGCAGATCCTCTGGGCGATCGATGCCCTGCTGCGCGACGACTATGGTCTCTGCCACGGATCGGATGTCGTCCTGAATCAGGCGCATACCGCCGAGGATTGGAGCATCGTCGCGGACACGCTGGCTGAACGCCTGCGGGACCTGCCGGCTGCGTCAGACCGGGAGGATTTTTCGCGGTCCTATGCCCGCGAGCGGCTGAGCAACTGGGCTATCATGGCCTTCCAGCGTGCCGGTCGCGAAGACGAGATCATCCCGCTCGCCGAGCGTGAGGCGGAGCTGAACGGCGCCTATGTCCGTCTCGTCAAGCTGCTCGTCGGCGTGGGGCGCCTGACCGAGGCCGAGCAATGGATCGCCCGGGGGATCGCGGCGCTGGGGCAGTCGCAGCTCGGCACGGTCGGGCAGCTGCGCGACATCCTCCGGAACGTGCGCGAGCAGTCCGGGGACTGGTTCCGGGTCGCCGCCATGCGCGCCGACGACTTCTTCGAGGAGCCGTCGATGCTGACCCTGCTGACCCTCCGCGTCGCGGCCGAGCATGCGGGCGTGTGGCCGGCGGTGCGCGCAGCCGTCATGCGCTATCTCGAAACCGGAGAGCCGCCTCAGGCGACGGCGCGGGCGGTCGGCGAGCAAGAGATCTCGGCATGGCCGCTGCCGGAAACCGGCCTTCCGCGGCCCACGCAGCGCTGGCCAACGCAGTTTCCGAAGATTGACCTCCTGATCGAAATCGCGGCCGATGAGCGGCAGCCTGACCAGGTCCTGTACTGGTATGACCGGCGGCCCACGGCGCGCGCCGGCTGGGGTGATATCGGTGTCGACGAGAGCCTCGTGGCCGATGCGATCGCCGGCGCCTATCCCGAGCGGGCAATAGCGATCTGGAAGAAGCTTGCCGAGGCCCAGATCGCACAGACCCAGACCCGGGCCTACGAGGTTGCGGTCGGCTACCTGCGCACGCTTGGCGAGTTGATGGCGCGGCAAGGCCGTGCGGACGAATGGCGGCGTTACATCGCGGAGTTGCGGCAGACCAACGCCCGCAAGCGCAGGCTGGTGGAAATGCTCGACCGCTTGAACGCCGACGGCCTCCGAGCAGCGAACAGCGGCGCATAGTAGAATCCGGCAGCGGAGGATCACCACTTCTGGTCTTGCCGCGACTGGACTCTCCCAGCCTTATCGAAAAGCCGGCTCAAATCGCAGCATTTCCTCAAAATCGTGTAACGAGTCCAGCATCTCCTGGATCGTTAAGGGTGTTTTCATGCCACGTCGCCAGTCTGCCCGGTCCTGCGTCCCGATGACGAGATAGTCGTTGCCCATCAGCGTCGGGTCGATGCGGGCGAAGAGCAGGGCGAGCTGCTGCTCGATCTCGTCCTTATGGGCGATCAGGAGATCGCACGCGGGGCAGTAGCGACAGGTTTTATTGATCGCCACTGGATTGAGGGGATCGACATGAATCACGAGTGGCAGCTTGCGCTGCTTGGTCCGGTTGCCGCATTTCGGACAGCTCGTGAATCGCACGTCCGGATAGGGATTGAGAAAAAATCGGTAGCGTGGCGGTCGCTTCCCTAATCGTTTTGGTTTCATGCGTTGCTGCTCAAACAGCCGGCGCCTCAGACTCGGCATCCCCACGCCAGCGAAGATCGCAGATCAACTTCTCGCGCAACAGGGTCCGGTGGTTGGCGTCCCGGATCTCGTTCGCATGTGCCAGACGATCCACGATCAGCAGGATCGCCTCCGGACCAAGCTGGCGCAGCGATCTTGCCAGGCAGTCTCCGCCAAGCCGGTCGCCAGAGGCGCCAGATCGATCAGCGCGGCAGGCGTTGCCGCCTGCTTGACCAGCTCGATCCGTTCGCGGTCGCGCGCCAAGAAGACCGGTTTCAGGGCCGCCGGGATGCGCCGTAATATTGCATGCATGCGGCGATCAATCAGATGCAGTCGAAAGAGCGTCGGCACGCTCGGGACGTCGGTAGGCGGCCCAGCGGAGTGTGCCGGCCGCGCCGGTCTGTTGGGTGTACGGTGTTGGTGCTTGCCGCGGCGTTTTGGCATTGCCTATACCGTTCCCTACAACAGCTCAAAGAATTCGTCCGTACCAAGCCCTGGCAGCACCTCCCGTGCCGGCCGCGGGATTTCCCCGCTCGCGAAGAGATCGATCCAATCGTCGATGCTGCCGAGGTAGCACATGCGCTCCGTGCGAAAGGTACGCCGCGCGGGGTCAATCAGGATGAAACGCAGCACCGGCGTGAACCGGGCACGCCGGTCCATGTCCGGCGCGCAACTCATCGATCCGCTCGCGAGGTGGGGGCGAGCGGAAGCTTCAACATCGTCAGCGTCTCCTCAATATCGGGGCTGGAGCGCTCATACACAGAGATCGTTCCGCTGACTGCCGAAGGGCGCGTCACGGTGCTCATCTTCCAGTTCAACCATCTGGAACGAGTTGCTGAGCGCCGGCCGATCATCGAAGCCGGAATGTATCTGTAGCACGACGAGCAGGTGCCGTCAGTGGAGTGGCGGCCGCAGGCCACGCGCAACTGCAATCCGCACCGCCTGCGCCTTGCGCACCATTCCGCGACGGTACATATCCATAAGCCCGGCGAGCCGCGCTCGTTCAACCTCGTCGAGGGTTCCCTCGCGCTGTCCTCCCAGCAGATCGCTGAGTTCAGCCTGCTGTGGCTCACTCATCTGTAGGTCCACCAAGGCGAGCACCTGATTTTCAGGAAAGGCATAGAATGGTACGTCGGTAGCAGCATGATCGATCCACTCCACCAGAACATCCTCGATTCGGCGCTGCGTCTGGGCAGCTACAGATCATGCACTTTGCACCAGCACATCCAGAAGTTCCAGTGTCACGATCTCGGACATGCGGAGCGTACGTCTGAATACCGACGCTCTTCCTGATGCAATTCAGGCAGCTTCCGTCGTCGACTACCGTTGTTCGTCGCACCCGGTGGCACCTCCTACGTTGTACAGCTTCGGCTTGCCTGCTACAATAAGCTTATCTCAGATTCTCTGAGTATCAGACATAGCTCAGGTGAGCGATGAAATCAACAGCGACAAAGGTGGGACGACGAGGGACTATCGTCGTCCCTGCGGAATTCCGTAAACGCTACGGGTTGGAGGAGGGGACGCTGGTCATCGTGGAAGAAAGCGCGGACGGCATCCTAATTCGGCCGGCGATTGCCGTTCCACTGGAGAGCTACACACCGAGCCGAAAAGCTGAGTTCCTGTTGTCCAATGCGGTTGATACCGAAGATTACGCGCGTGCCGTCGAGGAAGTGCGTCGCATGGGGCTTGATCCAGCGACGATTCCCCACTACAAGCCAACCATCTAGCCTATGGCTGTGGGCCTCGTCTTTCTGGACGCCAACGTGCTGTTTTCGGCTGCTTACCGCGCCGATTCACGCCTTCGGAGACTATGGCATCTGCGCGGGGTCCAGATCATCACCTCAACCTTTGGGGTAGAGGAAGCCCGCAGGAATTTGACGACAGCAGCGCAACGCAGTGAGCTTGATACGCTGCTGGAGTCGATCCGGATCGTCGCTTTCTCAGGCCCGCTCGAACATCCGATCTTTGCGACGATTGCGCTACCCGACAAGGATCGGCTAATCCTTCTGGCTGCACTCACAGCGCGGGCGACCCATCTCGTCACCGGAGATCTGCAGCACTTTGGCCCGTACTACGGTCAAGAGATTGAAGGCGTGCTGATCATGCCGCCGGCAGACTACCTTCGTGGGACGCTCGCAGGCGAAGAGGCAGGACCAGAGTAACAGCCAATGAGGTTGAGTACAGAGTGCTGTAATTGTAGCGTTTCACCCGGAAGCGCATGGCGTCTAACTGCAGACAGGACGGAGGAGGAAAAAGCGATGGGAGCCAGGCGTGGACATGGCGAAGGCTTCATCTCACAGCGCATGGATGGGCGTTAGACGGCCCGCGTTGATCTTGGTTACGTCAATGGCAAACGCAAGCGCAAGCAGATTTATGGCAAGACGCGCAAAGAGGTTGCCGAGCAGCTCAAGATCCTGCTGCATGATCAGCAGCAGGGATTACCCATAGCTGTGGAACGGCAGACTGTGGCGCAGTTTATGGACCATTGGTTGACAGAAAAGATTGAGCCGTCCCGCCGTCCCAACGCTGTTGCAAGCTACCGGAATGTCGTTCGGCTCCACATCACACCCCAGATCGCCTGCAGTGCTGGGCGGCGCTGGCAAGCTTACGACCTCGTGTTCTGCACGTCCAACGGTACGCCGATCAGCCCGCGAAACCTGGTACGTGATTTCAAGGTGTTCCTTCAGCGGGCCAAGCTACCTGACATTCGCTTTCACGATCTACGGCACTCCTGTGCGTCACTCTTGGCGGCTCAGCGGGTTCCCGTGCGGGTGGCAATGGATATCCTGGGGCACACGAATATCGCCACGACGCAGAACATCTACACACACGTCTTTGACGACGCCAAACGTCAGGCCGCCGATGCGATGGAGCAGCTCTTCGGGGGTGTCAGAGAAGCGAGCCCGACACGTTTGGGTATCAGTTAGGGTGTCAAATGCACAAAACAGGACCGGCAACGTTGCCGGTCCTGTTTCATTT
>JBBSGA010000154.1:0-13895 GCA_038254585.1 Chloroflexales bacterium | reverse complement strand
GCGCTCAACCGCCAGCCGGTTGAAATCGCAACGTCAGAAAGGCGGCCCGACATGAAATCTAACATTGTCCAAATAGTCTCGACACCAATATATCGGGAAACTAGACAATGGGCCGCTCCTCGCCGACCTCATCCGCGTGCGGCCTTCGAAGCGGTTCGCCTCCTGGACTACCTCACTCATTCTTCACAGTCAGCATCCGTAGGTGTCACCGCTATACGTGGTGTCCCAATCGTACCGCGCGAAGGACAGGAGCGAGTCGTTATACCATACCCCCTCGAGCATATCGAATTGTCATCCTGAACGAAGTGAAGCATCTCAGCCTTGGGAAGCCGAGATCCTCCACTTCACCCAGGAAAACAATGCGAGGTGAGGACCGAGCATTGGTATAGCGAAGGATAATCTCTATGCTGTTGATCGTCGGCGGCGCAGCGCGAACCGGTAAGGGGATCATCGCTCGGCGGCTCCTTGCCGAGATGCAGATGCCCTATCTAAGCCTGGACATCCTGAAGATGGGGCTTGTGAATGGCGTACCCGAATTCGAGGTCGATCCCAACGCATCGAGCATCGTCGTCGCCGAAAAGCTGTGGCCGCTGGTGCATGCGATGGCGATCAATATGGCCGAGACAGGCCTGCCCTACATCATCGAAGGCGAAATACTGCCGAGGCACGTCCACGAGCTCGTCGATCGGGATCGGTTGGACGTCCGGGCATGTTTTCTGGGCTACCGGCGGATCGCGCCCGCCGAGAAACTGCAGGCGATTCGCACGTATAGCGGCCACCCGAACGACTGGATCAGCAGTTACGTGGATGCGGATGTGCTCGAGCTTGTGAATCAGATGATCGAGTTCAGCCAGTATCTGTATGACGAATGCATGCGCCTCGGTCTCGCGTACTTCGATACGTCCGGCGATTTCGGTCAAGCCCTCGAGCTCGCGGTCGACTACTTGCGCGGCTAGCTCCCGGATACTCAGTGGAGAGATCCATTTGGGCTGCTCGCTACGAATCCCTGACTAATGAGATCCGCGCAGTGGTCCACGCTGTGATGCATCCATCCCGCCGAGCCGAACGTAGAGCATGTCTGAGTAGCCAGGAGCTTTGCCGATGAATCCCTGGTCAACGCCGGCCTCCTGCTCGACCCGGAATGCAGTCGAAGTGGATCGATCGGTGCTCTAACTCACCTACAGGGAGCAGCGCATGGCATACTCTATCGGTATCGGGCTGACGAACGCGTGTAACCTGGCATGTGCCCACTGTTACCGGCCGACCGACCGTATCGACTATATTCCGTTCGAGCAGATCCAGGCGATCTGCGAGTCGATCCCCGTGGGCAGTATGGGCATGGGCACGGGCGAGAACATCCTGCACCCACAGTTCAGCGACATCGTGGACTACGCAAGCGGGCGCGGCATCAAGCTGAGCATCGCCTCCAACGGGCATAGCCTGATGACGATGAGCGATGAGCATCTGCGCGCATTCAACGACGTCGAGGTCTCGATCGACTATCCGACCGAGCGGCAGCAGGATGGTATGCGCGGTCCAGGCAACTGGGATCTTGTGCATCGCGCCATGGAGCGCTGCCGGCAGCATGGCGTACCGGTGTCGATCCTGGCAACCCTCATGTGCACCAACTACGACCAGATGGACGACATGGCGCGCCTGGCCCAAGCGCTGAGCGTGACGCTCCGCGTCAACGTCTATCAAGCCGTGCGCACGGACGACTTTCGGTTGACCTACGACCAGTTCTGGGAAGGCTATCGCCGCCTCTTCGGCGCGGCGCGCGTCGTGAGCTGCAGCGAGCCGATCGTGCGCGCGGTGATGGGTCTGGGCGACGTCGAGTCGCCCTGCGGCCGCACCAGCATCCGTTTCAACATGCGCGGCCAGATTATTCCATGTGTCTACTGGCCGATCGGCACGACCCGCCCATTCACGATCGCCGATCTGAGCGAGCGCGGGGAAGGCGTGCTCGCGCATTCATTTTTCCAGCAGGCGTGTGCCGAGGCAGCTGACGCGGCGGATTGTCCCTGCCGGGGCGGATGCGCGAGCCGCCGCGCGCTCAACGGCGACCTGGCCGGCCACGACGAATACTGCCCGTGGGCACGCGGTGAAGTGCTCGACCTGCCGTGGCAGGCCGCGCCGGAGATGAACCTCGTGCGCGGCCGCAACGTCTGTACGACGATCGTCATTTAGCGGGAGGTAGAGCCATGCGCTCGAAGCGAGTGCCGCTGTCGCTGCTCGTGGCGTTGGTCGCCATCGTGCTTGCCGCCTGCGGGCAGCCGCCCGCAGTCGCAAGCCGGCCGCTGATGATCTCGGCCATCCCCGACCAGGACCCCGAAAAATTGCAGCGGCTCTACGGCAAAGTAGCGACCTACCTTGCGAAAGAGATCGGCGTTGCGGTCGAGTACAAGCCGGTTACCGACTACACGGCATCCGTGACGGCCTTCAAGGTCGGCGATCTCGACCTGGTATGGTATGGCGGCCTGACCGGCGTGCAAGCCCGCTTGCAAGTGCCCGGCGCGCAGGCGATCGTCCAGCGTGACATCGACCAAGAGTTCCACAGCGTCTTCATTGCCAACAAAGCCAGCGGTATCGCGGATCTCGCCGGACTGCGCGGGCATACCTTCACCTTCGGCAGTGAGACCTCGACATCAGGCCGCTTGATGCCGCAGTATTTTCTGCAGCAGGCCGGCTTGAAGCTCGGCGATTTCAAGGGCGAAGCCGGCTTCTCGGGCTCGCACGATAAAACGATCGCGCTCGTGACGGCGGGAACGTACGATGCCGGCGCGATTAACGAGCAGGTCTGGAACAGCCGGCTCAAAACGGGCGACGTCGACCTGAGTAGGATCAGGGCGATCTGGACGAGCCCGGCCTTCTATGACTACCATTGGGTGATCCATCCGCAGACGGCGGCGCGCTACGGAAAGGACTTCGTGCAGAAAGTCCAGCGTGCGTTCTTCAAGCTCGATCCCGCCGTTCCCGAGCAGAAGGAGATCCTCGACCTCTTTGGGGCCAAGAAATTCATCGCGACGCAGAACTCCAACTATGCGCAAATTGAGGCTATCGGCCGCGACATAGGCAAGATCACCGCCAGCTCGCGGTAGTCGACGATGATCACCACGCCGGTCTTCACGCTGCGCAACGTGAGCAAATCGTTCGGGAGCGTCCAGGCGTTAGTCCGCGTCGAGCTGGAGATCGGCGTGGGTGAGCGCGTCGCGCTGCTGGGGCCAAGCGGCGCCGGGAAAAGCACGCTGCTCGCCTTGCTCAACGGGACGTTTCACCCCAGCGCGGGCGAGGTCGCGGTCCTAGGCCACAATCTGGCGCGGCTCAACCCGCGCACGCGGCGCGAGGTTCAGCGCCAGATCGGGACGATCTATCAACAATTCCACCTAGTCGACGGGCTGCGCGTGGTCCACAACGTGAACGCCGGCCATCTCGGGCGCTGGTCAGTCTTTAAAGCGCTTGTGTCGCTGCTCTGGCCGCTCGAAACGCAACTGGCCGCGGCGGCGCTGACCCGCGTCGGCATTCCCGACAAGCTGTATTCGCGCACCGGGGATCTCTCGGGCGGACAGCAACAACGCGTAGCCCTGGCGCGCGTGCTGGTTCAGGATCCCCTGGCGATCCTCGCCGATGAGCCGATCTCGAACGTCGATCCGGAGCGCAGCCGCGAGATCATGGATCTGCTGCGCGATTTGAGCCGGGAAACCGGGAAGACACTCGTCACAAGCCTGCACATCGTGGACTTTGCCCTGAGCCATTTTCAGCGCGTCGTCGGCCTGCGCTTCGGCCGGATCGTCTTCGACTCTCCGGCCGAAGCGGTCACGCCGGGGATGATCGACGCGTTGTACAGAATCGAGGCGGGCCGCGCACAACCGGACGAAAGCGCATGAGCCGCACGATCGACCTCCCGCTCGAGCAGTCGATCACCGCAGGGCGGCTATCGCGTCCGTCGCCGCTCAACCTGCGAACGTTGGCGGTGGTGCTCTGGCTCGGAGCCGTCCTCTGGTCGTTTGGGGAGGCGGGTTTCTTCGGGGCTGACGTGGTGAATCGGGGTGGATGGCCGCTGGCCTGGCGTTTCGTGCGTGCCAGCATCCGGCCCGACGTAAGCGGCGACATGCTGCGCCTCGCGCTCCACTCCACCCTGATTACGCTGGCCTTCGCGGTGTGTGGCGCGGCGCTAAGCCTCGTCATCGGCGCAGCCGGCGGCATCCTGTCCACTCAGCTCTGGTGGCAAGCGGCGGGCGGAAGCGGCACAGGACGAGGCCAGGCGGCGCGCACGGTCGCGCCCTGGATAGGGATACGCGCCGGCCTGGCGCTCCCGCGTGCGATTCACGAGGTCATCTGGGGCTTGTTCTTGATCAACATCGTCGGGCTCGATCCGATCGTGGCGATCCTGGCGATCGGCATCCCGTTCGGGGCGATCACGGCCAAGGTTTTTGCCGAGATCGTCGACGAAACGCCGCGCGAGGCGCTCGTGGCGCTTCAGACGGCCGGTGTCCCGCGTTTCCAGGCAATGTGCTATGGGGTGCTGCCCCGGGCCTTCCCGGATCTGCTCTCGTATACGTTTTACCGTTTCGAATGCGCTATTCGGGCGGCGGCAGTGATGGGCCTGATCGGCGCCGGTGGGCTCGGCTACCAACTTCTGTTGAGCCTGCAGTCCCTGCGGTACGAGCAAATGTGGACGTTGCTCTATGCGCTGATGCTCCTGAGCGGCCTGACCGATCTCTGGAGCTCCGTCGTGCGCCGGCGCATGCAGCTTGCCAGCCGCATCGACTTAAAGGCCCGGCAGGGGCCACGGAAGACGGTGTTTGCCTCTACACGCGATCCGATCGCGAACTATTCGCTGCTGGCCGCCGCGGCCCTGGTGCCATTTTCGTTCTGGTACGTCCAGGCGGATGTGAGTAAGCTCGTGGCCCCGCGCACGACGCAGCTTTTGGCGCGCGTGCTGCGGGATGCGATGCCGATCCGCGTCGACGCCGGCTTCATCCACGAGCTCTGGCATCTCTCGGCCCAAACGCTGAGCATGTCGATCCTGGCCATGACGCTCGCGGGTTTGGGCGGCTTGCTGCTCTCCTTTCCGGCCGCGACGAACCTCGCGCTGCCAGGCGGCAGCTGGGATACCCGCCAGGCTGCGAAAGGCCAGATGCTGCGAGGGATGGCCGGCTTGCTCGCCGCCCGCGGTGTGCTGTTGGTCGCCCGCGCGATCTCCGAGCCGATCTGGGCCTTCATCTTCCTGTTTGTGCTCTTTCCCGGCGTGCTCCCCGGCGCGCTGGGGCTTGGTCTCTACAACCTGGGGATTTTAGGCCGGCTGATGGCGGAGGTGAACGAAAACGTCGACAACCGGCCCCTGCGGGCATTGCACGCGCAGGCGGCCTCCGGCGGCCAGGTGTTTCTGTACGGTGTCCTGCCGGCGACGGTGCCGAAATATCTGGCCTACGTGTTGTATCGCTGGGAAGTCTGCATTCGCGCCACGGTGATCGTCGGCCTCGTCGGCGCGGGCGGTCTCGGGCGCGTGCTCGCCGAGCAGCTGAGCAGCTTCGACTATCGCAGCGTCGCGACGACGCTGGTCTTCTTTTTTGGTCTGACCTTCCTGGTTGACCTTACGAGTGCCGCGGCGCGGCGTGTGATACGCTGAGCACCCGGCGAAAGGACGATATATGCATACGCGTGAACAAATCCGGCTGACCGACCTGGCCTCGTGTGCCGGCTGAGCATCCAAGATGGGGCCGGGCGCCCTCACACATGTCCTGGCAGGACTGCGGCTGGCGACGCATCCCAACCTGCTGATCGGTCTCGACATCAGCGACGACGCGGCGGTCTATCGCCTCGACGACGAAACCGCGCTCGTCCAGACGGTCGACTTTTTCCCGCCGATCGTCGACGACGCCTACACCTACGGGGGAATCGCGGCCGCGAACGCGCTCAGCGATATCTACGCGATGGGTGCGCGGCCGGTTCTGGCCCTGGCGATCGCGGCCTTCCCCGAGGATCTGCCCGGGGCTACGATCCAGGCGATCCTGCAGGGCGGCGTCGACAAAGTCGCGGAAGCCGGCGCGGTGGTCGCGGGCGGGCATACCGTGGTCGACCGCGAGCCGAAGTACGGCCTGTGTGTCACCGGCCTGATGAATCCCCGCCGCGTGACCGCCAAGGCGCATGCGCAGCCGGGCGATGTGCTGCTCTTGACCAAGCCGCTGGGCACCGGCGTGATCACGACGGCGATCAAGCGCGACCAGGGCCAGCCGGCGCACCTGGAGGCTGCCGTGGCCAGCATGCTGCGGCTGAATAAGGTAGCCGCCGAGCTTGCCCAGACGGTGGAAGTACACAGCGCCACCGATATTACGGGCTTCGGCTTAATCGGACACGCGGCCGAGCTCGCGCGGAATAGCGGCGTCGGCTTGCAGATCGAGGTGCGCGCGCTGCCGCTGCTGCCGGGCGCCGTCGAGTATGCGCGGGACGGGATTGCTCCGGGCGGCTTGTATCGCAATCAAGAGTTTCTGGAGCAGGATGGCTTTGTGCGCTACGCCGGGGTGATCGACGCCGGCCGGCGGCTGCTGCTCTTCGACCCCCAGACGTCCGGGGGTCTGCTGCTCGCGCTGGCAGGCAGCGCGGCAACCGAGCTAGAAGGCCGTTATGCGGAGGCCGGCGAGCTATGCTGGCGGATTGGGGAGGTTGTGCCGGGTAGTGGCATCGCGATCATGTAATTGATCGCCTTGGTGGGAGCGGACGCCGGCGTGTGGAACGCATAAGGAGGCACTATGAGTCTCAAAGCAGAGGATGCCGCGGCAACGTTGGAAAGCCCGGCCGGGGCGGTATGGCGTGATCGCGTGTTGGCCGTGGTTCGCATAGCGGTAGGAGCGTACTGGTTGTGGGAACAGCACTGGAAGCTGCCGCCCGATTTCGGGCTCCATCAGCCCCGCGGTCTGATGTTTGCCTTTCAGCAGGGCATCCAGTATCCCACCCTGGGCATCTATAAGACCTTCTTGCAGGCCGTGGTCGTCCCGCATTTCTTTCTCTTCGGCTGGTTGATCTTTATGGGGGAGACTGCGATCGGGATATCGCTGCTGCTCGGGGTGTTAACCAAGCTCGGCGCCCTGCTTGGCACGCTCCAGGCAGCGAACCTGCTGATCGGCGCAGCCAGCGCGCCGGAGGGCCCCTGGATCTACCTCGCGCTGCTTGCCGCGAACATCTTACTCCTGCTGACTCCCTGCAACCGCCATTGGAGCGTCGATCACCGGCTGGCGCCGAAGCTGGCCCGGCCGGCCGCAGGCGGAAGTCGTCTCGCTCGCGCACTGCTCCGGACGATGTAGGCGAACCTGCGACATGAAGTGGCGGAAGATCATCACAGTCGGTCTGATTATTCTGTTTGGGGCAGTCTTTATTCCCCAGTGGGGAAACTTGGCCGACCTGCTGAACGTCTTGCAGCGCGGCCGGCCGATCTGGATCCTCGCAGCGCTCGGGCTGCAACTGCTCTGGTTTCTGAATCAGGCGGCTCTGTATCAGGCGATCTACGCCTTACTGGGGTTACCCGCGCGTGTACGCCGGCTGCTGCCGATCGTCCTCGCCAGCAACTTCGTCAACTTTGCCACGCCCACGGCCAGCCTTGGGGCGATCCCGCTCTTCCTCAGGGATGCCGAGGAGCGTGGGTTAGACCCCGGCAAGGTGGCGCTGACGAACGTGGTGCGCTTGCTGCTCAATCTAGCATGGTTCAGCCTGCCGCTCAGCTTCAGCCTGGTGGTGCTCTTCCTGCGGCACAAGCTGAGAATGTATCACATCATCGCATCCTCAATTTTGCTCGCAGTCACGATCCTGATGGTCGCGGGCATTGTGATGGCCGGGCTGCGGCCGGGCGGCTTCGCGCGCAGACTCGGATGGGCGGTCGGGCGGCTGAATCGCTTCGGCGAGCGTCTGCTCAAACGCGACGTGCTCAGCGAAGAGCGGGCCCGCACGTTTGCGGGTCAGTTTGGCGAAGCGGCCATCGTGCTCTGGCAAGGCCGACGACGGCTCCCGCGTCCCTTGATCCACAGTATGCTGCACGACGGGCTCGAGCTGGGGGTGCTCTACGCGATGTACATGGCGTTCCCCGGCCCGGGGGCACCGCTGAGTCTGGTACTGCTCGTGACCGGTTATACGATCGGCGTGCTCTTCAGCGTCGTCGCGATTACCCCACAGGGACTGGGCGTCGTCGAAGGGGCATTGGTAGCAGCCTTTACGAGCCTCGGGCTGCCGATGATGCGGGCGGCGGTGGTCATGCTGGCGTACCGCGGGCTGAGCTTCTGGCTGCCGCTGGTAGCCGGGTTCGCGGCGCTGCGGTGGGTACACGGCGTCGGCAAGCCGGCGCCTGATGCAGGGCAAGCAGGGGGCGACGATACACTGATGCACGTCGAGCCCGAGTGAAACCGAGGTGTCGCTTCTATCGGCGCTAACCGGCGCCAGTCTATAGCGGGAAGCTATCACAGGAGGCAGAGCGACAGTTGCAAAAAAGGTTGTACATTGCCGCCAAGGCTCCGCGGCCCGGCATCGCCAAGACACGGCTGGGCCGCGCCATCGGAGATGCGGCCGCCGTCGCGCTGTATCGCGCTTTCCTGCAGGATATCGGGATGCGCTTCGCCCAGGCGCCGTTCGCAGTCGGCTGGTACGTCACCCCACCCGGCGCCTGGGCGGAGCTGGCGCCGATCGTCGGATGGACGGAGCGTGAGGCGCAGGTGCTGGCGCAGGGCGAAGGCAACTGGACCGAGCGCCAACGACACCTCTTTCGGGGCGCACCTGCGCGTCGCGAGGAGCACGTCATCTTAATCGCCTCAGACTCGCCACAGGTCACCGTCGACGTGGTCGCCGAGGCATTTCGTGTGCTCGAGCGCGACGAGATCGTCGTCGGGCCGGTCTTCGACGGCGGCTACTACCTGCTTGGCATGCACGGCTGGCATGACGTGCTCGCGGGCATTCGCATGAGCACGACCGACGTCGTGCAGGAGATTACAGCGCGCGCGCATTCACTCGGACTGTCGGTCGGACAGGTTGAGACGACCTTCGACATCGACGAGGTCGAGGATCTGCAACATCTCCAGGATGCGGCGCTCGCCCGGACAGACCTCGCGGCGACGTGTGCCGCGCTCGACTCGCTCGGGTTGCCGCGGAAGCCCGCATGAGCCGAGGGCGCAGCGCCGGGAGATCGGGGTTGAGACGGCGAGGGAGGAGCGTATGATCGGAACTCAGCGCGTCGTTGCCATTATGGCCAAGGGGCCGATTGCCGGCCGGGCGAAGACCAGGCTGATCCCGCTGCTCGGCCCGGAGCAGGCCGCCGGGCTCTATCGGCAGATGCTGCTCGACACCGTCGATCTGGTCGCCGAGGCACTCGACGGGCGCGGCGCGATCAGCATCGTTTGCCCAACCACGGCCGATCAGGTAGTCCTGCAGCAGCTCGTACCTGCCTGGGCTCAGGTTATCGCCCATGAGCGAGGTGACCTGATGGCAGGGCTGAATTTTGGCCTGGCATACCACACCGGCCATGGCTGCGACCAGGTTATCCTGCTCGACGGCGACAGCCCCACGCTGCCCGCGGACTATCTCCGGGCGGCGTTCGATGCCCTGGCCGAGGCTCAGGTTGTGCTCGGGCCGACTTTGGATGGCGGGTACTACCTGATCGGCGCCTGCCAGCCACAGCCGGCGCTCTTCAGCTGGGAGCGGCTCGACGGCGCCACGGTTTGCCGGCAGACGCAGGCGCGCGCCGAGGCAGGTGGCGCGCGTGTCGCGCTGCTGTCTCCCTGGTATGACGTCGACACGGCCGAGGATTTCGATCGGCTGGTGGACGAGCTGGGCGCGCGAGCTGACGGCGCGCCACGCACGCGGCGGTTTCTGCGGCAAGGTGGGCATCTATGAGCGCGCCACGATTCTGTCCGGCCTGTGGCGCACCCGTGGCGGCGCGGGAGATCGACCATTATCCTCGCAGCGTCTGCACACGCTGCGGCAGGATCCACTACCGCAATCCCGTGCCCGCGGCCGGTTGTGTGGTCGAGGACGGAGGTAGCGTGCTGCTGGCGCAGCGCAAGTTCGAGCCATGGAAAGATCATTGGTACTTCCCGAGCGGCTTCGTGGAGTACGGCGACGATGTGGAAGCGACAGCGCGACGTGAGATAGAGGAGGAGAGCGGGCTGATCGTCGAGCTCGGGCCGGTCTTTGGCATCTATAGCTACTTCGACGATCCGCGCCAGCACGGCATCATCATTCTGTACCGCGCCGTGATTACCGGCGGTGCGCTTCGAGCCGGCGACGATGCCGCCGAGGTAGCTTTTTTTGCCCCGGACGCGCTGCCGCCGATGGCGCAGATCGGCTTCGAGACCCATCGCCGTGCGTTGAGCGAGTGGCGCGACGAGGTCCTGCACGGCACGCTCCCGCCCCGCGCCGAGCGCAGCCGGGCGCTCTACCTGACAGGTAGAGCGGCTCCGGGCGCAGGTACTGGCGACGAGCGCGGTTACGGAGAAGCAAGCCGTAGAGAGGTTCTATAGAACGCCTCTACAACCGTTCACATGCTGCTTGACAGGCGGCAAGCGCCGAGAAGGGAAGGGCGAGTGTGAGGATATCGGTCATCGTACCGGCCTACAACGAGGAGAGCATGATCGACAAGACGCTCGCGCATACGCGAGCGGTCCTTGCGCCCTACGAGCTGTTGGTGGTGGAGGCCTGTAGCTCCGATCGCACGGCAGAGGTTGCGCGCCGCTACGCGGAGGTCTTTTCGGGAAGCATGACACGTGGCGCATTGCTCAATCACGGTGCGGGGATGGCGACAGGGGATGTTCTACTCTTCCTGCACGCGGACACACTCTTGCCGCCGGGGGCGGGCCAGGCAATCGAGCGGGCGCTGCACGATGCGGACGTAGCCGGCGGCGCTTTTCGGCTACGCCTCGACGATCCGGCGTGGCCGGCGCGGCTGATTACACGGGCCGTCAATCTCCGCTCGGCGCTCCTGAACACATTCTTCGGCGACCAGGCGATGTTCGTCCGGCGCGAGATCTTCGTGGGCGCCGGCGGTTACCGCAATTGGAGCGTCATGGAAGACCTGGAGATCTTGTCGCGGCTCCGGCGGCACGGTCGCCTGCGCCTGCTGGATGCTGCCGTCGTCACGTCGGCGCGCCGCCATCGCCAGCAAGGATGGCTGAGGACGATCACCACGATCTGGGGCATCAGCCTCCTGAACCGGTTAGGCGTGCCGGGGCATATGCTGATCCGGCTGTACAAGCCACAACGATAGGCGGCTTCGTCGGATGGTAACAGCACCTTCAGCCATGGGAGGCCGCGGGATGACGCCAGAGCCGGAAGCAGACGTCGATCGACGCGACCGTGGCTGGCACCCACACCGGTCTATTGGCTATTCTTGCGCAACGCGCGCATGGCATCGGCGAGGCGGCCGATCCCGTCGGCCAGCTGTTCGGCGCCGTGGTAGCTGAACGCCAGGCGCAAGGCATCATCGCCCTGGCCGTTGGCGAAGCAGCGGCCGCCCGGTAGGAAGGCCACGCCGCGCTCGGCGGCGAGCGGCAGCAGGGCCGTGGCGCTAAGATCGGCCGGCAGCTTGCACCAGATGAAGAAGCCGCCCTCCGGCGCGATCGTCTCGACGTCAGGAGGGAAGTCGCGGGCGATCGCGTCCAGCATCACCTGGCACTTGTGGCGATAGAGGTCGCGCAGCTCCTCGATATGCGCCTCCAGGCGCCCATCGGCAGAGTAGCGTGCGATGACGTGCGTGAGAAACGGCCCGGTATCGCCTTCCGGCCTGAACATGCTCAACCGCTCGATCATCTCGCGCGGGCCATACGCCCAGCCTACACGCACGCCCGGCGCAAGAATCTTCGAGTAGGTGCCGACGCGCAGCACCCAGCCCTCGCCATCCAGCGCCGCCAGGGCCGGCTCAGGCTCACCGCGAAAGCGCAGATCGCCGTACGCGTCGTCCTCGACGATCAGCACGCCATAGTCGGCGGCGAGGGCGACCAGGCGCTTGCGCCGCTCGAGCGGCATCGTAACGCCGGAGGGATTGTGGAAGGTCGGGATCGTGTAGATAAACTTGGGGCGGATGCCCGCTCGCGCGAGCTCGGCCAGGCTGCTTGCGAGGGCATCCACATCCATGCCGTGTGCGTCCGTCGGAATGGTGACGAGCCGCGCGCCCGCCAGCTCGAAGCGGCGGACTGCAACCATAAAGCTCGGCCCCTCGATCAGCACCACGTCGCCGGGATCGACCAGCACCTGCGGGAGTAACGCCAGGATCTGGCCGGAGCCATAGCTGAGCATCACCTGGTCGGGCTCGGCGGCGATGCCCTGGTGCCGCAGGCGACCCACAATCTGCTCGATCAGCTCGCGGCTGGGCGGGCCGTAGTTCAGGGCAGCATCCGTGCGCTCGGCCAGCACGCGAGTGGTCGCGCCGGCGAGATCCTGGACCGGGAAGAGTGCGGGGTCGGCGAGACCAAATGCGAGGCTGAGCGGCACGGCACGGCCCTGCTGCGCCGCGCCGAGGACGCGCGCTGCCAGATCGCGGGCGCGCTGGGCATATAGCTCACTGAGCTGTCTGGCTGGGAGCGGCGTTTGTATCGCGGTCATTCGGATCCGGCCTCCTTCTTGCCTCAATGGTCGGAGATCTGCCACACATCGGGCAAGCCTCAGCGGTATGATACCCGGCATCACGGCCAAATGGAGGAGCAGGCACACGACATGTTTCCATTCAAGACGGCGCTCAACAGCTCGACGCTGTTTCCCTTCGAGCTGGACGTCAAGCAACAGGTGCGCATCGCCGCCGCAGCCGGGTTTGAAGGTATCGAACTCTGGGTCAAAGATATCGCAGCCTACCTCGAAAACGGCGGCACGACCCAAGACTTGAAGAGGTTTATAGCCGATACCGGAGTTGAGATCGTCAACGCGATCGCGTTCTTTAAGTGGGCGGACGCCGACGAGACGATGCGTGAACAAGGCTTCGCCCAGGCAGAGCGTGAAATGGGCCTGCTCGACGAGCTGGGATGCCCGGCGGTTGCCGCGCCCCCGTACGGGGACGTGGACGGGATCACGCTCGAAGCGATGGCGGAGCAGTTCGCACGGCTGACGGATATCGCGCGCCGGATCGGCGTCGAGCCGTACCTTGAGTTTTGGGGCAGAGCTCAAAAGCTCTCCAGATTGAGCGAAGCTCTGTACATCGCGATGGAGAGTGGAAGGCCTGACGTCAAAATCCTGTTGGATCCGTTCCACATGTATACCGGCGGCAGCGATCTAAACAGTCTGGCATACATGAATGGCCGCCATATCGGGATCGTGCACGTCAACGATTATCCGGCTACTCCGGGGCGGGAGCAGCTAACCGACCGGGACCGGGTCTTTCCCGGTGAAGGTATCGCGCCGGCCCACGAGCTTGCCCGGCTGCTGGAGCGTGCCGGCTACCACGGCTATTTATCGTTGGAACTGTTTATCGAAAGCTACGGCGAGGAGGATGCCCTGGACGTTGCCAGGCGTGGTAGGGATGCGATCGCCAGCGCCTACCGCGTCGAGCCTTAAGCAGCGCTTACGTGGCGCGGTCCTCGATCTCCCAGGCGTGATCGAGCACGTGCCAGGCCACGCGTCGGACGAAGTAGCGCGGCGCCCAGATCACGCCACCGCGCGGTCCTCGCGCGGGTAGCTCGCCACGCGCGGCCGATGCGAGCGCGTCCAGGATCGGCTGCCGGGTTCTGCCAAGCTCCTCGTCGAGGTTCTCCTCTTCACCTCGCGGAAGCTTCCAGGCGAGCCGCCCGAGATAGCCCCTCTCGGCGCCCATCACGTGCCGGACGATCGCTTCGACGTCTCGACCACCTCCGCGCGGTCCCTTGCGCAGCTCCTTCCCGGATGCCGCCCGAGCAGTTTCGTCTAGGGCCTGCCAACACGCCTTCAGCAGCGTCTCG
>JBBSGA010000153.1:0-13897 GCA_038254585.1 Chloroflexales bacterium | reverse complement strand
TTACACCGTCACCAGTCGCGCTGCGCGGCCTATCCCCTGCCCTGCTCTACAAAAGGAATGATCATGGACACTCCGGTGCCTGAACTGATAGGAGCCACCGATACGATCATCGCCGCCATCCTGCCACCACCGGCCTTGGCCCGCTCGTCCACGCCTCCCAGCAGGGGTTGGTCGTCCATTCCACGCTCGCCATCACCCCTGAGCGCGTCCCGCTTGGCGTGCTTGCCCAAGCGGTCTGGGCGCGTGACGCCGCCACCTTTGCCCAAAAAGGTGACCATAAGCAGCGCTCCATCGACGAGAACGAGAGTCAGCAATGGCTCACGAGCCTGGCGGCGGTGGTCAAGCTGCATGCGACCTCTCCCGACACCACCATCGTCAGCGTGGGGGATGCGGAAGCGGCTGTGTATGACCGCTTCACCGCGCCAAGACCACCCAGTGGGGACCTGCTGGTGCGGGCCGGACAGAACCGCCGGGTGGCCGAGCCGGAGCAGCGGCGGTGGGCAGCGGTGGAGCGCGCCCCCATCGTGGCCACGCGTGAGGTGCGCGTCCCGCGTCGCGACGGCCACCCTGCCCGAAGCGCCACGCTGACGGTGCAGTGGCAAGCGGTGAGGCTGCGGCCCCCAAAGCCCAGGACGGCGGAGCAGGTGGCGGAGGTGGCGCTGTGGGCAGTCTTGGCAGTGGAGGTGGCCCCGCCAGCGGGGATGGAGGCGGTGGAGTGGCTGCTGCTGACGACCGTGCCAATCGAGACGACCGCAGACGCCTTGGAGCGGCTGGATTGGTACGAGTGCCGCTGGGGAATCGAGGTTTGGCACAAAGTGTTGAAAAGCGGCTGCAAGAGCGAGGCGCGGCAGTTGGAGCGCGCCGAGCGGCTGAAGCGCTGCCTGGCGCGCTCCAGCGTGATCGCCTGGCGCATTCTGTACGGGACGATGCTGGCGCGGGCGGTGCCGGATGCGCCCTGCAGTCTGCTGTTGGATGAGGACGAATGGCAGGCCCTGTAGTGTGCCACCAAGCGGACGGCGACACCGCCGGCCGAGCCGCCGACGATGCGAACGGCGGTGCGCTGGCTCGCGCAGTTGGGAGGCTTCCTGGGGCGCAACGGTGACGGTGAGCCTGGGGTCACCGTGGTGTGGCGCGGCTTTCAGCATCTCGTTGATCTCACAACCATGTATCGAATCATGCGTCCTCCGACTCCCCACAGAAATGTGGGTAATGATTAGATTCGTAGTGGATAATTCAGCCATACTTCTCCGACTGCTTGACCAACCAAAGGAGCTCGGATGGCTGGAGACATCCTCTTGCTGAGCGTGGCGCTGCTGCTTTGTGCCCTCTGGTTTATCTCCCTCCAGCATCATCGACACCCTCGCCAGCCGAGCGATCCTGCTGTGGTGGCGACGGTTCAACGTCTCCTGAAACCGCGCAGCTCCACTGATGGTCCGGCCTGTCGTCGTCAGCTTGCCTGGTCCCCACTCGCATCGGCCCAACCTCCATCCGTTCGCCCTTGGAGAGAACTCACGAGCCGGCGAGGCGCACCCAAACGCATCACGACGGATGGCTTCGCCTGCCCCAACCACGCCTGCCTCTCCTACGCCAGCACCGATCCGCAGGCCCAGATGTCATTGGCGTGATTTTGGAGGAAGGTTGCCCAGGCCTGACCATGCAGTCTTGGTGGCCGGGCTTGACGCAGGTACCGTTGAACGGCGCGCTTCGCGACCTTGATCCCAACTTTCAGCAACTCACCGCGCATGCGTTCGGCATCCCACAGCCGGTTGTCGGCTGCCATCTGCTGGATCAACGTGATCGTCTCGGCTGGTATCTTCGGGTCACATGACCTGGCGCGTGATCTCCGCTTCCAGAAGAGCTGGAAGCCCTGACGATGCCAGCGAAGGATCGTCTCCGGTTTGACGATGAGCACGGCTTCCTTCCAGTTCTGAAGCTTGCTTGCCAGCACGACGAAGAGGCAGCGATCAGCAGCCGTGAAGCGCGGCCGTTTGGCTGACCGATTGAGGACGACGAGTTGCTGGCGAAGTAGAAGGTTTTGCGCGACCAGTTGCGGCTTGCTGCGGGCGAGGTCAGCGATGGTTCCGAGCGCAGGGCCGTGAGCGATCGGCTTGGTCAAACGAGAGATCGCGGTGCGGGCCGCTCGCAGCCCGCGTTTGACGATCGACTGAACACACTTCAATATCCCGAACACCATCTGGCTCCTTCATGCTGCTTCGACACAGCTCATCCGAGCTGTGCTGAAGGAGGATACGTTGCGACGGGATGAGCATGGAAGCTGCCACAATGCTGCGGATGTGAATGGTAGCTAGGACACGAGATCTGCCTGGCCGTCGGCTTCGAGAGCCCAGGCTCGTTCAGCTGGCTCTTCCGGCGCCATGCCGGTGTCTCGCCGGCAGCGTACCGGCGCGGGCTACGAGCGGCCGGACGCGCCTGAGCTAGAGGAAGAGCTCGTCAACCGGGAAGCGCCAATCCGGGAGGGCCGGCACGGCGTCGGCCTGCTGGCCGCGGCGGTAGACCGTCGCTTGGTCAGGGTCGTCGGAGCGATAGACGCGGATGACCGCATCGCGCAGCACGTCGACGTCCCAGACGACCTGCGTGCCCGCCGCGAAGTAGTCGTGGCGCTTACGAACGATCGCTTGTTCGGCTTCGCGATCGTAGTCCCCCTCACTCCGCACCTCAACCGCAAAAACGGGTGCGCCGTGGAGGAACTTGCCACCCGCGCGGGGACCGACGTACCAGGATGCGTCAGGGCTAAATGAGCCCCTGTGCGGCAGATTGACCGTAAAGCCCGTGTTGTCTGCGTAGGCCCGGCCTGCGGCTTTGCCAGTGCGCTCGTAGTCTCGCAGGCTGAGGTAGACGTTGCTCGCCGCGCGGCTCGGCGTGTCACCCGTCGGCGACATCAACACCACCTCGCCGTCGACCAACTCGGCCTTACGGTTGTCAGGTACATGGTACAGGTCCTCGACGGTGGCAGGTACGTGCGTTGCCATGAACTCGCTCCTTGTACCGCTCAGTCTACCATAAGCGCTCCCCCGCCAGACTCTGAGCTCGTTGAGCCGGCCCGCTATGGCCGCGAAATGAGGTGATTTTCGAGAAGCAGCCAGGAGCGCAGCCGCGTATACTGCGGGCACGGCGCCGGACGCGGTCCGTCTAAACCAGCGAGGATGGAGTGCTACTATGCCAGGGCAACATGACTTCAGGCTCAACCAGATCGGGCAAATTTCCGTGCCGGTACGCGACGTCGAGCGCGCTTCGGCGTTTTACCGGGACAAACTCGGCATGCGGCACCTGTTCACGGTGCCGCACCTGGCCTTCTTCGACTGTGGGGGCGTGCGCCTGATGTTGAGCAGGCCCGAAACGCCGGAGTTCGACCACCCGAGCTCGATCATCTACTTCAAGGTCGACGATATCGACGTGGCCTACCAGACCCTCTCAGGCCGAAACATCCATTTCGAAGACGCTCCGCACGTGATCGCAAACATGGAACCTACGATCTCTGGATGGCATTCTTTCGCGACTCGGAGAATAACTACCTGGGGATCATGAGCGAAGTGCCGCGCGGATCATGAGCGCCGACAGGCGCCACGGTAGACGCGCTTCGACGGGCAGTGTCCAGTTCTTCACGAGGGAATGGTCTCCGTCTTCCTCTAGAGCGCTTGCGCCGCGGCTCCCCATCCGGCCTGCTTCAGCTCGCCGATCAATCCGCCGAGGTGGGTCGCACCAATGACCCACAAGACCGTCTGGTTTTGGTAGGACTGCTCCACGGTTTGACTACGAATCCAATGTTGATTGCGCGCCTCAACGTCCATTTGGTCGATCTTGTCACTTAAGAGCTTGCTGTGATTCGCCATGAGCTGCTGCTGGTTCCCTGCGTACACCAGATGCTCTGCCGTATTACGCTCCTCCACGGAAGATGTGGGGGGTAGCGAGCCGGAATCGTTGGCCGATACCGTCAGCGTGGCCAGCCGGTCTGCTGTGTCGTAGGCGCGCGTGAACGTGCGGCTGCCGCTCAGGCCCGCCACCGTCCACGTCTCCTGCGTCGCCCGCCCCCGCAGTCGTAGCCCCACGTCGTCGCGCTCGGGTTGCTCTGCGACGTCCGCTGCCCCTGGCCGTTCGTCCCCGCGTCCTAGCCGAAGCTCGCCGCGTCTCCCGCGCTGTACTCATCGAGCGCCAGCGTTCCCGTCCGCAACGCCCCCTCGAAGCGCCAGCTCCGCCCGCTCCAATCCGCATGCGCTTCCGTCACCATGATCCGGAACTGGTTCGTCTCGAGGGTATCATCGCACCCATGAGCGACACCAACAAGCTGAACCACTACCTGGCTGCGTGGGAGCTTTCGAACCCGCGATTGCTCACGCAGACGATGACCAGTCACATCTACACCGTCACGCACGGTGCCGAGACCTTCGTCCTCAAACTGCTGTCCCCATCGGAGACGGAGGAGCAGCGCGGCGCACTGTCCCTGCGCTATTTCGACGGTCATGGGGCGGTGCGCCTCCTGCGGTATGACGCAGGCGCACAATTGATGGAATACGCTGCAGGTGACGAGCTTGTCACGCTGGTCGAGCGTGGTGAGGACGAGCGCGCCACGCGCATCATCGCACAGGTGATCACGCAGTTGCACAGTGTTCCGCAGGATGCTCCGCACGACGGCTTGGTTCCACTGGATCGCTGGTTTGGGGCGCTCTTCGCCAAAGGGGCGGCGGACAGGCAGGCCGGCATCGAGTCTATCTACGTGCGGAATGCCGCGCTCACCGAGCGGCTGCTCGCCGACCAGCGCGACGTGCGCGTGCTGCACGGTGACATCCAGCACTACAACATCCGACAGTCGCCGCGCGGCTGGCTCGCCTTCGACCCGAAAGGTCTCGTGGGCGAGCGCACCTATGACTGCGCCAACACGCTCTGCAACCCGGTGATGCCCGCACTTGTCCACAACGAAACCCGCCTCCTGACCAACGCGGCGATCCTGGCGGACCTGCTCACCCTCGACCCGTGGCGCGTGCTGGCGTTCACCTGCGCGTACGCCTGCCTCAACGCAAGTTGGTGGCTGCAGCTCGGCGGGAGCGATATCGTCCAATGGGCACTCAAAGTCGCTGAGATCATCGAGCCGCACATCGAGCCGCTCGTGGGTTGATGTGGCGATCTTGCGCGTGTATGGCCGGTCCGAGGCCGCCCACACGGAGGCATGCCACGTGTTGAACACCGCCGCCATACGCGCCTCACCCATCGGGCAGAAAACTCCCACCACCCGACACGTCAGCGTGCGCGGGGGTGCCCACGGAGTGGGTAGCGCCGGTTCACGTCCCCCGGCCCTGCCCAGCGCTGCGCCCAGGGGCGCCCGCTGCCTGCGGGCCGATCCGTGCGCCCTGCTGTCCACGCCGCCAGCGGCTCACGGCGGCGGCATAGCGCGTGGAAGGTGCGCGCCGCTTCCAGCTCTGGAACGCGGGAACCAGCCGCTCGCTCGCTGCGTCGGCAGGCACGCGAAGGACAGATCCTCGACCTCATGGTCCCGGTATCAGCGATCCTCATCGCGTGCGGCCAATACCTTGACAATACCTTCCTCCGTGTCTCCGTGATGTAAACCTGCGGTGTTCCTTGCGCCCATGTGTACTAGCGCCGGACGAGTGGCACAAAGAGCTTGTTGGACAGTATCAACGGCTGGCGTGGGCTCCAGGAAGGACGTGCGGCTCCGCGCACGAGCAGCCGCATCTCCGATCCGTCGCGCCGCATGATCCAGAGATCGGGGGTGTTATCCGGCGACGTCGAGCGCTCGAAGACGATGTACTGCCCGTCGGGCGAGATGCTGAACACTCCCGCGAATTCGCTCGTAAAGTGCGTGATCTGCGTGACCGCCTGCGTCGCGAAGTCGTACTCGTAGATGTTCGCGTCGTCGAAGCCTTCTTTCAGGGAAAGCAGCACTCCCGAGGCGTCCGGCAGCCACTTCAGCCACCACACCAGATTGGAGCCGTCGTACGAGACCAGCTGCGTGCCGGCATCGCTGCTGCCTTCCTGTGTCCGCCAGATGTGGCCCTCGACGCCGTAGTCGTCATACACGATCTGATTGGCGATCGAGGCGAGCGGCGCCCAGTCGAGATTGCACGTAAAGCCCGAGACGTTAGGATTCAAGAGCGTCTGCCAGTTGAGGCCATTCGGCGGGTTGGCATCAACCTGATCCAGGCTGCATCCGGCGCCGAGGACGAAGCCGATGCGCGAGCCGTCGGAGCGCCACGTCGGCTTACGTGCCCCGAACGATCGAATCCCGTTGCCGAAGATCGAGAGCGTGCCGGCATTCACGGTCTGGCCCGGCTGGACGTCGGGCGCGACGCCCGCGGTGAACCAGCGGTACAGCCCGTTGATCGCGACGACCGGCTGCGAGACGCCGGGGCCGAAATCCGCCACGTTGTTAAAGGTAAGCGTCTGGCTTGCGCCGCCGCCCACGGTGACGGCCTGGCCCGCGGTGGCGCCCGCGACGTAGACGAAGAACGGACCGCCGCCGGTGTAAGCGTTGCGGACCGTTACGGTAACCGTCCCCTTGGGCAGCGCGGCAAAGGTGCTCATATCCGGCGCGTTGGTCACCTTGCGGAAGCCGCCGCCGTCGGGCCGGATCGCATAGATGTCCGCCTGGAAGAAGGAGAACGGCGCCTCGTGACTGCTCGAAAAGGCGATCTCGCTGGCATCCGGCTTCCAGACGAGGCTGTCGACGCCGCCGTTGCTTGGACTTGGATTGGTCCAGATCCGCCGATCGCCGCTGCCGTCGGCGTTGATGAGATGGATTTCGTCGCCGGTGGTATAGGCGATCGTGCCGGGGCTCCCCGCCGCGGCGGCCGAATGGCTCGTCCGCGGCATCCAGGGCGCCAGCGCCAACACGCCGCAGACAAGCGACAGAATCCCTAACGTACGTACCCGCATGCTGATACCCTCCTGTACCTATTCATCCGATGTAGGAGCCGGCATGACTCCGGTGGTCTCGACCTCGTCCGGCCTGGGCGTCCCTCCCGCTGCCTGATCCCGCAGAAACGAAAACAGCTGATCCAGCGTCGCAAAGCCCTGCCGCGCCCCGCTCCGCGCGTCTTCCAGGGAGGCTCGCCAGGCGGCTCCATCAGCTTCGGAGCACCACAGACGCAGCAGGTACGATTTGTAGACAGACCGCGGCTTGGGCATCTTCGGCTCCGTCGCTGGGTCGTTCAGATAGCCGGAGTGTAGCGGGCGACTATCAGGAATGTATCAGGGGCTCGGTACGCGGCGACGCGGCCGCGGTACAATGGCCGGGAAGCGCTTTCGCCGTCCGATTACCAAGGAGCACCGCGCGCGATGGCTCGCCTGGCGTTCGCGTTACTCGGCACGCCGCAGATCACACTAGACGGCTCTCCGCCACGGTTTGAGTCCGACAAAGTGCGGGCTCTGCTGATCTATCTCGCAGCCAACGCCCGGCGCGCGTACGCGCGCGAGACGCTGGTGGACTTGCTCTGGCCGGAGCTGCCGGCGCGCGCGGCGCGCCACAATCTAAGCCAGGCGCTCTTCAACCTGCGCCGGGCGATCGGCGACCAAACGGCCGCGCCGCCGTTCTTGCGTATCACCCGCGAGACGATTCAATTCAACCCCGCGGCCGACTACTCGCTCGATCTCGATGCGTTCACGACGCTGCTCGCGGCGTGCGACGCGCACGGGCATCGCCATATCGAGACGTGCGCGGCGTGCGCTCAGCGGCTGGCCGATGCCGTCGCGCTCTATCGCGGCGATCTGCTGGCGGAGCTCACCCTTGCCGACAGCGTCGGCTTCGACGAATGGGCACTGCTGGAGCGCGAGCACTATCGGCGCCGGATGATGCGTGCGCTGACGTTGCTGGCGACGTTCCACGAGCAGCGCGGCGCCTACGCTCGCGCGGGCGACTATGCCCGCCGTCAGCTTGCGCTCGACTCGTGGTGCGAGGAAGCTTATCGCCGGATGATGCGTATGCTGATGCTGGCCGGGCAGCGCCGCGCCGCGCTCGAGGAGTACGAGCGCTGCCGGAAGCAGCTGGCGCAGGATCTGGGAGTCGAGCCGGAAGCTGAGACGATCGCCCTCTACCGCCGTATTCTGGAGCCGGACGCACTCTCCCGCGGCGAGGAGCTCCTGGCGCTGCCGTCGGAGCGTCGACATAACCTCCCGCCGCCGCCGACGCGCTTCGTCGGCCGCGAGGACGAGCTCGCGCAGCTGGCCGATCTTCTGGCGAACGGAGCGTGTCGCCTCCTGACTATCGCCGGTCCCGGAGGTATCGGCAAGACGCGGTTGGCCCTCCAGGCCGCCGCGCAGCAGATCGAGGCCTTCGCCGCGGGTGTCTGCTACGTCCCGCTCGCGGGCCTGCGGCAGCCCGAACATCTCGCGTCCGCCATAGCAGATGCCCTGGAGCTGCCATCGTCGCCGGACCAGGCGGCCGCGGAACGGCTGCTCGCCGGGCTGCGCGACCAAGAAGTGCTGTTAGTGCTCGACAACCTCGAGCACCTGTTGGCCGGTGTCGACGTGGTTACGATGATCCTCGCTCGCGCGCCACGCGTGACGATCCTCGCGACGTCGCGCGAGCGGCTCAACGTACAGCACGAATGGCTCTTCGAGCCAGGAGGGCTGCCGGTGCCGGCAGCGGACAGCCCCCCGGCCGTGAACACCTCGGGCGCGGTCGAGCTCTTTGTGGAGAGCGCGCGGCGCGTTCAGGCATCCTTTGCCCCGTCGCCGGAGGATCTCGTGGCGATCGTCCACATCTGCCGGCTCGTCGAGGGGCTGCCGCTGGCGATCGAGCTCGCGGCGAGCTGGACGCGTCTCCTGTCGTGCGCGGAGATTGCCGCGGAAATCGGGCACAGCCTCGAGTTCCTCACGACGTCGCTGCGCGACGTCCCCCCGCGGCATCGCAGCCTGCGGGCCGTCTTCGACCACTCGTGGGCCTTGCTCGACGACGACGAGCGTCGGACCTTCAGCCGGCTGAGCGTCTTCCGGGGCGGCTTTCGCCGCGAGCAGGCGGAGAGCGTAGCCAGCGCATCACTGCAGCAGCTGGCCGCGCTCATGGACAAATCGCTGCTGCACAAAACGATCGTCGGGCGCTATGATCTGCACGAGCTTGCGCGGCAGTACGCGGCAACCCGGCTGCAGATGGCCGGCGCAGAAGCTGCCGTCCGCGATCGCCACCGGTCGGCGATGCTGGCCCTGGCCGACCAGGCCGAGGCTGAGCTCACCGGTCCCAATCAGGAGGCCTGGCTTGCGCGCCTGGAAGAGGAGCGCGATAACCTGCGCGAGGCACTGCGATCGGCGATCGAGCAGGGCGCGCCCGAAACTGCGCTCCGGCTGGCCGGGGCACTCTGGCGCTTCTGGGACATGCACGGCTACTTTGCCGAGGCGCGCCGTTGGCTGGAGCAGGTGTTAGGGCTATCCATCTGCTCCGTCACTCCCGCGGTGCGCCTGAAGGTGCTCAACGGAGCCGGCACGCTGGCCAGGCGGCAGAGCGACTACGCTCGTGCGAGCACCTTCTTCGAAGCGGGTCTGGAGCTCAGCCGCGCGGCCGGCGAGCGCTTCTGGACCGCAGTGCTGCTCAACGGCCTCGGCCTGGTCGCGCGACGGCAGGGCAAATCCGCGTGCGCCGCCGGTCTATTCGAGGAAAGCCTCGCGCTCAGCCGGGAACTGGCCAACTGGCGCGGCGTTGCGGCGGCGCTCGGCAATCTCGGCAGCCTGGCGCGTTCCGAGGGCGATCTGAGCCGGGCAGCAGCCCTTCAGGAAGAATGCCTGACGCTGAGCCGCCGGCTGGGGGACAAACGTGGCATCGCAGAGGACCTCAACAACCTTGCCGTGGTGCTTGATGCGCAGGGCCGGCGAGCGCGGGCCACGGAGCTGCAGCAGGAAAGCCTGGCCCTCTACCGGGGACTGGGCGATCAGTACGGCATTGCCTTGCTGCTCTATAACCTCGGCTCCCGGGCGCGCCAAGCCGGCGCGCTCGACGAGGCGGGCGCTACCCTTGCCGAAAGCCTGGCGATCTACCATGGTCTCGGCGAGGCCGTGGGCTGCATCGAATGCCTGGAGCAGCTTGCGGCGATTGCAGCTGGGCAGGACGGCGCCATATGCGCCGCCACGCTCCTGGGTGCCGCGGAGCAGCAGCGCGAGATACTGAGCGCCCCGCGACCGCCTTCGATCCAGGTCGACTTTGACTGTGCCGCGGGCGCCATACGGAGTCTGCTCGCCCCGGAGGTGTTCGACGAAGCCTGGGCGCACGGGCGCGCGATGACGCTGGGGCAAGCGCTTGCCGCTGCAGCGGCAAGCGCGCTCTCGCAGTCGCCAGCGTAAGCGTTCAAAGATGGCAGTGCAGCTTTCCGTTGCTCCGCACGCGCGCCTCGTACCTCGGACTCTCTTTGCGGCCGTGCTCGCCACGGCGGTTCTCTTTCGTCTCCCCGCGCTGCTCAACGCCCCTGGCATGAGCTCGGACGCCACGATCGTGGGGCTGCAGGCGGACCACATGCGCGCGGGGGAGTGGTCCTGGTTCCTCTGGGGCGCCGGTTACCAGTCCTCGTTCGACGCGCTGCTGGCCGCCGTCGCGTTCACGCTTGCCGGAAGTCACGTCTGGACCCTGATGGCTGTGCCGCTCGTGGGCCACCTGATCCTGCTCTGGCTCGCCTTCGCGGTCCTGCGCAAGCGCGTGGACATAACGTGCGCGCTGATTTTGCTCCTGCCGCTCGTCTTTACCCCGCGGGCCATCAACAGCGTCACGGTCTACCCGCCGCGGCAATGGTGCATCACGTGCGTCTTCGCCGCGATTTGGCTCCTGGACGGCGCCGGCCAGTCCCGCCGGCCGCTACTCCGCTGTGCTGCCGGCGCCTTTGCGAGTATCCTGGCGCTTTACTTCGATCTCTTTGCGCTGCAGTTCGTGATGGGTGTGGGCTTCTTTGCGATCGCGTGCAGCCTCGACGGCAAGGCAAACGCCGCTGCCGTGTTGCAACGGGTGGGTGCCTGCGCCATCGGAGCCGCGGGCGGCTTGAGCTTGCTCTGGCTGCTGCGGCAGAGCCCACACGCGGCTTCGCACGCGGCCTCGCTGACCGTCGCACGGATCGCGCACAACCTCGCGCTGCTTCGCGAAACCTGTCTGCCGTGGCTGCTAAGCTACAAAGTCTTCACCGAGCGCGGCGTCACCTGGCAGCCTCCGGCGATCTTTCGCGCGGTGCAAATTGCCGGGGCAGGCCTGCTTGTGCTGAGCATGCTCTTCGGCGGAGCGGCGCTTTTCTTGAAGCGGCTCCCCTGGTCCGTGCGCCGCTTCGGAGGCCTGGGTTTCATGATCGCCGGGAGCTCGCTGGGCGGCTTCCTGGTCTCCAGCATGCCCGTGGATCAGTACTCGGCGCGCTACCTGGCGCCCATCGTGTGGGCTGCCCCCTTCGTGCTTGCTCCGGCTGCCTACCTGCTGCGCACCCGGCGCTTCGGGCTGCTGGTCGCACCCTACCTGGTGGCTGCTGCGGTCGGCGGATGGCTCAGCTTTGGCCCGTTTGTGCACGGGGCGCTACCCACGCTGACGCCACCTGGCTCGGCGCAGGAGGAGACGCAGCTCGGCACAAGCCTCCGTCGGCGCGGCATAGAGTACGCGGCCGCGGATTATTGGCAGGCCTACCGGCTGACCTTTCTTTGGCATGAGCAGCCGGTTGTGGTCCCGCTCAACCCGGGGCAGGATCGCTATGCTCCCTACCGACGAGCGTTCAATGCGGCACGCGTGGTTGCGTATATTTTCGATCCATCACAGCCCCAGGCGAAGCCGGAAGCCTACGAGGAGCAGCTGAGGCGGGCAGGCACGCGCTACGAGCGCCTGCGGGTGGGTCGCTTCACCGCCCTGATCGTACACAAGCAGTCGTGATGGCAGTAGTCACAGTGATTACCCCGCGGCTGCTCATCAATCAGGCGCCTTCGATCCAGCAGATCCGAGCCCGACGCCGAGCGCCGTCATGCCAAGCCAGAGCCAATGCTTGACCATGGCGACAGGAGCATCCAGCGTGCGCGCCAACTCGACACAGGTGAGGCCATCGAAGTAGGCCAGCGCAAGCACCTCGCGTTGTTCGGAAGGCAAGCCGGCGATGAGCGTGCGCATGTGTTGCTGCAAATGTGCCGGCGGCGTGAGCATTCGAGCGCCGGTCAGCATACCGGGCACTCGTCCGGCCAGTACCTGCGCCGTCTGGCTGCCGCCGCGGCGTTTGTCGAGTGCCCGGCAACGCGCCTGGTCGATCAGCCAGTGTAACGTAGGAACCGGCAGCTCGTCGTCGCCGGCATGTTGCCAGAGAGCATCGAAGACCTGCTCCGTAATGGTGGTAGCGTCTTGCTCGTCTCCCGTCACGCGCCGTGCGACGGTGAAGACGACGCCACCATAACGATCGTACAGCGCCCCAAGCGCTGTCACGCTCCGGCATGCGATCAGCACAAGCAATGCAGCATCGTCGAGTACCGCGAGCTCTACAGGCGGTAGTGTCACGGGTACCGGGGTTAAGTCATCCTTCATGGGCTGCCAGATCTATCGCCTCGATGCCCAGATGCCGCGTAACGGCGCGCTCTTCCACTTCACTCGTCGCACGACCGGAATCGTCCATGGAGCATGGCGGCCATTCGCCGTCATGCTCCGTCGACGACTGCTTAGCGATCACCGGGGCATATGTTTGGCTCCGCCGTGCGCCCAGGCTCTCGTTCCAGTCTAATCGACAGCGATGTGAGCGCCGGTAAAGCGTGGTGAAAATTATCGCCACGAATGGTAACAGTCGGTAAAAGGAGCCGGCGAGCGTCCAATAGAACGCCGGCGTGGGAACCATGGCTGCAAAGATGGTAGGCCGTGCCGTGGGGCCCGACGTGGCGCAGTGCCGCGATGGTCAAGCGCGGGGAGACGAATGACGGTGGCTACGCCTGCCTAGCGGGGTGGAGCGAACCGGTAGCCGGTGCCCCAGACGGTCTGAATGTAGCGCGGCTGCTCGGCATCATCACCGAGCTTTTGGCGTAGTCGCCGGACGATCACCTTGAGGTAGTGTGTTTCGCCGCGATAGCTCGGTCCCCAGACGTGCTCAAGCAAGAATCGGTGCGACAGGATGGTGCCGGCATGGCGCACCAGCTCCTCCAGCACGCGGTACTCCGTCGACGTCAGGTGAACGGCCTCGCCTTGAACGCGCACCTGCTGCATCGCATAGTCGAGTGCGAAGTCGTCCATGGCGAACGCTTGCTCAGCTGGCTTCTGCGGCCCATGTGCTCGACGGACGAGCGCGCGCAGGCGGGCCGTCAGCTCGAGCGGGTCGAAGGGCTTGGTGAGGTAATCGTCGGCGCCGAGGTCAAACGCCCGGACTTTGTCCAGGGTGCTATCGCGCGCCGTGAGCATCAGAATCGGCACGGCGGAGACGGCGCGAATACGCTGGCAGACGGTCAGGCCGTCCGGCGGCGGCATCGCGACGTCGAGGATGACGAGGTCGGCTCCGGACTCCATGAAGCACTGCAGCGCAGCCGCGCCGCTCGACGCAACCGTCACCTGGCAGTCCGGCCAGGTCATCCGGACCGCAAAGGCAACGACCTGGGCAACGTCGCGCGCGTCCTCGGCAATCAGGAGCTTCAGTGTCACGGTTGTCCTCCCTGGGCATAGACCGGCAAGGCGACATAGAAGGTCGTGCCGGCCCCAGGCCGGCTCTCAGCCCAAACGCGGCCGCCGTGCAGCTCCACGATCGCTTTGGCGATTGCCAGTCCGAGCCCTGAGCCTCCTGCATCTGCCGCGGCGCGGCGGTAGAAGCGCTGAAAGATCATCTCGAGCTCATCCCGCGGGATACCCTCGCCATTGTCACGTACGGCAAGCCGAATCTCATCACCCTCGGTCCGCGCATCGATAGCAATCCGCGTACCGGCAGGGGTATGCCGGTTGGCATTGCCCAAGAGGTTGACCATC
>JBBSGA010000152.1:0-13931 GCA_038254585.1 Chloroflexales bacterium | reverse complement strand
GGACTGAGCATGGGACATAGGAAGACCTCACTGAGCAAGTAACGCATTGGGAAGCTGCTGTTCCTGAGGGCAGGCCGCGCCGTTCCTCGTAATGCGTGGTCAAGCCATATGATACGGTTCAGGCTCCCGCTGCCCAGGGCGATGGGGGTTAATCTCTCCTGCGCGGTCCGTGCCGCAAGGGAGGAGCCAGCCTCACCACCACTCAGGAATCAGTGAATATCAGTATACGAGGGAAGGAGCAAGGGGAATGGGGGTTTGGGGGAAGGGGGCAAGAACCTTGGGTGCCGGATGGGTCGTGCCCCCTTCCCCCAAGAGATGCCGCGCGCAGCGCCTCCGCTGGAAAACCTGAACGTTGGCCCTACTACGATCTTTGCACTTTTCGATTTTGAGCCTTGTAGCGCTCAATTTGCCTCTACATGTAGTAGCCCGCTGCGCGGGAAAGCCCCAGATGTGGGCGATTCTCAAAAAGTGCAAAGATAGTGCCCTACCTATTAATAGGTGGGGCGTGTGGTAAAGTGAAAGTGTCCACATAAACAATGACCTGGTAGCCAATGCCGTCATTGTGCAGAATACGGTGGACCTGACCAAGCTGCTCCTGGAGTTGCGGCAGGAAGGATATCCCGTGACGAAGGAGGTGGTTGCCCGGCTCAGCCCGTATTTGACGGGCCATCTGCGCCGCTATGGCGACTATGCGGTGAATGTTGACGAGAAGCCAGAGCCGATTGACCCACGGTTCGACCTACCAGACTAACGGACGGACGACAGAGGTGTGGGGTCGGAGGCATCGCCACCAGCCCCACGCTGTTTCCCTTTGTTCGCCCTGGTGCCGTTTTTGGCTTTATCTTGACTTAACCCCAATAGCATCCTCCCACGTCCGCGGCTGGTCCTACGGCTCGACGATCAGCCTGCCGACCATGCCAGTGCCGGCGGCTTTATCGGCATGCGGATGGCAGTAGAAGGTAAAGGTGCCGGGCTGCATCGGCTTAAAAATTGCCACGTTACTCTTGCCAGCGGGCATGATCGCGTGGACGTTGAACTCGTCGATGTCGAGGTAATGCGTCGAGGTGTCGGCGTTGTCGAGGCGCAGCGCCACCGTTTCGCCGACCTTTGCCCAAATTTCAGGCTGATCAAACTGATGATCTCTGGTTGTAAGCGCCGGGAGCGCCGCCAGCGTTTCAGGCCTCACACCCGGCAGGGTGCCACGCGGTTGCATCGCGGTCGTCAGGATACCGCCGAGCACCAGTGCGGTGAGCGCCAGCAGCGCCGGATAGGTCCATGGTGGCGCGGGCGGATCGACGAAGGGGTAGCTCCGCAGGGCACGGGAATGCTGCACGGTCGCTCCGATCCCGGCGATTAATCCGACGATCGCCGTGGCGAAGAAGGTAGCGGCCAACGCGAAGGTGGCGGAGCTATCCGGCAGCGTCAGCAAATCCGTGAGGAACATATACCCGTCTACCAGCAGGAGGCCGCTGAGGAGCGCGCCGAGCGCGGGGGTCCACCGGAACCGGATGGCCACAATCCCCGCGACGACCAGCGAAGGGATGATGTGGCCCAGGTTCAGCCCATTCGGGCCTCTTGAGAAAAGATCGAGCACAAAAAACAGCGCATTGAGCACTAGTGCGACCGCCGTGATTGTGCGCAGGGTTGGTGGGCGCATCTGCTTCTGTGTATGGGTCATAACCAGTGGGGTATCCATATAGGTCCTCCATATAAGTAATACCAGCTCCGGCTAATGACGTCCGGTATAGGCACGCTCTACGAGCCTGGCTATATCGGACGTTTCTCTACGGGTTTCGTATAAGGCCCCATCGCCATTCCTTATGACATCGCAGCACTGTCGTGGCGCGAATGGAATGGATCGTGGACACTGTTCGGTCAACCTCATGCCCACACGAACCCTGCAAGAAACCTGAGACGTAGCTCGCGCTTGTGGAGCGATATGCCTCGTCACGTGGTCTGAAACGACCAGATGACCAAGCCAAATGCACCAGATGGGAAATAGGATGAACGATCCTCGGCTGCCCAGTTGCCTGAGACTCACTGCGGCGAGTGCGGTGCGGGCGGGAACACGTAGCTCCCACTGTCTCCTCGCTGTTCCTCATCCCCAGCTGCCGTATCCTGAATGAGGCTGAGCGCTTCTGCGAGTGAGTACACCACAACAACGGCGCCGCTCTGGATGTGCTCGATCTCGGCGTGCCACGCACTGCCCGCGGCCCCAGGCTCCTGCCACAGCCGCAAGAGGAACGAGTGGTAAGATGGGTCGTCCATCATGCGCCGGCCACCGCGGTGTCGCTCGAGGGCGCCAAGTGCTGTTGGTAGAGCGCCAGACCGAGTGGGATGAAGCAGGCACTCCAGCCTACCAGCGCCCAGGCATTGTATCCATCGCTCAGTGCAAGGGCGGGAATAAGCACCAGGAAGGTGTAGAGCCCGGTGAGCAGCGGCGTGAAACGGTGCCAGCCCTGCCACCGGTCAGCCCGCAGCACCGCGATGCCGGCAAGCAGCAGGCCCAGCCCCTGCAGCAGCGCGCAGAGCCCGAGCAGAATGCCGCCGAGATCGAGACTCACGATGACGACCAGTTCGAACGGGAGAAACAGGGCACTCGCCAGCACCGCGATCCCGAGCCCGATCTTCGCCACCATGCTTTCGCCCGCCACACCGGAGCGCGCCAGTCCGATCACGCCGATCAGAAACAGCGTGTTCGCGATGATGACGATCCCCTGCATGACCACGTTCTCCATGGTCCTGAAGGGGGTGGGGGATAGCGCCTCTTTGACGCCAACGCCCATACCTACCAACGCCCCGATGATCAGCCACAGGCCAGCTGAGCGGACAAACGACGAGCCAGACATAGCGATCCTCCTTACGCGCTTTCATCCATGACTGCGCGTCGAAGGATAGCAGTGAGGTGCCTACAAACTGCCTACACGCGCAGCGCCTCGGCGACGGCTTCGTCGAGTGACAGCGCAGCACCCTCGGCAGCGGCAACGTCGAAGGTGGGTGCACCGATGATGTCATGGGCACGTGCCTGGTAGCGGGCCAGCTCCGCCTGATTGGCCGGCCAGACGGGCGTGCCTTCGGCGGCATGGACGGCCGCGGCAGCATCCCACCATCGCGCGGCCAGTCGCGCCGCTGCAGGCGTCCGTGCATCGGCGGCGACAGCAGCCAGGCCCGCGAGCGCCTCGGCCTGTCCACGGGGCTGCCCGAGCGTACGGAATCCGTGCAAGCTCTGCGTGAAGCGGGCACGCGCCAGGGTCGTGTCACCCGCATGGAGTGCGAGATAGCCCAGGTTATGGGTCAGTCGGGCAATGTCCAGCCGGCTATCAAGGTCGCGGTAGATCTGCAGGCTTGTGGCGTAGTACGTGGCCGCGCTGTCATCCGCGCCGCTGAGACGCGCCACGTCACCCAGTTTGTCGAGGGCTAGGGCTTCCAGCGCGCGCTCTTTCAGCGTGCGGGCTGCGGCGAGCGCCGCCTCATACCAGGTGCGTGCTGCGGCCGGCTCACCCGCCAGGAGGGCAAGTAGTCCGAGGCCCGCGAGCACCTGCGCCTGATGCCAGGTATCGCCGAGCGTACTGAAAAGTTCCTGCGCCCGCAGCAGGCGTGCCCGGGCAAACGCGACATCACCAAAGTTCTCAAGCTCCCCCATGCCGTGGTTGAAGGCCAGGTACGCGTCGAACCAGGGATCGGCAAGGGCCTCGATGCGTGCGGCAATCTCCGGCACCAGCAGCGGCGTTCGGGAGTGGGCGCTCTGCATCGCACACGCCTGCAACACGCGGCTAATCGCCAGGATGAGCGGCCCCTGGATCGCCCGACGATGCTCCGGATCGCGCTCCAACTCACGCCACAGGCTCAAGCTGCGCTCGCAGTGGACCTGCGCTGCCGCGGGATCGCCCTGGTCGATCGCGAGCTGACCGGCGGCCAAATGTGCATGTGCCAGCGGCGCCGCTGGGACGGAAGCGCCGAGCGCGTCGACGCCCGCCAGCGCACGCTCGATCCAGGCGCGACCCTCGGCGAAGTGGCCGCGGACGTGCCAGAACCAGTGGAGTGCACCGGTCAGGCGCAGTGCGCCCGCCACATCCCCGGTCTCCAGCAGCCACGTCAGCGCGACCCGCACATTGGCCTGCTCCTCGTCCAGCCGGTCGAACCAGGCGATCTGCTCCGGCCCGTGCAGTGCCGGAGCGGCATGCTCCGCGAGCGCGAGGTAGTAGCGGGCATGCACCTGCTGGGCGACCCGGGCCTCGCCGCGCTCGGCCAGCCGCTCCAGGGCGTACTCGCGGATCGTCTCTAGCATCGTGAAGCGCGGCTCGCCGTTCGCACCACTCACGCGCTGTACCAGGTGCTTGTCGAGCAGGGCCTGGAGTCCGTCAAGCGTGCTCATCGCCAACAGGCCGACCGCACCAGCCACGCTCTCGGCTGCGGCCAGACCCCACCCACCCGCGAAGACCGCCAACCGCCCAAACAGCAGCTGCTCGCTCAGGTCGAGCAGGCGGTAGCTCCAGTCAATGGTCGCCCGCAGCGTGCGCTGGCGTTCCGGCAGGTCCCGCGGGCCGCCGGTCAGGAGCGCCAGGCGGCGATTGAGGCGGGCCAGCAGCATGCGCGGTGAGAGCAGTGCCGCCCGCGCCGCGGCGAGCTCGATCGCCAGCGGCAGCCCATCCAGCCGGGCACAGATCGCGACCACCTCGCGGGCATTCGTCTCAGTGAGCCGGAAATCGGGCAGCCGCGCTTGCACGCGGCAGAGGAATAGGGCGACCGATGCTACCTGGGCGAGCGCGTCGAGCGGCGGGAGCTGGGCCGGATCGGCGAGCGCCAGCGGTGGGACAGTATAGCTGTGCTCGCCGGCGATCCGCAGGAGGGTGCGGCTGGTGACGAGCACGGTCAGCCGCGGCACCGCGGCGAGCAAGGCTGCTACCTCGACCGCGGCAGCGGCCAGGTGCTCGAAGTTGTCGAGCACGAGCAACAGCTCGCGGTCGCGCAGTGCCTCCTGGAGCCGGACGAGCGGTGGACGGTCATCCTGGTGGGTCAGGCCAAGGGCATGGATGATCGCCGGGATGACGAGCGCCGCCTCACGCAGCGGCGCGAGCGGCACGAACGCCGCGCCGTAGGCAAAGTCTGGGGCTGCGACGCGCGCCACCTCGATGGCAAGCCGCGTCTTCCCCGCGCCGCCAGGACCGCTCAACGTGAGGAGGCGCACATCGGGGCGGCGCACCAGCGCCGTCGCCTCGGCCACTTCGGTCGTCCGCCCGATCAGGGAGTCGGCAGGCACAGGGAGGGCAGTGGCGGACGGCGTCGGCCCGGCCTGCACCGGCGGAGCAGTGGTGAGGTGCGGTGGCACGCTGTCCAGGATGCGGTCCGGCAGGATCGTCGCGCGGTCGCGCACAGTCTCGAAGATCGCGCGCGTCTCGGGCAGCGGCGACACGCCCAGCTCGCGCTCCAGGGTCACCGCGCAGCGCTCGAACTGTCGCAGCGCCGCGGTGCGATCACCCACCGCGCCATAGAGTGCGATCAGCCGACGGTGGATATCCTCGGCGAGCTCATCAGCCTGGAGGTAGCGGTGGGCGGCGGCAATCGCCACGGCATAGTCGTGCGCCGCGGTATGTGCCTCGATGAGCGTGGCCAGCGCGTCGAGGGTTCGCCGTTCCCACGTGCGGCGCTCCGCATCCATCCAGGCCTCGAATTCGGGGCAATCGGGGAGCGCGAAGCCATCCAGGAAGGGGCCACGGGAGAGCTCCACAGCCTGCGCGAGCGCCCGTCGCCGGACCGGCAGGTCTGCCGTTGCGGTGAGCCGGACGAACAGGGCCGTGTCAGACCAGACATGTTCGCGTTCCAGGCTCAGGCACTCGTCGTCGGCCAGGAGCACCGCGGGCTGGGGCAAGGCACGCCGCACCAGCACCAGCAGGCGAGTCAGGTTGCGGCGCGCGGTGGCATCGGGGACATCAGGCCAGAACAGGTAGCCGAGCTGGGTGCGCGGCACCGGACGCAGATCGGCGGCGAGGCGGTAGAGCAAGGCCCGAGTCTGGCGGCGGGACATGGGCACTGTCTGACCGGCCCACGTGACGGCCGGCGCACCGAGCAATGCCACACGGAGCGTTAGCGTGGTAGCGTGCGGTGGTCGTTCAGGTTGAGCAGCGTGAACCATAGCTCAGATATCCCGCGCGGAGGCATGCCGCCGCATCATGGCTACCTGCGCCGGTGCTCGGGATGACGACGTCCCGCCGCTCCAGCGTGCGCTGATCGTGCGGTCGCACACGCGAGCGCACATGCAAGCAGGGACGGGCACGGCGTGCATGCCAGGACGATGCATCGGTCCACACGATCGTCGCACGTGCTGCTCAAGCATCATAGAGGGTCTCAACCGCCGCGGCGAGTTCCTGCATCGAGGCTCTGGCATAGCGCCGGGTCGTCGTCAGACTGCTGTGTCTCAGGAGGTCGACTGCCGTCACCAGGTCACGCGTGCGCACCAGGCCTGTGGCGACAGTATGCCGAAAGGCACGTGGTGTCACCTGTCGCCGGTCAGTGTCCGTCAACCGGGCACGGACGGCGACCTTGGGGACAATGCGATTAATCGTGGTGCGGGTGATGCCACCCCGCTCGCCCACCAGCAGCGGGCCATGAGCCGGCCGTTGCGGTTCCTGCTGAGTGCGGTGATCGAGATAGGCCTGGAGCAGGGCGTCCACGTGTTTCGGCACCGGCACGCGGCGATCTTCACCCAAACGGCGGCCGCCTTTCCCGACAATGCGGATGAAAACTGGTCGATCACGTGTGCTTGACAGGGGGTCCGCTGTACCGAACGCGGCCTCAATAGTTGGGATTGAACAGCCATGGGCGACCAAGGTCGTGACTTGGATCATGGTTGGCTCCCGCGTATGGCGCCGATAGAACGGTGTGCCAGCTAGGGCACTCCCAACGAGTCCACTATACCAGCCATCATCGTATATCTGCGCCTCGCACCACGCCTCTACGCTCAATAGCTCACCGCCTTCGCCTCGGCTTTGTGCTTTGCACAGTAGTGGGGTACCTGACCAGGGCCGGCGAGATCGGCAGACCCAGCCCGATCGGCACACGCGGCAGGGCAGGAGAAACGAATGGACAACACAAGGAGGCACTCCTGGATACGGGCCAAGGCACGTCTCCTTGTGCATTGATCTAGGTTGGTGATATCTCGTTATTCTTCATCTCTGACGATCCCCAGGATTGTCTCGCTCCGCATGTAACGAAATAATCCTAGCTTCTCGACACCTGCGGTGTCTGCGATTGCAGCTTCGATGTTTGGATACTCCAGCAGGAAAAACGAGCCATATTTGTCATTTGACCAGCGGGAGTCATAGTACGGTCCGAGCATCTTCGCACCAACCGCTGCGATGGTTGCTTCGACCCCTGTCCAGAGTTTGTCTCGCTCTTCATCCGCTAGCTGGTGATACTCCTCGGTATAGCCGCGAATGAGGACCAGCTTGACGATAGGCTGTGCCATGGGGACCTCCTTGTGCTGTAGGTGTAGGGCTCTGAATCTAGCACAGCGGTCAAGCACAGACAGGAGTGCCCAGGCTCATCACCTGGGCACTCCGGCAAACTTCGGCAGACTGGCGCCCTCGGCTTCATGCTGGGGCGTTGTTGTGCCATCCAGCAGTACGCTTTCTCAGCATGCTATACTCGCGATACCTGATAGAGTACATCGTCGAAGCGTTGACGTGGAGGTGTGATCATGACGGTCGAAGAAGCCCGACCTGTCAGGGTCATGGCCGAACGGGGTTGGCGTGGTACCAAGCGTGCGGCGGCTCGGGGCGGCAGGTGCTGCATACAGGAGCTCGTTGCGTGTGAGGAGTGCATCGGCGGCGGTTGGCAGAATTAGCCCGCACCCTCCATTCTGTTCAGGCCGCAGGCGTGTTCCCACGGCACCCCCGGACGCGCCTGGGGCACGGCCAACGGCTTATGAGAAGGAGACGAGGTGGTCAAAGGAAAGGCCTTCGGTGGGCGACCTGGACCCTGGTCGGTCTCCGCGCCGAGCCTCTTCAGCCAGCAACTGATGACACAGCATGGTGTAGAACCAGGCCTTCACATCAGCCAGCGGCCAGCCACACACGCTGAGGAAGGCGAGTATCGTCTCGTGACTGCTTGTGGCGTAGGTGATGTCGGCCGCTCGCTGGGCGCTGAGCCCGGGCCGGAGCTGCCCGTTGGTCGCAAGGACTGTCACGAGCTGAGTCGTTCCATTGCGACGGGTGGTGCAGGTTGTATCCCAGTAGCGGGCGAAGTCAGGATCGGTCGATGCCGCCGCATTAATCGCACCGACCAGCGGTGCTACCCGCGCGGCCATGTCGATACCGTGCTCGACACTGAGGGCCAGAACCCGCCGTCCATCCGATGTGTTCAGAACCTCCTGCATCCAGGGCGGTTCCACTTCAGCTGGTGGATCATGCTGGCCGCTGCTGGCGACCTGGATCACGTCCCTTAACAGTTCAGCCTTCGTGTGGAAGACATGATAGACCGTTTGGACGGCAACGCTGGCTTCGGCGGCGACGGCGTCCATGGTCGTCGACGCATACCCCTCATCAGCGAAGAGCCGCCGGGCAGCATCGATGATCTTCCGCCGGGTCGCGCGCGCCCGTTGACGCCGGGGTATGCTGGCGGGCTTGACGTCGGCCATCTTGGGGCCTATTATAGCAGGAATTCGTTAGTGATTTCCACTAATGAAAGGCTCTAAGTAAGGAGAGTGCTATGCCTCGCCTGTTACCTTCCGACCTCGAGGATAGCAAGCGGACGATCAGCGATCCGACCACGGGCGAAGACATTACGTTCATCGAGACCGCGGAGGAATCCGGTGGCCATCGGGTGGTCATGCGGGTGGGGCTTGCGCCCGGCACGGTCGTGCCGCCCCATGCTCACCCCTTCGAGGAGGCCTTCGAGTGTACGGAGGGTCAGTTGCAGTTCCGGGTGAACGGGCGCTGCATGGAGCTGCTCCCCGGCGGCGCGGTGACCGTGCCTGCCAATGTGGTCCACGGCTTGGGCAACCTGTCCCAGGCACCGGCAGCCGTCCGCATCGTGGGAACCCCAGGCCCGATCGCGGAACACAGCCTGCGGATCAAGTTCCTCCTGTCGCGCGATGGCTATCTCCCAACGGGCGGCGGGCCACCCAAGCAGCTCCTGCTTGGCGCGGCGGTGCTGCACCGGGCGGGGGCTCTACTTCCCGCCCCTTCCCGTGTGGCTCTTCCGCGGCCTCATCGCCGCCCTGGCGGCCGTCGGCCGCTGGCGGGGCCGCGAGCAGTACTTGCTCAGCCGCTACCCCGAGGAGTACGGGCAGTTCCTGGCAGCGGTGGGCAAGCAGTGATCGCGCAGCAGATCACCGACGTGCTCCGGCAGGCGCTCGTGGAGCACAGATTATTGAGCAGCGACAGCACCACCAGACTCCTTACACCCCACGTTGCGACCCAGGGTGGAGCATCATATAGCCACTATGGGTATGGCGTGTGGATGGAGATGGGCACAAACGGCATACGGAAACGCTTCGTAGAAGGATCAGACCCAGGTGTTGCATTCCGATCAAGCATCTATCCAGAGCAGGAGATGATTCTGACCCGGCTTGGCAATACGGGACAAGCACTGTGGCCGATATACACCGAACTTGAAGCACTCTTATCGTTGTAAAAAGGAATGTAAGGTTGGTGTAGTGGGGTCAATAGAGTCAGGCATGCATTCATCATCATGTGCTAGTCATCCGGTTGCGAGCCGAACAAGGCGTTGCACCGGACGCTGTGAACGTGGCCCCAAGATCGTGCGCATTTTGAACGCCGATACTGTGCCAAGGGCTACACCGATCTACACTGGCGGCGCGGCTGATGGGCAGGCCGTTAGGCAGCCAAGCGCCGAGCCACGAGATGACCCGCCTGTAGTAGCTGCCGGTTGGAGCATCCAATACGCAGATCTCGTTACCTGAAGGATCAAGTTATGACCCAGAGTTTGCCCGTGAACCAATCAACGAGCGATCCTGCAGCCTCTGCCAATCGGGGCAACAGTAAAGCAACCACACATGTTGTTGTGGGTGCCCTCCTTGGGTTAACATGGGGCTCTGCACTACGCGCTTGGATGGCCCTGCTCACGCTTCAACTTGGAGACCACCCCCGAGTTACATGGCAAGGCACCTTTGCCGGTATTCTGCTTCCCGCAACGCTCGTAGGGGCCCTGGTCGGTCGTGCTGTCTATGCTGCAAAGACATCGGAGCGAAAGCGTTGGCGGTGGGTGATCTTCTCGCCTATCCTTCTGGTCTTGGGCCCGGCGATAGTACAAAGTAATTTCATCTCCACTCTTCTGACGACGGGGATGGGTGGTGGCGCAATTGGAGTGGCGCTTGGTGGCATGCTTGGTGGATATGCCCTCTCAGGATTTGGCCCGCAATGGACGCGTGGGGTCTCTGCCCTCTTTGGGTTGCTCCTCCTGGTTGCATCAATCGCCCCGGTTTACTTCGCCGGCCCTTCGTCGGCCCTTCCGCCTGGGGCCAACGAAGTCTTCAGTGTCCTTCTGTTTGTTCTACTCATGGCGCAGCTTGTAGCCGGGATCAGTGCTCCTTCCCGAGCCCAGTCTAGATGACATGCACCCGTTGACCATCGAATCTTGGCTGCCTACCACGCGCATGCAGTCCGACCGCTTCGCGCGAGATCGTCGGCATTTTGACGCAATCTGGTGCAGCGCGCTCGCGGCGGCTGATGCGCAGGCCGTTAGGCGGCCGGCGTACGTCATTCAATAAGAAAGGAGGAACCTTCTTATGGGTACTCAGAATCTCATCCGTTGGAGTGGGCTAGCGCTGCTGGTGGCTGGCCTGCTTTGGATACTGGGCATCTTCCACCCGCCGGCTACGCTCGACGGCATGTTAGCTCCCGCGTGGGGGCCCTCGCATTACGTCACTGCTGTCGCCAGCGTGTTTTTGGTGTTCGGCCTGATCGGCCTGTACGCTTACCAAGTGGCAAAAGTCGGCTGGTTGGGGCTGATCGCTTTCATCCTGACTTTGGCGGCCACCGCGATGCTTACAAGCACGGAACTCTTCGGTGGCGCGCTGGCGCCCACTCTGGCTGCAAACCCCGCAACCCAGTCGCTGGTGAATCCTCAGCAAGCGGGACCGTTTGTCATAGTGAATGGGGTGATCGCCGTGCTGGCCACGGTGGGAAACATCCTGCTGGGCATCGCCATCATGCGTGCGGGCGTCCTGCCGCGCTGGGCAGGGCTGTTGATCATCATTGGCTATGTATTTCTTGCCTTCGGTATAGGTCTGCCAGCCCTGGCGATCATTTCACCCGTCGGGATTGTTCTGTCGGGGCTGGGGTATGCCTGGTGCGGCTATAGTCTCTGGGCGGCCAAGGGCGCGGTAGCGCCGCAAGCCAGACCAGCGATGTGAGCCCTGCGCTCCAGGAGTACGGGGCGCAATCCTAACACCGGCGGGCTAACAAGTCGTTCCAGCGGACGGCGCTACCGCGCCGCCGCTGAACTCCGCCGTTCGGCAGCAGCCCTCCGCCAGGTCTTCCCGTGCCCTATCAACTGATGCTACTACTTCGTGTCAGGAAGTATCGCGGGTCAGACGATAAGGCGGAAGCAGCAGTTTAACAGTGCGACAAGAGGGTACGTGGGCCATCGGCCCTTACCCGGCCAGCCGCCGGGTCGGGCGGGCTTCCACTTCGCCATGCGCCAGCTGCGCACGGCGTTTCCTGACCATCATGTCACCATCGATGACCTGCTTGCGGAGGGGGATCGCGTCGCGGTCCGGGTCACCGCCTGCGGGACCCAGCAGGGAGCGTTCTTGGGCATCCCGCCCTCGGGCAAGCACGCCTCGTGGACGGGTATGGTGGTGGTGCGCATCGTGGACAGCAAAGTCACCGACATCTGGAATGTCTGGGATGCGTTGGGCATGCTCCAGCAGCTGGGCCACATGCCGAAGCCAGCCTAATTGCCTATCGTCCGCCCTGGCGACGTCACCCTGGACCACCACGACGTTGCCAGGTACCATCTCCCCGCATGCCGTCAAACATCGCTGCCGCTTACTGGCCGCTACGCCGAGCGGACCTTCCCGCGTGCCATCGACCCCGGGAGCCACAGGTGTCTCCCCATTCGCCCCTACTCTTTTGGCGGCGTTGAGCGAGAGTTGCTTGAGATGAGGCCAAATGCACCGTTCCGGGGGGTTAAGCAAAAACCCCCTGGCAGGACGCTCGCTGTCAAGCCCCCGGCCGATGACTACCGGTCCGGGTGCCGTCGTGCGGGGCGCCAGCAGCGCGCAGGGCGACATGGCCGCCCTGCACTGCCGGTCATGCGCCGGGGAGGGTGTAAATTACAGCTGTCAAGTAGGCAGTTTTACAGTCTAAGGCATGGTTCAGATACGGGCCAAACAGCTTGACAGTTTGGCCTGCGGCAGTTGCAAAAAACAACCCTGAAAGGTATGGTCGATGTATCAGCATTGACTCACCTTTCAGGGGAACACAATGGTTCAACGACATGATAGCACTCCCGCTCAACGCGCCCAGGTCGTCTGCCAAATGATCGCCCATGCCGGCGACTATGGCCTCGTCACTCACCTCAGCCGCGACTTGGGCGTTTCGCGGCAGACGCTCTATACGTGGATGGAGCGTGGGTGGCAGGCAGTGGAAGCGGCCTTCCTCCCGCCGCCTGCTGCTCCCACCATCACGCCTGCGCTCCAACGTCAGGTCCTGACCCTGTTGGTCGAAGGTCACGCCAGTGTACGAGGGATTCAAGCCTGTTTGCGAGCGACGACCGACCAGCACGTCAGTCTCGGCACCATCAGCGCCATCACGGCCGAGGCCCACCAGCGCGCCCTGGCCTGGATGGCGACCCACGCACCACCGACCTCGCGCGCCATTGCTTTGGACGAGATCTATGGCCGCAGGCGCTGCGGTGCCTCTCTCAATGTCGTCGATCTCGACAGTTGGGCGGTCTGGGCCGCCGAAGGTCCGCTGCCGGTGGACGCCGACACCTGGACCCTGGTGCTGTCTATATAATTCTTTTCCTTTAGGGGATGCCATGCCGGCTGCCGGTGGACGCCGACACCTGGACCCTGGTGCTGTGGGAAGCTCAGGCGCGCGGGCTGCGCTGGCACGCCACCGTCAGTGATGGCGCTCCCGCCATGCAGGAGGCGTGTCGCGTGGTCGATCCCGACGGGCAGCATGGGCGCGATGTGTGGCATCTGCTGCAGACCTGTCGCCAGATCCAAGGGCGCGTCGACCGGGTGGTGGCGACCTTGCAGACGCAAGCGGCCACCGCCCGGCGCTATGGGGATCGGGTGGCTGCGGGCGAACGCCCGCGCGGACGCCAACCACGGGCGCTGGACGCCAGCCATGCCGCACACCTGACGAGCGCCCGCCGCACTGCACAGGCGCTGCGCTACCTGACCGGTGAACTGCACGATCTGCTGGAGGTGGTCGTGCTGCGGTCGCGTGGTGTACTGGATGCGGCCACGCGCCAGGTCGAGCTTGACACCCTGCTGGCCCTGCTGGTCGAGGTGACTGCCGGGGCAGCGGCTGGTCAGCAGGGTCACCTGTGCAGCTTGCACACCACACTGACACGGGCAGTGCCAGCGGCGCTGGCGTTTGTGGCTGGCGTCGAGCGGGTGGAACAGGACCTGCGCGGTGTGGTCGGGGCAGCGGGCCTGGCGCTGGTCGCCTGGGCCTGGCAACGGCGTGGCCTCCTCGGACCAAGCACCGAGGATGTGGTGGCGGGGCTGCCTCTGGCGTGGCGGCAGGCGGCGCGGGTGCTGATGGCGAGTTGGGATGGGGCGGCACGGGCAAGCAGTGCGGTGGAAGGCTGGCACAGCAGCGTGCGGCCGCATCTGGCGGTGCATCGCACGTTGTCGGCCGGCTTGCTGGCGCTGTTGGCGGTCTGGCATAATCATCGCGTGTTCAGCCGTGGGACACAGCGGGGCTTCAGTCCGTTGCAGTTGAGCGGTCTGG
>JBBSGA010000151.1:0-13943 GCA_038254585.1 Chloroflexales bacterium | reverse complement strand
GACCACGTCGAGCTGGAGCTGACGCCGGATGCGATCGGGGCGATCGCGTCGCAGGCGATGGTCGCGGGGACCGGGGCGCGAGCGCTGCGCTCGATCGTCGAGAGCTTGTTGCTCGACGTCATGTACGAATTGCCGTCGCGCGACAATGTGTCACGCTGCATCATCAACGGCGAAGTCGTCGAGGGCCGTGGCCATCCGATCCTGGTGCCTCGCGCCGAGCGGCGCCGCCTGATGGATGAAGCCGGCTGATGCGCCTCCTCCGCCGGACGCGGGCCAAGACGAGCGACCCGAGTCAGGTGCGCCGGATCCTGATCGCGGACGACGATCCGGCGATCGCGAACCTCGTGCGCATGGCGCTGGACGACCCGCGCTATGAGGTCGTCGCCGCCAGCACCGGTCTGGACGCGATTCAGCAGTTCCGCAAGTCGAACTTCGACCTCGTCATCCTCGACGTGATGATGCCCTACGTCGACGGGTTCGAGGCGTGCCAGCGGATTCGCGAGACCTCCGATCTGCCGATCGTGATCCTAACCTCTCGCGGCGGCCTCGACGATATCGTGCACGGCTTCGAGCTTGGCGCGGATGACTATATCACCAAGCCGTTCAAGGTGGCCGAGCTTCAAGCCCGGGTTGAGGCCATCCTCCGGCGTGTCGAAGGCCAGCACGAGCGCCTCGCTCCGCCGACGCTTACGATCGGCGACCTCTTTATCGATAAGCCGCGCCACGTCGTGACCCTTAACGGTGAGCCCATTACGCTCACGCCAATGGAATTTGAGCTGCTCTACTTCCTCACCGCGAATGCAGGGCAGGTCTTCGACCGTGAGACGCTCTTTCGCGAAGTCTGGGGCTACGAATACATCGGCGAGACCAATCTCGTCGACGTTTGCGTGCGCCGCCTCCGTGAAAAGATCGAGGTCGAGCCCTCCAAGCCCCGCCGCATTGTCACAGTCCGCGGCGTCGGCTATAAGCTCTCCGAAGGTGGGTAAACCACGAAATCGCCAAAAGCGAATCAAATATGTTTGTAGAGACGTTGTATACAACGTCTCTACTTTTTCCTTTTCTTCGCTTTCTTGACGGTTACGATTGTCCCGTCTTACCGGCGCGCCGCCAGCGAGCGCCATATCGCCGGGTCCTCATAGCCGAGGCGCCAGACAGCCCAGCCCCTGGCTCGTCACGACGTCGAGCTTGGCTCCGACGCTCTGTGCATTCTCGTACCAGATCTCGTGCGCTTGCCCGCGGCTGCTGTAGTGCAGCGACGGTGCCTGCGCGGATGAACCGTAGGCGTGTACCCCTGTCTTGGCCGCCACATCACGGAAGGCCACGTAGTTCACCGTCGCCAGGGTTGACGTGTTCCAGTCATAGCCGTACCAGATAGGCATGCCTGGCTCTCAAGGCTTGATAGGATCGTGGATCGTCCGGCACATAGTAGGCCCAGCGCAAAAAGTTGCCTGCGGCGGCCGGGCGGGCGCGAGGAGAGGCCCTCCCACGACGACGAGCAAGAGGAGGATTGTCGTACGACGCATAAGTATCGCCTCACATGGCGTTAGATGGATACGCCGCCGGAGACCCGGCGGCAAAACGCGCCGATTATACTTCATCAGTGCCGGTCATCGGGGCGTCCCAGGTGGTAAAAGGGTCACGTGGTATAATTGCACGAGATATTATGATCTTGCAGCGCCCGTATCGCCAGCCGCCGGGCGCTTTCTGCTGAAAAAGGATTACCTGCTGTATGTCCATGCTGCCTCCTCAGCCCGTGTCGCTGACCTGTCCGAATTGCCGGACTACCTACCAGGCGCCTGTCTTCCAGCTGGTAGATGTTGGGCAAGCACCAGAGCTGAAACAAGCCCTTCTCTCGGGGCGCATCAACGTCGCGATCTGCCCCCAGTGCGGGACCGGCGGTATGCTGGCGGCGCCGATGCTCTATCACGACCCGGCCAAGCAGTATCTTTTCGCGCTTTTCCCGCAGGAAGTTAAGGCGACTCCGCAGGAGGAAGAGCAGTTCATCGGCACGCTGACGCAGTACATCATGCGATCGTTGCCGGCGGATGCACCGAAGGGCTATCTGCTAACGCCCCGGCGCTTCATTACGCTCTCGTCGATGCTGGATACTATTCTGGAGGGCGAGGGCATCCCGAAAGCGGCTCTGGAAGCACAGCGGAAGCGAAGCGACCTCCTCGGCCAGCTGCTGCAGGCCGGGGACGACGATCAGGCGGTCAAGCGCATCGTCGACGCAAACAAGGACGCGTTCGACTATGAGTTCTTCCTGACTATCGCCGCCTATATCGAGGCAGCCGAGCAGGAACAGGACGAAGAGTCGCTGCGGCTCTTTACCGACCTGCGCGACCGTCTCGTCGAGATGACCGGCTTTCAAGGTGACGTCGAAGGCACGGACGAGCCCGATACTGCCGAGGCCGTCGACGCACTGCTCGGCGCGGAGGAGCCGGCCCTGCCGAACCTTGTCGCCGACCACCGGCATGTCATCGACTATGCCTTTTACGAGATGCTGGCAGGGCGCATCGACGTCGCGCGGGACGCGGGCGACGTCGCCGAGGCATCACGGCTGGAGGCCCGTCGTGACCTGATCCGTGATATGGCCGAGAAGATGGACCGCGAAACGCAGACGCTCTTCGAGAGCGCCACGCGCACGCTGCAGGAAGTGCTCGAAGCGGATGACCCGCGCGCAGTCCTGACGCAGCATCGGGAAGAGCTCGGCGAGGCATTTCTCTTCGTGCTGAGTGCCAACGCACAGCAGGCGGAGCGTGGTGGCGACAAGGCGATGGCGAATCGACTGGCTGAGATCCAGCGAATGGCAGTTGAAGTTGTGCAGGAGTCGCTGTCGCCCGAGGAGCGGCTAATCGGGCAGCTGCTGGCAGCGGAGCAGCCTCAGGATTCGACGAAGCTGCTGCGACAGAACGCGTCCCTGATCACGACGGATTTCGTGAAGCGGATCAACGAGATGAGCGGCGAGATGGAGCAGGCCGGTCGCAAGGAGATCGGCGATCGTCTCAAGCAGCTTGGCCGTGAAGCGGCCTCGATGCTTTTCTAGCCGGTAAGCGCTCGTTTCATTCGGCGCTCCGTAACGGGTGCCGGGTAGACCTTCAGTATGCTGTTGCCATCGCTCTTGCTCCCTGGATTGACCGCCGCCCTCGCGGCGGTCTTCGCCGCCGGCGTCCGGCGCCGGTGGCACCACAACCGCCGCCCGTATCTGCTTCTCTGGGCGATCGGTATCGGCGTCTTTGGCCTCGGCTCCGCCGCGGAAGCGGCTTTTGCCCTCGCGGGCTGGAATCCGGTTATCTTTCGGCTCTATTATCTCTGCGGTGCGATCCTGGCCGCGGCCTGGCTCGGACAGGGAACAGTACAATTGCTCGGCCGCCGCCCCTGGACCCAGATCTCCCTGGCAGTGCTCCTACTCCTGTCACTCTACGGCGTCTTCGAAGTTGCTCGAGCGCAGCTCGAGCCTGCCTTCATGAGCAGACGGATCGGCGACGTGATAGGCAGCCCCGGCACGTCGCCAGTTGAGGTATTACGGATCGCCGGCAGCGCAATCGCGACACCGAACGGTGCCCTGATGGATGCGTGGGCGCGTGCCGTAGCGGACAAAGCCGGCGTCGACTATCGCACCGTTACCACCTCGCCTGAAAGCATCCCCTATGGGCTGCGCCGGGGCGACATCACCGTGGGACCCGAGCGGATGCTCGCCGCGCTGGAGATCGAGGCGCCTCGTCCTACGACAGTCGAGGGTACGCCAATCTATGTCGTTCAGGGCGAAAGCATCCGCGGCTCGATTAACATGCTCTCTGCGGTCGAGATGAATGGTTCCGCGATCGTTCGCAGTACCAGCTTGGCGCGCTCGATTACGCCGATTTTTAATATCTATGGAACGCTGGGCCTCGCCGGCGGCGCAATATACTCGGCCTGGCTTTTCTTCCGCAAGCGGACGCTCTATCACCGTATGCTGGGGAACGTCTTGATCGCGACAGGCGCGCTGGTGCCGGCACTCGGGGGAACCCTAAGTAAGGCCGGCTTTTCGTACGCGGTTCAGGTCAGTAATCTGATCGGGATCGTCGTGATCTACGCGGGCTTCATCCAGGCGACGCGCACCGATGCGCCTGTCGCGCTACCACGAGCTGGACGACCTTCGCTCGGCGAAGGCGGGACGGAGATCGGCAAGTAACAGGGTTCGGACGAATGGGAGATATGAAGAACGATCCAAAATATCGAGGCTCGACCCGGCGCGAGCTCGCCCCCCCCCAGTGGCGACGCCTCGGCGTGCTGATCGGAACGCTGGTCATCCTGTTGGTCGTGATCGTCGCCGTAGCCGTGCTCGTCGCCTTCGGTGAGATAACGCTGAGGTAGTGATGCGGCGTCTGCGGTGCTGGCTACTCCGGATCATTGGGCTGCTCGCCGGATCGGGTCGAGCCCAGCCCGGCAAGCAGCCGGCGCGTGTGCTCGTCGTCAAGCCCGATCATCTAGGCGATCTCCTGCTGCTTACTCCTGCGCTGCGCGAGCTCCGCGCGGGTCTGCCGCATGCTCATATCGCGTTGATGGTCGGTCCATGGTCGGCGGCGGCGATACGAGGCAGCCCATCGGTCGATAGCGTGCTCTTCTGTCCATTCCCCGGCTTCACGCGCCAGCCGAAGCCAGGTTTACTGCAGCCCTATACCTTGTTACTACGAACGGCGCTGCTCTTGCGAGCCGGGCACTACGACGTAGCGGTAATCGCGCGCGACGACCATTGGTGGGGTGCATTGCTCGTGTTTGTCGCCGGAATACCGCGGCGCGTCGGTTATGACGTGCCGGAGGTAGCGCCGCTCCTGACCGATGCACTGCCGTACGATCCGGATCGACATGTCACGAGACAGGCGCTCGACCTGGTTGCACGTCTTACAGGCGGACCCGCAAGCTCGCCGCCGGCGATGTCCGCGCCAATAGCCGCGGAAGACGAGCTGTGGGCGCAAAATTGGCTCGCCGCCCACGGCCTCGACGGCGGCGAGCGCCTCGTCGCGATCCATCCGGGCTCCGGTGGCCAGTCCAAGCTGTGGCCCGCGGCGCGCTGGAGTATGGTGGCCGACGAAATGATGGCACGTGGGTGGCAGGTCATCCTCACGGGAGGCACGGCGGAGCGAGCGCTGGTAGATGCGATTGCGCGCGGCCTATCAAAGGCTCCTCTGCTCATCCGCGGCGAGGCGAGTCTCGGCGCTTTGGCCGCGCTCTATGCGCGCTGTGACCTGGTTCTGGGTTCGGATAGCGGCCCGCTCCACCTTGCGGCTGCGGCTGGAGTGGCGACGGTGGTGCTCTTTGGTCCTGTCGACGACGGCCGCTTTGGCCCCTGGGGGCCGCCCGACCGGCACCACGTGGTTCGGTCAGGTCTGTGGTGCTCCCCATGTGGCTCGGTCGACGGGTGCCCACGCGGCACAAGCCCGGCCGAGTGTATGACTACGATCAGCGTCTCACAAGTCCTGGCCACACTCGATCGTAGCGGGTAGCCGCGGCCGGCGTGCGCCATGGTTCTCGATCCATAGCTGTTTCGGCGTGCCCTAGACCTGAATATGGCGGCTCGAATCGGGCGGGTCGCCTTCGGGGGTCTGCCCTGATGGCATTGGGTCACCGACTGGCGGCTGTTGTGCAGGCGGCGGATCCTCAGGTTCCCGCGGTGGGGGTGGCTCGCCGACCGGCGGCTGTGTAGGTTCAGGTGGCCCCCGGCGCTCCTCCGGCAGCCGGGGTGGATCGCCGATTGGCTGATCGGTTAGCGGACGCTGGGACATGATAGAAACCTCCTCAGCTTTGGTGCAACGAAGCAAGAAATATGCCGATTCGACATGGACGAGCGCTTGTCCTACTTTTGCTCACGCTTGGCAAGTCTCTGCTCGTACGCCTTTTGCGCTTGATTGACATCGCAGGGCATGATGCTGGATCCTTTCAAAGTTCGATATTATGCCAGCGGGATAATTATAACTTGCGGTCCTTGTGTTAGCTTAAGCTGTTGCTGTTATATCTTCGGCTGCTACGCAGGTACGTAGGGGAACCTGTGTTGCTGATGAATAAAGCGGAGTGCGCCGAATAGCGCACTCCGCTTTATGATCTTGTGTTTGGACACTAACTCGAGAGACCGTTCCTACGCAGAAAGCTGTGGAGGGCGTCGTCACTGGGCTCGGTGATCATCGTGCCGCGATCGAACGATCGGGCGGAGCGTCCGGTCGGCAGCGGGGTGGGATCCGAGATAGGATGGACCTCGCCGGGGTTGGCTACGACGACCGTGGGCACGCTCTGGTGCCCTACCCAGTGCTCGACGAACTCGCGAGCAGCCTCGTCCTGATCGATATTGATCTGCCGGTATTTGATCCGATTAGCTTCAAGAAAGCGCTTGGTGCGCGTGAGATCCGGGCATGGATAGGTCCGACCGTATACCACTAGTTCCTTGTTCATGAGCTCCTCGACGTTCTGGCAATCATGGTCGACAGAATGTGTTAAGGAGTATTTTACCAAATCGACCGCAGCTTTGCTGGCTCCAGAACCTCTTTAAGAGCTCACGCCTCCTGGCTGACCCTAACCAGACGCTCCAGGCGTGAGCGCGCCGCCCCGTCATCGATGGCGCTCCGTGCGAGCGCAAGCCCTTCTTGGAAGCTGCCAGCGCGCTCGGCCGCCATCAGGCCGGCGGCTGAATTCAGCAGCACGACATCCCGGCGGGGCCCGCGATCGGATCCGTCGAGGAGTCCGTGGATCGTTCGGACATTTTCGGCGACTGTTCCGCCGAGGATCGAATCGCGTGGTGCGCTCTTCAAGCCCAACTGCTCCGGCTCGATGTCGAAGCGATGCGGCGCCTGGCCGGAGCGGACCTCCCAGATGTTGCTCGGGGCGCTCAAGGTCAGCTCATCGAGTCCGTCGCTGCCGTGTACGACGAGCGCATGCCGCGTCCCCATTCGTGCCAACGCATTAGCAAGTTTGTCGGCAAGCGGCGCGGTCGCGACGCCCACGACCTGATACTCGGCGTGTGCCGGATTGGCCAGTGGTCCAAGCACGTTGAAGACGGTGCGAATGCCGATTTCACGCCGGACCGGCCCCGCGTAGCGCATCGCCGGGTGAAACTTCGGGGCGAACATAAAGCCCACACCGGCTTCTTCCAGGCAGCGGGTCACGCCTTCCGCGCCCAGCTCGATTGCCACGCCGAGCCCTTCGAGCACGTCCGCGGAGCCACATTTACTCGACATCGCGCGGTTGCCGTGTTTGGCGACCGTTGCCCCGGCTCCCGCGGCAACAAAGGCCGCGGCCGTCGAGATATTGAAGGTGTTCGCAGCATCACCTCCCGTTCCACAAGTGTCAAGCACAGGCCCGGAATGATGTACCTGTACAGCCTTCTCGCGCATAACCTCGGCCATACCGGCGATCTCTGCATCGGTCTCGCCTTTGAGGTGCAGCGCCGTCAGGAATGCCCCGATCTGCGCGGGCGTCGCCTCGCCGGTCATGATCTGCTCCATCACCAGCGCCGCCTCGTTTTGCTGCAGGTCGCGGCCCGCGACGATCGCCTGGATCGCGTCGTGAATATTCATGGATGTTGTCCTGTGCTAATGGTGCGGCGCGGAACCGGACGAATTAGCGACGTGCTGGCGCCGATCAATAGAGTCTAGCGCGCGCCAGTATAGCGCAAGCGGTAGAGTCGGCCACTACCATCATCTGAGATGATCACACTGCCGTCATTCGCCACGAGTACGCCGACGGGCCGGCCCCACGCCTGCTTGCCCACCAGCCAGCCGCGTACCAGATCCTCCTGGCGGACTGGCTTTCCCGACTGAAAATGAATGCGGACCACATTATAGCCTTTTGGCTGCGCGAGCTCCGACGAGCCATGCACCCCGACCAGCGCGTCGCCTTGGAAGCTCGGCGGAAACTGAAGGTTGTCGTAGAAGGCCAGCCCAAGCGGAGCAGTGTGGGGCGCCATCGTCCACTCAGGGAGCGCAGTTGCGTCGCAGCGAGCCTGGTTGTTGAACTCTGGATTGGGCGTGCGGTTGCCGTAGCAGTAGGGCCAGCCGTAGTCCTTGCCGAGCTGCAGGTGATTGAGCTCTTCAGGCGGCCGATCGTCGCCGAGCAAATTGCGCCCGTTGTCGACACCCCATAGCTCATCTGTGCCGGGGCGGAAGGCGATCCCGATTGAGTTGCGCAGGCCGCGCACGAAGATCTCCTGCCCCGAGCCATCGGGGTTGTAACGTGTCACGGTCCCTCGACGTGGGTCGGTCTCGACACAGACATCACATGAGGAGCCGATCGAGACGTACATTTTGCCGTCGGGCCCCTGGATGAGCGTGCGGGTTTGATGTCCGTAGAGATCGGTGGCTCCAGTAGGAAGGTCCGGGACAATAACCTGGCGCGTTTGCGCTCTGCCAGCCGCGTCGAAGCCGGCCAGCCGGACGATCTGTCGTTCGGCGGCGACGTAAAGCTGGCCGTTGACGAACGCAACACTATGCGGCACTGTGAAGCCGTCTGCTACCAGTTCCGGCGACCCGAAACCCTGCGCGCCGGGTCGCAGCCGCAGAACGCGCCCACCCGCGACGTCGCCGACATACAGGTTACTGGCAGAATCCATCGTCATGAAACGCGGGCGACCGAGACCGCTGGCGATGACCTCGATTGTGAACCCGACCTGCACCTCGAGAGAGTGCCCGGCCTCGGGCAGGGAGACAGCGTGGTAGCGCGTCGGTCCGGCGCTGTTCGCAGGGTCGTAGGCATCGGCGCCGAGACGACCGAGGAGGACCCGGTAGGCCGGCGGATTGCTCGGGTGGAACTCGAAACGAGCCCGCTCGAACCACTGCGTCAGGACGCGATCGCCCGAGGAATTGAGCTCGACCGCCGGTTCCGTGAGCGGAAAGCCGAAGAGTGCGAGCGACCGCTGGTAGGCATTCAGGCGCGGATCCAGGAGTCCGTTACGCTGCCAGTAGCCGAGGAACGGCGCGCAGACGATATGGCGCGTCTCACCGAAGAACTGACATCCCCCACGCGGCATTCCGGCCGGCTCGGCACGCCAATCGCGTCCGGCCTTGCGGAGTAGCTCGTCCCCGAGGCGTCCGAGAAGCACATCATACGGTGCGGCGTTTTCGGGATGGCGCTCAAAGCGCTGGCGCTCGAAATGCTGGACGGGGAACCGCCCCTCGGCTGTACGCTCACCGCGCTCTTCGCTCACCGGCAACCCGAAAACTGGCAAGCCCCCGTTGCGCTCCCAAAAATCAAGGAGCCGGCCACCGACGCTAAACCCGGTCTCAGGAAAAGTTCGCGAACGCTCGGCGGATGCCGGCGGGATTGCCAGCACCATTACACACAGCATAAGCGCGTACAGTCGTAGCATGATGGTCTCCGCAGTAGAAGGTTCAGGCTTTACGGTATCATGGGCATCTCAGATCGTCCTCAACAGGCGGCTGAGGCCGGGCGCACCGCCGGCTGCGGCCCTATCAGACTCGCAGGGATCGACTGCCGAGAAAATTTCGGAGCAGGTGCTTGCCATGTTCCGCTCGATGCGACTCAGGCAGGAACCGGATGCCCTCGATCGGCAGCATACGATGGCATAGCCCCATGATCAGCCCGTCACTGCTCCAAGCGGTGATTGTGAGTGTATCCGGCAGCGTTTCCCGGTCGAGGATCAGGCCGTGATGGCCGGTCACTGCCAACGGTGAAGGCAGATCGCGGAAAACTCCGGCGTCCACGTGCTCAACGAGCAGGAGTACTCCGTTCTTGCCCTCAGGCGTAGGGATCGCCCGGCCGCCAAAGGCGGCCCCGATTGCGGCGTATCCGAGGCCGATACCGAGGATCGGAAGCTCGACGCCAAGCTCGCGAATCAGTGGCAAGGAGATACCGGCCTCCGCCGGAATGCCGGGGCCGGACGAGATGACGATCCGATCGGGCGCGAGCTTGGCAATCTCGTCGACCTCGATCTCATCATTGCGGTGGACGCTAACCCTTGTCCCAAGCTCGGAGAGGTACCGGTAGAGGTCAGCGGTAGAAGGATCGTAGTTGTCGAGCAGTAGAACGTTCACCGGCTTCGCACCCTTCCCGCTTTGTCGTAGACTGCTAGCGTCTCTTCGGCAGTTTTGTGCCAGGTAAACAGGCGGGAACGCTCCATTCCCCGGCGGCGTAGATCGTCTGCCAGCGCCTCGTCGACTAAGACGCGGCGCAGTGCCTGCGCCCATCCGACGAGATCGTCGGGGTCGACTTGAAGTCCACCGTCTCCGACGACCTCGCCAACACTCGTCGTGCTTGACGCGATCACAGGCGCGCCCGATTGCATGGCTTCTAACGGCGTCAGCCCAAATCCTTCGTAGCGCGACGGGAAGAGAAACGCGGCGCAGCCAGCCATCAGTGCCGCGTTGTCGGTTGCGCTGACGCGGCCGAGGAATGCAACATCGGCGGCAATTCCGGTTTCGAGGATCGTCGCGCTGATATCGGGGAAGAGCGGTCCGCTGCCCGTGGGCAAGCGACCGCCGAGCGCGAGCTGCGGCCGCTCTGTCCACCCCCGGGTCGCATCGGCGAAAGTACGCACGACCATTTCGACGTTCTTGCGCACGTCGAAGCCGCTGATATAGTAGACGTAAGGACGATGAAGCCGGAAGCGATTACGAACCTCGCCGATCGTAGCAGCGTCGCGTGGCCCATATTCCGGTGATGCAGCAAGGTGCGTCACGGTGATACGCTCTGCCGGCAAGTTGAGCTGCTGAATGATGTCGCGGCGTGAATGCTCGGAGTCGGCGATGATCCGAGTCGCGCGCTTGGCGCCGGCCGCTGCCAAGCGCATATAGGCCTGTACGCTCCTGCCTCCGCGGTATTCCGGCAGCAACAGCGGAACCAGATCGTGAATTGTGACGACCACCGGCGCAGGCGGGCGGCGTGGCGCCGCAAAGTAGGGGACATGAAGCAGGTCGACGCGCAGCTTGCGGCATACCTGCCCCAACGCCACCTGCTCGAACCATAGCTTGGCGAGGTTGCGATTGCGACGATCAAAAGGGGTAGGCATCATCACGATCTGCCAGCCGTGAATCTGTGGTCGCTTGGGTTGTGTATAGCGCGGAATGATCAAGACGAAGCGCCGGTTGCCGGGGTTCTGCGCGAGGGTAGAGACAAGGTGATGCAGGTACTGGCCGCTGCCGACAGCCGGTTCAGCCCAGAACATCCCGCTGATCGCAATACGCACGTTGGCTCGCTCACCTGAATCGAGTAGTCGGCAGCCGGATCGGAAGGCCGCAACCGTCCTCACCTCGGCTTTCCCGCGCATTCTACTATAAGGAATGCTAGTCTTGTCCGGCTGCGGTGCGAGGCCCAACGCCGCGATCTATAATTCGGCGGGCGGCTAAGGCGTGGCAATCGGCGTGACCGGCCGCCGGTTTTCACTGTTGGCTACTGGCTACAACGCTATTGGAGGCCTGGCATGCTGTCAGTTCAGGAGATCATGGAGATCATCCCGCATCGTCCCCCATTTCTGTTGATCGATCGGATCCAGGAGCTTGACGAGCAACATGCGATCGGTGTGAAGCAGGTGACGATCAACGAGCCATTTTTTGCCGGGCACTTTCCAGGTAACCCGATCATGCCCGGGGTCTTGCAGGTTGAAGCGCTTGCCCAGGTTGGCGCAGTCGCCGTTCTTCACCAGCGGGCCAACCGCGGCAAGGTTGCTTTGTTCGCCCGCATCGAAAACGTGCGCTTCCGCCACCCCGTCGTTCCGGGCGATACGCTCAGGCTTGAGGTACAGCTGACGCATATGCGAACGACCGTCGGCAAAGGTCATGGCATTGCAACCGTGGACGGCCAGATCGTGGCGGAAGGCGATTTTACGTTCGCGCTCTCCGACGCGGCTCAATCCTAGCGGCTGGCTTAGCACATGCGTACCGGAGTGATCACCGGCGCTGGTAGACTTCTTCAATTCCTGTTGAAGCGAACGGCGCATAGTGCGGTCCGAACGACGGCCGAGTTCAATCCCGAGCGAATCCTGGTGCTTAAGCCCTGCTGCCTCGGGGATGTTCTGCTTTCGACGCCTCTACTGGCTGCCCTGCGCCATGCTTTTCCCATGACGCAGATCACCTATGCGGTCGGCGAATGGTCACGGCCGATGGTCGAGACGAGCAAGCACGTCGACGTGATCATGACCCTGCCGGATAGCTGGACGCCGGGCAGCTTCCTAGCCGTCGCCGCTACCATGCGCTGCCGCCGGTTCGACGCGGTCTTTGTCCCGGGACGGTCACCGATTCTTGGCGTACTTTCACTCCTTGCGCGTATCCCCGTGCGCGTTGGGCTTGATAGCCGGGGCCGTGGCTTTGCCTACACATATCCGGTGCCGGTACCTGAGACCGTGATCCACGAAGCCGACCTATATCTGCTTCTGGCTCGCGCGGTCAACCTTACGCCGTGCGAGCGCCGGCTCTGGTTCTTTCCGACCGAGTCCGACCGGCGTGAAGCGGCGAGTTTTGTAGACCGCCTCCCGGGTGACGAGCCGCTGGTCATGATCCACCCGGGCGGCGGCAGTAATCCCGGGATGATCCTCGAGCGCAAACGCTGGCTGCCTGAGCGCTGGGCCGTCGTCGCCGACGAGCTGAGCCGTACACGCGGCACCCGGATCCTGTTGGTAGGCAGCGCCGGTGAGCAAGAGGTGGTGGAGCGCGTGCGGCAGGCGATGGTAGAGCCCGCCATCGTCGCCGCGAGGCAATGGCGCTGGGGCCTCCTCGCCGCGCTGATCGAGCGGACGGCCCTATTTCTCGGCCATGACACCGGCATGAGCTTATTGGCCGACGCCGTGGGAACGCCACACGTCGTCGTTTTCGGGCCCAGCGATCCGCAGACCTATGGACCCTATGGTAAGGCGGGCAGATTCGTGTGGCGCCCGACTCCGGCTAGTCCGTGCTTCTATGGCGGCAGTGCACCTACGGCATGTCCATGCGGGGGCCAGTGTATGCGGAACGTCGAGGCGCGCGATGTCTTGAAACTGGTCGACGAGCTCCTGGGGCCGGCGGAAGTTCAGTAAGACGATTCAGGGTATAGGAAAGCTACGAAGACGACATTGTGCGCGCGGCTTGCCAAGATACCGCTGGCGGACTTCTGGCGAGCGCCACTCCTACGTTGGCACAGCCCCAAGCGCCGCAAAGGGAGACCGTCGTGTTTGAGCGCGTGGCCGCTCTGCTAACCATGCGGCGACCCGCACAAAGTTCAGGGCTGCCCCGATCAACAAGTGGAGCAACCTGGTTTTCGTTTCCCCGATATACCGTGACCGGCGGAGATCACTGATCCGCGTCCCCTGAGAAATGGTTCCCTCAATCCCTGCCCGCTGGTTGTAGGTCGTGCGGAACAGCTCTGTGCGCTGCCGTTCCCGCGCCGCTTGAAGGGCCTCGTGCTGTGCCTGTGCGCGCAGCAGGAGGGCGCGTGGCCGGCTGCTTGAAACGCAGTTACTGCGAACCGGACAGCCACCACAGGCAGCCTGGTTCCAGCGAATCGAGATGACATCATGCCCATGCCGATCCTGCAGCGGTTTCCAGATCGCGATCTGCTTGCCTTCGGGACAGGTCGCGTGCTCAGCCTCCCAATCGACGACAAAGTGCGCTGCCCCATAGCCTTCCCCAGCACGGGCTTGCCAACTTGGGTCCATCGGGGCCGGCCCCACCAGATCGATGCCGTGCGCTGTCCGGCTCGTCACCAGATGCTCGGCGGTCACATACGCCGTATCCACGATGTGCTCGGCGGGGATCAGGTCACGAGCGGCGAGGTGCTCCTGCACCGTTCGAGCACGGACGGCATCGGCGGCCTGGCGGTCAGACAAGCCTTCGGCAAACTGCATGATGGTCACCAAGGCGAGGTGGGCCGGGGCCTTGGCAGGCTGCCCATTCTTGGGGAAGAGGGCTGCAAACTCGGGGTTGATAAAGAGAGGGCCAAGCGTATCGCGCATGCGCAGATACGGGTTGCCTTTGGGGAAGGCGGCGTGG
>JBBSGA010000150.1:0-14038 GCA_038254585.1 Chloroflexales bacterium | reverse complement strand
TAGGCAGGGATCATGGACATCAACTCCTTCGCGACCACGCGCATACGCTGGTCATCGCCCCCGAACTGCGGCCGGCACCACCGGCGCGCGATTTGAGCATGAATCACTTCGTCGGCCCAGTCGTAGTCCTGGTACGTGCTCATCAAGGCGTGGCGCGCCTCGTCGCGGCACCATTCGTACTCGGCGCGCTTGCCGGGAGGGAATTTCATCGCCCCGTTCTCGATCGCGATTCCGAGCAGCGTGTAGCGCTCGAGCGGCGATAGGTCAAAATACAGGTCGAGGATCGCGACGCGCTCGGGAAAGGCGTCGTAATTCACAAAGCCTTCTTGGCGCAGTGCGATCTCGCCGAAGGCGGAATGGCGCGTCTCGTCCCATAGATGGCGTGACAGGTCGTGGTAGTACTCCCAGGGCATGTTCGGGGTCTGCCACATCGTCGCAGCCACGCACTCGGCGGCGCCCATCTCGTTCATGCGCACTTTCATCATGCGGAGTAGCCGCTCGCGGCCGTTGGTGACGGGCACCGTATAGTCATCGACGAGCGGAAAACGCTCGTCGCGCACCGGCGGCGGGAACGGACCCTCGGGCATGGTGGCTCTCTCCGGGGCGAAGGGGGCACCGCGAGGCTCATCTCCCGCCACCCCACCCGCCGCGGCAAGGTAGCGCTCGAGGTGCGCGCGCCAAAGCTCGGCCTGCTCGGCTGTTTCCGGCACCGCGCTCAGCTCCGCCAGCGCTTCGGCACCCCAGGCAAGCTGGTCGCGCTCCTCGGCAATGATGGAGCGCAGCAGACGGCAGGTCGGAAAATCGACCAGCGGGTTCGTTGTGGCAAGGTGGCGCTCGTACGCGGCGAGCAGCGCCGGCTTGATCAGACCGTAGAGCGCAACCACGACTTCGAGGGAGTCCTCGGCCCGCTCAGCCTCGTCCATCAACCGCGTGAGCTGCTCATCCGGCGGCCGATCGAGTACGCCGGGGCTGGTGCGGAGCTCGGCGATCCGGTTGCGTAACGCCGTGGCGTGCTCCGCGTCCTCGAAGAGGTGCCGCCCCAGCGCGGACTTGAGTTCCCACTCGAGCACGCGCGGCTGTTGGCGCGCCCCCAGCAGCACCAGGCGCTGCTCCAGGTAGGCAAAGCGACGCAGACGCTCCGCATTTTCCTTCACGCCGAAGCCGACCCGCTCGGCGTCTTCGATCCCAGCAATTGGCCGCATCAAGATCCTCCCTCAACGACTTAGCTCAAGCTCATATCGGTGGACGCCGCAGGCCGCACGGGACCCGTATCAAACTCGTTCGTAACACGTGCGGGCAGTCCGGTCCGGATCGACTCGGCCACGGCGGCACATGTCGCGATGCATTTCGCGCCCTCGATCTCGTCTACCACCGGCCGGCGGTCCTCGACCAGACACTGCTCGAAATGCCGCAGATAGCGCCATACCTCGTGGCTATGGCCCTGCTCCGGCGGAAAATGCAAGTGCAGCTCGGGCTGCTCCGGCAGCTTATCCAGCACATAGCGGTCGTTGACGAACGAGCCCCGCGTGCCAAAGATGCTGAGACCCAGCATGGGCAGCGGCGGCTCGACCAGACCGAAGACCGCGAGCACACGCGCGATCACGCCACTGATAAAGCGCAGGTTGATCAGAAAGTTGTCATAGAGGTCGTGGCGCGCATAGCGGGGGTCCATGCCCGAGCGGTTAGCATAGCAGAACACCTCCTCGACATCCCCGAAGAACCAGCGCAGCAGATCGATGGGGTGACAGGCGCCGCCGTAGAGCACATCCTGCGGCGCCTCGTGTCGCCACGGGCTGCGGTCAAGCACCGGGCGCATATCGTGCACATAATGCGCCTCGGCAAACAGCGGCGCGCCGACGTCGCCGTCGTCATACAGCTGCTTGGCGACCATGAAACGCTGCTCGAAGCGACACGTTTGGCCGACGAGCAGCTTACGCCCGGCAGCGGCGACGAGACGGACCACCTCGCGCGCTTGATCGAGCGAGACAACCAGCGGTTTCGTGCAGACGACATGCTTGCCCGCGGCAAGCGCGTCACGCAGGTGCTGGAGATGGAGATGGTCAGGCGAGTAGATCGCGACGACGTCAACGTCGTCCCGTTCGAGCATGGCGTGGTAGTCGCCCGTAGCGAAAACAGGACGTCCGAGACGTGCGCCCGCACGCGCCAGCGCGTTTGGATCCGGGTCGCAGAGCGTCCGAACGGTCAAACGCGATTGTGCGTCCTCTTCCACCACTAGCGCATTCACGCCCATTCCGAGGCCGATGATGCCGATGCCGATATCTTTCATCTGGTCTCCCGTAGCCTGTGCACGTTGGCCGAAGGCGTTAGCTCGAGAACCAACCACCTTCGCGCTCGACGGTCGGCTGTGTACGCCGGTCTGGAGCTAGTGCGCCAGGATCAACCAGCAGCGCCTTGCGCGACACGATTACAGCCTTTCCCAGAATCGATAGCTGCCTTGCGTAGCTTCACGCACGCGTCCTTGCGCAACGTGCCGCCGCAGATGCGCCAGCGCGGGTCCAACCCATTGGATCTGGATCCCGAAGGGCCCCAGACGCTCGTCGACGGCCCCGATCACCCTGCTCAGGCTTAACGGGCCGCGCGCTCCCTCCACAGCCTCGAGCACAGCTCGGTCAACTAAACTGACAAACTCCAGGCTCACCGCGAAGAATTCGTCGACGGCGTCGCCCTGCATGATCGGGTAGTGGGCCGTAAGCAGCCGGCCAGCCTCCAAAGCGCGTAGACGTCGGATCGTCTCCTCGTATGCATCGACATCATAGTAGGGCGGCGGACTCGGAACTGCTCCTGCACGATCCGGAACTCCACGCCAGAGCACAGCATCTTGAACGATCAACACACGCCGCTCCGGCTCCCATAGCGAGAGGTGGCCGGCAGTATGACCGGGTGTATGAAGTATCTGATAGCGCCGGCCATCGCCGAGGGCAAGCGTCTCCCCGCCACGCAGACCAATCGCAACCGGCGCATCCGGGCCGATCATGTCCGAAAGCATGGCCATGAGCTCGACCGGGTAGCCGACGTCGTCCGCGGCAACCACCTCGGTGTACCGGCCCCGCAGATGCGTCGCCTTTGATTCGACGCGTGGACGGTCGAGCTCATGGCAGAGAATGGTCACCCCCGGCGAGCCGCGCCGGATTGCGGCGTTACCGCCGTGATGGTCGGCGTCGGCATGCGACGTAAGCAGCAGATCGATCTGGGAGGGCAGCCCTGCGGCCGCGAGCGCCGGGTAGATTACTCGCGCCGGTGATTGCGCCAGCCCGCTGTCGATCAGCAGCGTCCGTTCGCCGCGAAGCAGATAGAGACAGAGGCGGTTATCGCCCATCTCCGTCTCGATCTGATAGATTCCCGGTACGATCTCGTCCACCCAGTTCTCCCCGCCGTTCCGATGCCCGAGCCTGTGTCTCAGCGGATCAACTCGTGCAGCAAGGCCAGGCTCTCGTCGACGATTTGTTGAGCGGCCTCGGGTGCGAAGGGCGTTACTTCGACTTCATAGCCGCCAATTGGGTACTGATCGGCGGTCGGGACGTAGGCCCAGCCGACGTTGGAGTAGCCGGAGAAGAGCGTATGCTTGAAAGGCGAGGCACGCTTCACGTTTGTGCCAATGCAGCTGAACGGCTCGAGCGGCATGGCGATCAGCGCGATCTCAGGCCCGAGGGCGAAGCCCTGTAGCTCGACGTCGCGATGCGTGTGGCCCTCGACATCGCGCGCCAGACCCGCGCGCATGGAGGCCCGTTTCACAAGCATTGTCTCGGCGCGAATCTCCGCGTCGCTTCCACCTGTGTCGCGTAGGCGGTTCAGTCTGGCGTTATGCTGCTCGGCTGATGCTTCGAGCTTGTCGCGGTCAAGGAAGGACCTCAGCGGCAAGCGCATCACGCGCGTGCCGACGCGCAGTTGTCCATCGCCAGCAGGCTCGTCCACAGGCTCATCAGCGTAGATCGCCAGGGGCGCGCCCGATTCGAGCGTGCCCGCGTAGCGCTCGCGCCGCGGCTGTGTCTCAGCTTCCCACCACGTACGACTTGCCTCGTGCCCCAGGATCGCGCCGAGGCGCTTGTATTCGCGCAACCCATTGCCGGCCACTCCCCGGACCGGCCCAATATCGGCCGCGGCACCCTGAAGGAACAGGCAGGTCGCGCCGGTCGCCTGCTCGACAACACGCTTGACGACGCCTGGGTAGTCTGGCGTGATGAGGTCGCAGTCCGGGCCGACGGTGATCGGATGGCAGGCATAGTTGACGATCGCGGCGAGCGGGCTGCCATCGAGTCCGTCGATGCGCACCACCTTGACCTCGTGGTCGACCGGGCCCTCCCAGTTGCGGCCGACAACTACAGCACCGTCTTCGGGGCGCGGGAAGCGCCGGTTAACGTTGATAGCGCTGCTTCCGCTGCCTGCCGCGAGGCGAACAGGCTTGAGGTTGCGCACGGCTGCCCACGCAACACCGGCACATATGTGTGGCAGGCTCGCGTCGTAGGGGCCAACCATCTCGGCACCTTCCTTGAACCAGGAGCTCCAGCCGCTGCCGTTGATTGGGCCCGAGTGGGTGTGCGTGTACGAAAGACGGATATGCGGTCGGGGCAGATCCGTCAGCTCGGCGATGGCATTGATCACGGCCGAGGCTTCTTGCTCGAAGAGGTACATAAGGTCGACGTCCACGATCACGACCGTCTGGTCGCCGTCGCTCAGGGCCAGCGCCGTCGCCCAGAGCGGGAGATCGACGCCCGCGGCGCGCTGGTGAGTTTGCGCGCCCCAACCGGCGTGGGCGATGCCGATCGGCGGAGTAATATCGGCGCGAGCAACACCCGCGGCGAGTTGGAAAGCCATAGTCTTATCCTTCGTTGCGCTTCAGAACCGCCTGCGAGAGGCCGGTATAGGCTTGGAGTAGCGGATCGTCCGGGTGACCCTGCTCATACGCTGCCCGAAACTGCATCGTCTCACGCTCCACGCGCTCGTACGCCGTCCGGTCGTGGGCGAGCAGCTGGTGGAGCCAGCGCCCGTTTTTTACGTGTGGCACCTCGTCGGCATGCACGTAATCGTTGAGGATGGCATACGAGTCGTCTCCCGCACGCCGGGCCGCGTCACGCATCCGGATCAGATCGGGCATGCCGAGTTTCTCGCCGCGCAGATGCAGATCGTACAGGCGGTGCGGAAAGTCGAGACTCATGCGATAGGCGTAGTTGCCAGGCACGATCGGGTAATCGCCAAGCCGGCCGCCGTGCTCTTCGAGGTACTTCTGGTAAAGCACAGCATGGCGGACCTCGTCCCAGCATTGCCGCGCCATGTCGACGTGGTATTGCCAGGGCATCTCCGGATGCTCATACAGATTACGTCCGAGCACCTCGGCGGCGTGCATCTCGTTGTCAGCGTCGCGGTGCGCCATGAGCCTGACTGCCTCGCCCGGCTCCTGCGCCACCCGGTCGAACCCGTTGGCGGCGAAACCGAAACGCGCGTCACGTGCCGCAACAGCCGGGGCGGGCCGGATCGCCTGGCCCTCGAAATGGCCGGCCTCCTCCCGCCCAACGTCGTCTGCAGGCAGGCCGAAGCTGCCGACGGCTGTCGCGGCAACCTCGACGGCCTCCATCCAGGCTTCGTGCCCACGCTCATGCGCAGGCAACGTGTCCAACAGCGCCGTTCCCGCGGCGATCTGTTCCTGCTCCTGGGTACTGGTCTGCTGCAGCAAGATACAGGTGGGCTCGTCGGCCAACGGCGCAGCGGCGTTCAGATGGGCAGTGTAGCCGGCAACCAGCCGCGGCTTTAGCGTCCGATACAGTGCCCGCAGAAAGGTGTCTTCGGTCGGCGCCGCGTCGAGCAGCGCGAGTAATTGGATGGTTGCCCGGCCCGGGTCCAGGGAAGCCTTACGCGGCCAGCGCAGGTCGACCAGACGATCGAGCCAGGATTGGGCATGCAGCGAGTCTTGCCAGAGGTGTCGGCCGATCAGGCACTTCACCTCCCATGTCTCGAGCTCGGCCAGGCGCCCCGCGGCTACGCGCATCAGTTGCGCTTCCACATAATGATAGCGCGCCACCAGCCGCGCCGTCTGACCGACGGCGTAGGCGCCACGCAGGGCAGACGCCCTGTAATGGTCGAACATTGCCGAACCCCTTACCAGTCAGCGACCGCGCCGTCGGGATGGAAATAACGCTGCATCGCCTCGGGCTTGAACGGATATTTCGCTGCGGCCTGCTCATCGACCTCGATGCCAAGGCCTGGCCGGGTCGGCGGCAGAATGTAACCATTCACGACGTCGATCGTCGTGTCGAGCACTTCGTGACGCCACGGTACATCCTCAGTGATCGCCTCCTGAATGATCCAGTTTGGCGTCGCGAGGGCGAAATGAACTGCAACGGCCGTGGCGATCGGACCATTCGGGTTGTGCGGTGCGACGGCGATCGAGTAGGACTCGGCCATGGCCGCGATCTTGCGCGCTTCCCACAAACCACCGCAGTGCGAAAGGTCGGGCTGGATGATGTGGCATGCACGCTGCTCGAGCAGATCGCGGAACTGGTGGCGCCCGACGAGCCGCTCGCCGGTGGCGATCGGGATCCGGGAGGCGCGCGTCACCTGCGCTGTCGCCTCAATATCCTCGGTTGGGCATGGCTCCTCGAAGAAAAACAGCCCGTAGGGTTCGAACGCACGGCAGTACTGGATCGCCATCGCGGGCCAGCAGCGCGCGTGCAGATCGACCATCAGATCCATCTCTGGCCCGACCGCCTCACGTACCGCACGGACGAGTGACTCGGCGAAGAGCACCGAGGTCACTCCTTCAACGGGCGCGGTACGGGGCACAGCCATGAACTTAAGCGCTGTATAGCCCTGCTCCTTCACGATCAATGCGCGCTCGGCGAACTCCTCCGGCAGCGAGCTTTCGTACATCATCGTCATCTGGCCGCCGCCGAGGTGATTATAGACACGTACTCGGTCGCGGACCCTGCCGCCGAGGAGCTCATAGACCGGAACGTTGAGCCACTTCCCCTTGATGTCCCAGAGGGCTTGCTCGATGCCGCTGATCGCGGTCATGCCTTCGACGCCAACTTTCCAGAAGTACTGCCGGTACATGATCTGGTATAAATGCTCGATGCGGCGCGGGTCCTCGCCGATCAACAAGCGTCCGATGTCCTGGACGGCCCCGACCACGGCAGCTGTCTTCCATTCCAGGGTCGCCTCGCCCCAGCCATACAGGCCAGGGTCGTCGGTCTCGACCTTGACGAAGATCCAGTTGCGCATATTTGCGTTGACGACGACACTCGAAATCTGGGTGATCTTCATCGCAGGCTCCGCCTACCAGCCGCGCGGATCGTCGACGACGACCGGCACGCCACCCGCTTCGGCCGACTGCCGAGCATAGAGACCGGGCAGCGTATAGTCCAGGGCTCGGAAGACGTCGATTGGCGCAGGTTGTTCGCCGCGCACCGCAGCTAGGAAATCTGGCAGGAGCCAGTATTCGCTCGTGCCGTGCCCACCACGTTTGGCTTCCGGCGGCACATGCAGCCGCTCAGGAATGTAGCGCTCGGCCTGTTCCGCAAGCGCATGCCATTGGGCAGGAACGTGGAACAGCGAGGGCTCGTGCTCGCTCTGCAGCCAGACCTTGCTCGAATCGCCGAAGCCACGCCAGGCTTCGAAGCTTCCCTCGGTGCCCTGGATCGAGTAATATGCCATCTGGTGGGGCCGGGGTGAAACGTGGTCGACCCGCACCCGCAACGTGACGCCGCCCTCGGTCACCATCTGCATCAGGTACATCGTAGGAAACGTCACCTGCGGATCGTATTTGCAGCCAGGGACCGCGAGCGCGCTGACAGTGGCAACCCGGTCGCCGGTAATATAGAGGAGTGGGCCTAGGCTATGGGTGCAGTAAACGCCCATGACGCCCCTGCCGCGCCAGGTCAGGCTGCCGTCCTCGTTGCGCCACAGCCCTTTACAGTCATGGATGTACTCGCCTTCCCCGAAGTAGATTTCGCCGAACTTGCCGGCGTCATGCAGCCGCTTGATCAGCTCGACTTCGTCTAGGTAACGGTAGTTCTCGGCCAGCATATACATCGCTTTGCTGGCCCGCGCCGCGCGCACAAGCATATGCGCGTCCTCTAGCGTATCGCAGGCCGTGACCTCGCTGAGCACATGCTTTCCGGCGCGGAGGGCAGCGGCCGCTTGTTGGGCATGGAATGGCACCGGAGAGGCGACGACCACGGCGTCGATCGGTCCGTCGAGGAAGGATTCGAGGTCGCCGAAAGCCGTCGCACCGATCTCCGCGGCGGACTGCTCTGCACGCAGCACATCGATGTCGTACAGCGCTGTAACGATCGCGCCGCCGTTCGCCTGGCAGACGCGCACGAAACTCTGACCGCGTTGAAGGCCGATCACACCGAAACGCACTGGTCCCATCGATTGCTCCTGTGCACCGTCGTCACGTGGGATGTCGTGTGCAGCGTTTTACGCCTTCAGCCCCGAGAGCGCGATGCCGCGCACAAAGTTCCGCTGGAAGATGAGATAAACCATCAGGCTAGGCAGGCACGCCAGCACTGAGCCGGCCAGCACACCCTGATAGTTCGTACCGCCAAAGGTTTGCGAGACCTGCACCAGGATCAATGGCAGGGTATACAGGTCCTTGTTGTTCAGCACGACGAGCGGCCAGAGGTACGAGTTGAAGGAGCCCAAGAAGGTGAAGATCGCCAGCGCCGAGAGAACCGGCTTGATCAAAGGCAGGATGATGCGCCAGTAGATGGCGAAGTCACTCGCGCCGTCGATCTTGGCGGCGTCGTAGAGCTCCTGGGGAATTCCGTAGATGAATTGACGACACAGGAAGATGCCGAACGAGGAAACCGCTCCCGGCAGCCACAGCGCAGCATAGGTGTTCAAGAGTTTGAGACGCAGCATCACGAGGTACAGCGGGATCAGCAGCGTCACGAATGGCACCATGGTTGTCGCAAGAATGAAATAGAACAGGATCTTGCGGCCGGGGAAGTCCAGACGCGCGAAGACGAAACCGCCGAGTGACGAGGTAAAGAGCACCGTTGCTACGATCGCGGTGCTCACGCCGATGCTGTTGGCGTAGGCGCGAGGCAGGTTGGTCCGGCTCCAGACCATTTGATACGCGCTCAAGGTCCAGTCACGCGGTATGAGGTGCACGGGGATCGCGACGATCTCGATGGATGGCTTGAAGGATGACAGAATCAGCCACAGGAAGGGCCAGACCATGAGCACGCTGATCAGGGCCAGCAGAGCCATGATAGCCGCCTCGGCAGAGCCGCCCATCTTCCACCAGTGCGCCAGACGCGCGCGGTGAGAAAGAGTTCCTTTCGATACTGCCACGCGCACCCCCTCAATATTCGACACTCTGCCGGTAGCGCTGCAGCTGGAAGACCGTAGCGCCGAGCAGCAGCAAGAAAATGATGATCGAGACCGCCGCGCCATAGCCCAGATTCAGCGTCTGGAAGCCGAGTTGATAGGTGTAGAGCGCCAAGGTACGCGTACTGAAGCCTGGGCCCACCATCAGCAGAAAGGCTTCGAAGAGCTGTACCGTGCCGATCACGCTGACGACGACCTGGTAGAAGATCACCGGACGGATCAGCGGTAGCATCAGGTGCCACGCCTGCGCCCAGAAGCCGGCGCCATCCAACATCGCGGCCTCGAAAAGGCTCTGCGGGATGTCGTTGATACCGGCCAGAAACAGAACGATGCCGGTGCCGAGGTTGGCCCAGACCACCATCACGATGATGCACCAGAGCGCCTGGCTGGGACTATTCAGAAACTGCTGCTCGGGCAGCCCGACGGCCCGCAGCACGCCGTTGAGCGCGCCGCCGTTGGGCACGTATAACCAGCGCCAGAGCAGGATCGTGACGACGCCAGGCGTGATGACCGGTAGATAGAAGAGCGCCAGGAAGAAGCGCTGACTGCGCGGGCGCAGCCGGCTCAGCACCACTGCAACGAGCACTGCGAGCGCAACACCGATGAAGATCTCTGCGACGGAGAAGAGCAGCGTTGTTCTGAGCGCCTTCCAGAAGTATGGGTCGTTCAGTGCCCGCTGATAGTTGCGAACCCCGACGTATTTCGGCTCGACGATGAAATCCCAGTTCTGGAACGAGAGCCAGATCGAGGTGCCGAACGGGATGACGAAGATCACGCCGTAGAAGATAATCAGGAAGAGCGCGACGCCCAGCGCCAGGGGGCTGGCGTTCCGCAAGCCCCGCATCCACGGCACGCGCTGCCTTGTCGGACGGCTGGTCCCGGCGAGCGTGCTCTGGTTGCTCACATATTGCTCCTTTGGACTGCGGTTGCTGCTTGCGATTTCGGTCGGGAGCGACAGTACGTGTACCGTCGCTCCCGATGCTCGAACCCGGTCAGCCCTTAAGCCGCTCGCGCGCCTGAGACTCCTGCTCGTTCAGATACGTATTCATGTTCGCCAGCGCATCCTTGATCGGGATCTCCTTTCGCAGGGCGCGGTAGAGCTCGTCCTGGGCCGGCGTCTGGTTGGCGACGTGGTCTTGCGGGTAACGGGCGCGCGGCCACGTTCCCTCCGCCACGCGCTTGGAGATCGGGCCGTACTTGGTCTTCATAATGCGCGGATCGTCGTAGAGCTGCTTACTCATCAACGAGCCGCTGTAGCTCTCGCTCAGGAACAACAGCCCCTCGGGCTTGAGCATCTCTTTCACGATCTCGATGCTGGGCTGAAGCTTACGCGCATCATTCGCCAGGCGCTTCGACACTGTGATAACGCCCATATGCTCGGGATAGACGACATCCTGCTTAGCGCCCGTGAGCTTGGGTGTCGGCATGACATCGCACTTGAGACCAGGCTGGCCAGCCTCTTGGACACCCGCCGTCCAGGCGCCATCGAACTCGGTCGAGATCAGGCCTTGAGTGAAGCCTTCATACTCGACGCTGAAGAGCTCGAAGCTCGTCACTTTATCCTTCCACCAGAGATCATACAATTTCTGTGCGGCCGCCTCGCCCTCCTGGGTCGCGAAGTTCCACTTGCCCGACTGCTTGTCGTAGAAATTGCCGCCCATCTGCCAGATCCAGGTCTTGAGCAGCGACAACGACGCCGAGTAGGGAGAAAGGCCAGCGCGCGTGATCTTACCGCCCTTTTCGATAGTCAGCTGCTTGCCCGCCGCGACGTAATCCTCGAAGGTCGTGAACTTCGCGTAGTCGAGGTTCTTCTCCTTGTAGTGGTTGACGTTGACGGTTGCCGCTGCCGCGCGAACGCCTGCCGCCCAAGGGATGTAGAAGGTTTTGTTCTGAGGTGTATCGAGGGTGGTCAGGGCGCTGGGGAAGATGATGCGCTCGAGCTCGGACCGGCCGCCCATATACTCGTCAAGCGGCAGGAAGAGCTTGCTGACATCAGTTGCGACGTACCAGTCGGTGTAGCCCATCATGATGTCGGCATCGGTGCCAGCTGCAACGGATGGCAGAATTTTGGCCATCAAATCCGGGTACGGCACTGGTTGCACCGTCACGGATACCTTACCCGACTTCTGGGAGACGGTCTTGGCCGCCTGCTCAAACATGGTGATCGCCGGACCAAAGTCCTGTACCCACATGGTGATCGTGACATCGCCCTTGCCGACCACGCGTGTGGCGGAAGTTGTCGGCGTTGGGGCCGGCGTCGGCGTGGGCCCGACAGCCGCTTCAGCCGTGACTGCCGCACTGGCTGGCGTCGCCCCAGCGGCGCCTACCGCGCTCGTGGCCGCGGTGCCGCCCGTAGCGCTCGTAGCCGCGGCACCGCCCGTGGCGCTCGTAGCCTCAGGCTGCGCTGTTCCGCCCGCACTCGTCGCCGCGGTGCTGGGACCGGCCGCAGGTGCGCCGCCGCACGCGGCCAACAACCCCGTCGCTGAGGTAGTGGCGACCGCTTTGAGGAATCGGCGCCGACTCAATTTGGAAACCACGTGAACCCTCCTTTATGAAGCATTTGCGGGACCCCGAGTGAAGGTAGCGGCGGCAGTCGCACGTAGAATTGGATGCCGTCCTTTGTCCTCACTGGTATGCACCTCCATCTCGACGCGCCGCGACTACCGACGTGGGACGACCTTGCTCCTAGACGCGGGCAACCCAACAATACAACGCACAACGAAAGCTGAGCGGGAGTCACTCGACGACCGAAGCGTCTCCAGACCTAGCATGCGTGCGTGCTTGTATAGGGCGCCCCCGAGTTGGCGCGATCGTTGCCGAAGGAGCGGGAGTGCGAGCTCGACCAAACTCATAGCTTCTAGTGAACGAGCGATGATGACGTTGGCGACATTCACGTTGACCAGCACAGTCTCGCGCAACTGTGGCAAGGACCCCAAGTTCGTCCACGAGAAGAGATCGTGGACGAGGATCACTGCAACGACACGGAAGAACGCGCACTGTAGGTGGTTAGGATGAGCACTTCCGTCGCATCCAGCCTGGCGTCTCTGTATCCGCTCCTTAACCACTTGCCGCGACGTACCCCTTCGCTTGCTCCGTTCCTGTATACGCTGAAGGGCAGCATTGCGGCGTTTCTAGCCGCCTATGACGCGATATGGGCAGTTACTCCGTTCGAAGAATTCCGCGCTCCGCGTATCATAAGAGCGTCTTCGAAACTGCGTAGGTTAACGCGGTGCGGCTCTCGTTACCGCGAACATTTAGCTTTCAAACCGCCGTGGTATGTGGCTGGTTGCATACAAGTATACAGGCGAAATGCGTGCCGTCAAGAGGGCAATAGCCTAGATCTCGGCATAATGCCGCGGGAGAGCCATGATCGCGGTTCGTTCCTGGTGGTCGAAGCTTGCCTCCGGATACTGGGACGACGGACGAGCGGGAAGTCGAAAGGTCCTCCCTGGTGTACCGCTCTCGCCTCAGAGTATACGATTCATGTGCCGGTCGCGTAGTGAGCGCGAACAACGCACTTCCTGCAGCGTTAACTGCATTGTTCGTATACAAACACGTAGGATTGGCTATCCAACGAGATCCTCTCACGTCTCCTTGGTCAGTGGCCCAACAGAACATCACAGGACTGCACCCAGAGTACGCATACCCAAGGTCCGGCTCATCGACCGGCCAAGACCGAGGGTCGATCAAGCTACGCGACGAGGCGCGGATACTCCAGCACCAGTTGCGCGAAGACGCGGGCGGCACGCTCGAGATCGGCGAAGCTGACCCACTCGTCGTCGGCGTGGGCTGTGTTGCCGTTTGGCCCATAGCAGAGCGCCGGGATCCCGCCCTCGCGCACAATCAGGTTCGCATCGGAGACTGATTTCGTCCCGGCCACCGGCAGGGCGCAGCCGGTGACCCGCTCGTGCGCCGCGGCGAGGGCCGCCACGATCGGTGCATCCGGCGACACCGTGTAGCCGAGACCGTTGCCGCTCAGCTCGACGACAATTGCGGTGCGGCTTGCCGCTGCGATGGGAGCTGTGATCGACCGGAACTCGTCCTCGACCTCCTTCCACGTGCGCGCTGGGCCGAAACGCCGGATGCCGCCGATGCGCGCCTCGACCGGCACGCGGTTGTAGAAGTCACCGCCATGGATCTCGCCGATGAACAACGTCTCCGGCCCCAGCAGCGGGATCTCGCCCTCCACTGCTAATTCGCGGTGTCGCGTCTTGAGGCGCGCCGCGACCTCGATGGCTACATCGAGCGGGTTGATCGTGCCGGCGGAGGCATAATTCTCGTGGACGATCTCCCCCGGCCGCCGAATCGTGATGTAGAAAATCGCCTGCCCTTTGCCGGCTAGGATCTGGTGCTGCGTAGGGAACGACTCCGCGACTAGCGCCGCATCGCCAATCACACCTGAGGCGATCAGCCGCCGCAGCCCCTCCATCTTGCCGACCGGCGCTTCGTGCAGCGAATGTGCCGCTACGACGACATTGCCATGTAGCCCAATGCCAGCGCCACGCAGCGCACCCAATGCCTCAACCACCGCAGCCATCGAACCCTTCATCAGGGCCTCGCGCCAGCCTGTTGGGAAGACATCTAGACTGAGATAGTTTTTCTTGCTATACTCAGTCTCTCAGTTGTTGCTTCCCTCGGCCAAAGGACGACGCGCATGTATGACGCGACCTATCGTGCCACCCGCGAGTAC
>JBBSGA010000149.1:0-14122 GCA_038254585.1 Chloroflexales bacterium | reverse complement strand
GGTCTCGAATACCTCGACGACGTACGCCCCCACCAGCAGAACATCGAGCTCTGGGAGGGCCCGGTCCTGCCGGAGCCATTCGAGGCCGACACGATCCCGATGGATCGGCACAAGGTCAACAATGCCGCCAACCCGCTGCACCTTGGCGCGCGCCTCGCGCCCGATGGCCGGGCAGTGCGCTACAAGGTTGCCTGGGTCGGCGGCGCCAACGTCCTATACGATCGGGCGAAGCTGCTCAGCGTAGGCGGATTCTCATGGTGGGAGCGTCTGCCGGCCACGCACGCCGGCGAGGAGGTTGTCGCCCAGTTTCTGCTGATCCGCAAATATGGTGGCTGCGGGGTTCTGCCCAGCGGCACGTACCACCTCGGCCTGCCGACGACCATCGAAGATCGCACGAGCAATGCGATCGATCTCTTTGACGATCTCATCCGCGAGTTCGACGTCCACCCTTCCGGACCGGTCGAGCCGCTCCGGGAGCGCCAAACCTACGTAGGCACGTCGAGCTAGCGCTCTGCCATGCGCCAAGTGATGGGTTCGTATAGTCGTAGAGATGTTATATATAACGTCTCTACAACCGCGGAGACACCGTATTCCACGCCGTCGCAACGTGAGCAGATTGATAAGGAGGCGCTCTGTGCCAGCCGCCAAGAACGACGCGACAGCGCCTCGCGTCTCCGTCCTGATGCCGACCTTTAACCAGGCATCGTTTGTCCGCCGCGCCCTCGACAGCGTCTGGGCTCAGCAACTGTCCGAGTGGGAGCTTGTGATCGTCGACGACGGCTCATCCGATGCGACACGGGAGGTGATCGAGCCCTGGATCGGCGCCCCGCGCATCCGCTACCACCGCCTCGAAGCCAATGCCGGCCTCGGCAAGGCTCTGAATGTCGCCCTCGATCTTGCGCGCGCGCCGCTGATCGCCTATCTACCCTCGGACGACGTCTACTACCCCGAGCACCTCTCGTCGCTCGCCACTCTGCTGGAGGAGCGTCCGAATGCCGCCCTCGCCTATTCCGGCGTCCGGCACCACTACAATCGCTCCGCGTCGGGCCAGATCGACGGCTACCCGCTGCAGCTCGTCCAAGTCATGCATCGTCGCACGGACGATCGCTGGCTCGAGCGCGCCGAGCTCGTGACCGACGACCTGGAGCGGATGTTCTGGGGCAAGCTGCGGGCTCACGGCACGTTCGCCGGCACTGAGTGGCTCACCTGTGAGTGGGTCGACCACCCCGACCAGCTGCACAAGGTGATCCAGGAGCCCGTCGGCGGGATCAACACCTATCGCGACCGCTTCAAGGTCAAGCATCCGCTCCGGTTCCATACTACCGTCGGCAATCGCATCGACGAGGTCGCGCAGTACCGGCGCTTTCGCGAGCGGCCGGATACGCCTCCTGCTCCCGACGGCCTCAAGATTGTGCTGGTGGGAGAGCTGGCCTACAACTCCGACCGCCTCCTGGCGCTTGAGGAGCGCGGCCACAACCTCTACGGTCTCTGGATGCCCGAGCCCTATTGGTACAACGCCGTCGGGCCGCTCCCTTTTGGCCACGTCGAGGATATCCCGCGCGATGGGTGGCGCGAGGCACTCCAGCGCATCAAGCCCGACGTGATCTATGGGCTCCTCAACTGGCAGGCCGTGCCGTTCGCGCACGAGGTGCTGACCGGCAGCCCCGGCATCCCCTTTGTCTGGCACTTCAAAGAAGGCCCGTTCATCTGCTTCGAGAAAGGCACCTGGCGCGAGTTGATCGACCTCTACACGCGCTCGGATGGCCAGATCTACACCAGTCCTGAGATGCGCGACTGGTTCTACACGATTGTTCCCGCGCTCGAGCACGGACTCTCGCTCGTGCTGGACGGCGATCTGCCGAAGCGGGAGTGGTTTACGTCAGATCGCTCGCCTCGCCTCTCCGAGGCTGACGGGCAGATCCATACCGTCGTGCCCGGCCGCCCGATCGGGCTGCATCCGTGGAGCGTCGGCGAACTCGCGGAGCAGGGCATTCACCTCCACTTCTACGGTGATTTTACGCAGGGTCAGTGGAAAACGTGGATCGAGAAAGCGCGCCGGCTCGGCGAAGGCTACCTGCATCTCCACGCCAACGTCGACCAGGATCGATGGGTCGCCGAGTTTTCGCAGTATGACGCCGGCTGGCTGCACTTCTTCAAGAGCGCCAACGACGGCGACATTCGCCGCTCGAACTGGGACGACCTGAACTACCCGGCGCGCATCTCGACGCTCGTGGCCGCCGGTCTGCCGGTGCTGCAGCGCGACAACCACGACGCGATCGTGGCGACTGATGCGCTGGCCCGTCGGCTCGATCTCGGCGTCTTCTTCTCCGACATGGCCGAGCTGCGCCCGCGGCTGCTCGACGCGCCGCGCATGGCCGAGCTGCGCGAGAATGTCTGGATTAGTCGCGAGCAGTTTACCTTCGACTATCACGCCGACCGCCTGATCGATTTCTTCCGGCGCGTTATCGACAGCCATCGCAGGTCAGGACGTAGGCGGGCTGTGCTGTGACAGGTTGCAAGCGCCGCGCCGTCTGATTACGTCACCTCACCGAATGCCCCCGACCAGCGTCCATCCAAGCCGTGCGTGCGTGCGGATCATGCGGTACTCTGTAGTATGTAACGTCTCTACCAACCTTCACATGCGGCTTGGCAGGCTACTAGCGCACGCCCGGCTCGAGGATTCGCAGCCTCCTGTTCGTCGCGTCGAGCGCGGCCCGCGCTCCAAGCGGCAGCGTGGCATGGTGCCGGCCGTGCCCGACCGGCAAATGGTAGAGCGTGGGCACGCCGAGTGGCCGCAACAGATCGTCGAAGACCTGCTCCAAGCCGAGACTGTTGTTCGGGCCGCTCGGGGCGCAGTCGACGTGCTCGCCGGCCACGATTCCCGCGCACTTCTGCAGCTTTCGGGCGGCGATCAGCTGCGCGAGCATCCGGTCGACCCGGTAGGGTGCCTCGCCGACATCCTCGAAGAAGAAGATTTTCCCCGCGAGGTCGATCTCCCAAGGCGTGCCGAGCAGCGACACCACCAGCGACAGGCAGCCGCCGGCCAGCGGAGCCTCGACCATGCCCGGCACCAGCGTCTCGACGTACGGATCGTCCGGGTCGGGCAAGACGTCAAACGGCTCGACCTCCATCAGCGCGCTACGAAAGGCCACCAGCGTATACTCCGTCGGCTTGGCGAAGGAGGAGGCCATCGGGCCGTAAAAGGTCGTCCACTCAAGCTCGCGGCCGAGAAGCGCGTGGAGCACCGTGATATCTGAGTAGCCGACGAAGGGCTTGACCGGGCCGTCCCTCAATTGCCTCAACCGCTGGAGGTCGATCGCCATAGCCGTGCGGATCGCGCCGTAGCCGCCGCGCAGGCAGATTACCCCGTCGACGTCGTCGCGCTCGAGCATCGCAAGCAGATCCTCCGCCCGGTCGCCATCCTCGCCGGCGATGTAACCGCGGCTATCGAGCGCGTGCCGGCCCAGGACGACCCTGAAGCCGAGTCGCTCGAGCCCCATCACGCCGCGTCGCGCCGTTGATCGCTCCGGCACCGGCCCGCTCGGCGCCACCACGCCGAGTGTCATGCCGGCCTCCAGGCGCGGCGGTTTGCGTAGCTCCGGCACACCTTCTCCTTTCACTCCATCAGCAGAGTCGATTAACCGCCTCCATCAGCCCGGCTATATAGCCTGTCTCGTGCGCCCGCCCGCGGTGGCCCCAGTCGGTATCGTCGACCATGCGCGGCACGTGGTCGTCGATGATGAAGCCGTCGAAGCCCACCTCCTTGAGCGCGCGCATCGCCGCCACCACGTCGACATTGCCTTCCCCCAGAAAGCACTCCTGGAAGACCGGCACGGTGCCCTGCACGTCGCGGAAATGCACGTAGAAAATCTTGCCGCGGCTTCCGAAGTAGCGCATCGCGTCGATCACGCCCGGCCCCATCTCTGACCAGCAGCCCATACAGAAGTCGAGCCCGCTGTTAGGACTCGGCACGACCTCCATCGCGCGCTTGAAGCCCTCGAAATGGTGGAAGAGGCGGGCGATGCCGCCCAGTGACGGTACCGGCGGATCGTCGGGATGGAGCGCCAGCTTCACGCCTGCCTCCTCCGCGACCGGCACGACGGCCTGCATAAAGTAGCTGTAGTTTTCCCACATCGCCTCTTCGGTCACGTTCCGGTCCTCGACCAGTGGATGCTGCTTGACCCCGTGGACCAGCGGCTCGTCCGCTGCGCGGCTCATATCGAACGCCGTGACCAGCGCGCCCCCGCGGCCGGGCGTCGTCCGCGACGTGCGCCAGACGCCGTTCGGCATCCAATGGTAGCCGAGCAGGGGAATCCCCGCCTTGCCGAGGTTACGGATCGTCGCCTGGTAGTTCTCGATCTGCTCGTCTCGTCCCGGTAGTCCCAGCATCGCCTTGTCGTAAAAGCTGATCGGCACGTTCTCGATTGCCTCGAGCCGCAGCCCGTATTGCTCGCAGCGCGCCCGCAGCCAGGCCAGGTCGGCCGCTTCCCAGCGCTCGGTCCCCGGTAGCACCGGAGTATTGAGCAGCACGCCGCTCGCGCCGATCTGCCGCGCAAAAGCCAGCCGCTCGTGGCTTAGCTCGCTGAACTGCCCGATCGCAACCCGCATCGCCTCTGCCATCCGCTGAATCCTCCACTTTTATGCACGAAGCCCGCTCGCGCGCTCTCCCGGATCTGACGAGCCACCTGAAGCTCGCGCTCCAGGCGCTCCTTTTCGACCAGCTGAGCCTGCATCGCATGCAGCTCCTGGTATGCCTCGGTCAGCCGACGGTTTTTCTCGTGGAGATCGTGGATCGTGGCATTATCCGCGGCCTGCAGACGCATACTCAACACGCGAGCGAGATCATATGCCACCGCGGCCTGCCTGCAGAGCAGGCTGTCGAGATCCGCTCGCGTCATCTCCAGAACCCGCGTTGGGATACGCGCGCGAACGCTGGCCGTGCACAGGCCGTCAGGATTGAGTAGACTCATCTCGCCGACGAATCCACCGGCTCGCTCGACCCTGAGCCGCCGCTCGTCGTCAGTCCCCAGCGCTTTCACAATCTCGAGCTCACCTCCTATTGTACAGCCATACCCGGCCAGAGTATGATGTCGGAAGGCTCCCGGCGCTCCTGCCGGCGTCAAGGTGTGGGAGAGGTGCCATGAGCCACGTGTGCAGCCCCGGATGGCGGGTACCGGATCGATGAAGCAGCTCTGCCAGCGCCACGGCATCCCGGCCGATGCCGGGGCCGGCATCGGCCCCGCCGGCTCGCGCAACCGCGCCCCCGACGAGAACATCGCCGTCGCGGATTTCTTCCTTTAACCCGTGATGCGCATGCTTCGCCGCTACAGATCCGCGATCATGGTGGTGTATACTCTAGCTACACTACGGAGTATCGTGTGCAGGTACGGCAAGAGCCACTTGGCTCGGAGTCGTGGCTTCAAGCCCTGAATAGCTGCCCGACGTCGATCTCGCTCGGCCAGGTGCGAGTCGAGGTCATCTACCACGGCTACGCTGCGCGCCACCCGGATAATCAGCCCCATCGACACTCCTTCTTCGAGGTCTGCCTGGTTGTCCGCGGAACCGGAGCGTTTGTTGTCGGGGAGCAGGTGCTTCGGGTCGAGGCCGGAGATGTCTTTATCGCGCGGCCCGGCGTCGTCCACCAGATCGTGAGCACCAGCCGGCCGGAGATGGAGCTCTACTGGATCGCGTACCAGCTGCATCATATAGGCACTCCGACGGACGAGGTCGCGGCGCTGCTTGATCGGTTTGCCCTCGCACCCACGGTCGTCGCGCGCGACGATGGACGGTGTGCAGCACTATGGGCCGCGCTGCGGACGCTCGCGGGAAGCGACAAGGTCGCGGGCGTGGCCGAGCAGCTGGCATGGCTCACGGGCAGTCTGGTGACGGCGATCGCGCAGCTTGTGGCGCCCGGACCTGTTCTCGGGGCGCGGATCGGACGGCAGAATGCGATGGTTGTGCACCAGGCGCTGCGCTACATCGAAGATAACCTCGCGCGTCCATTGTCACCTAGCGAGGTAGCGAAAGAGGTAGGCCTGTCGCAGCGCCACTTCACGCGGCTCTTCACTGCACACACCGGCTGTACCTTTCACGCCTACGTCAACCGCGCGCGCATCGACCGCGCAACCGCACGCCTTCAGAGCTCGCGGGACTCGATCAAGGAGATCGCGGCCGAGGTCGGCTTCTCGGATGTTCACTATTTCGCCAGGACGTTCAGCCGCATTATGGGCCTACCGCCCGGCCAGATTCGCCGCGCCGGCCGGCCGCGTGGCCGGTCCGTACATACGTTTGGCGAGTTTGTCTAAAGACAGCGCGGTCTGCCGGGCTATGATGGCGAGACCGGAGCTTCGGGCAAAGGAGCAAACGTATGCTTGACACAGCCGTAACCCGTTTCATCTTGACCGATGACCAGATCGCCCAGTATCAGGAGCAGGGGTACATCCTGCTGAAGGGCGTCCTATCACGTGCCGAGGCAGCCGATTTCCGGCGTGAGGCGCACGAGCTTATGGATCGGCTGGCCCGCAACCAGACGATCGACGCCACCTGGGGGAGCGCCCGAATGCTGGGCAAGCAGGCCGAGACCCGACTGTTGCACTGCCATAATGTCCAGTTCCAGACCGGTGCCTTCACGCGGCTGCTGACGGATCCGCGCCTGGTCGACCCCGTCGCGGATCTGATCGGACCTAACGTGCAGCTGCACCACAACAAGCTCTTCATCAAGCCACCCGAGAAAGGATCGCCGTTCCCGATGCACCAGGATCATCCTTTCTTCCCGCATGAGCGCCACACCATGCTGGCGGCGATCCTGCACTTCGACGACGCACCACTGGCCAAAGGCTGCGTGCGCGTCGTGCCGGGCAGCCACAAGGCCGGACCGATTGAGCACGACCCCGAAGGCAGCTACCATCTGCCCCTCGATCAGTATCCGCTCGAGTCGTCGGTCCCCATGGAAGCCGAGGCCGGAGATGTGCTGGTCTTCTCGTATCTGACGATCCATGGCTCGGGAGTCAATACGAGCGACGAAGCCCGGACGACACTGCTGGTGCAGATGCGGGCCCCCGACGACCGCCCAACCGCGAACGTCCACCTTTCGCGCGGCCAGGGAATGATGCTGCGCGGCGTCGATCCGGCCGGCAAGACGTCGGGCGGCATTGAAAGCTAATCGTCTTCGATCTCGCACGTGGCGACGCGGCACGGGCTGTGTCGCTACTCTTGCATCACCCAGCGAAAGGCCAGCCAGCGCGGTTATGGGATGGACTTCAAGAAGAGCACGTTGCTGGCGTTTTTCACAAACGTTGACATTCCGCTCTCCGGATGCTAGCATGGCATAAGAAGCATCCAATCGTAGCACAGCCGGTTTCACTTCACGTCTCGATAACTCGCTCGATATACGCATCTTCACGTGCTCATCCGGGTCGCATGACATGGGCCGTTCGCTTATCCGTGGGGCATGCCGTGCTCGATCACCGTACGGCGCCATGGGCTTTCTGGTGCCGACTGCGTCGACCCAGCACACCCTCGAGGCGCCCTCGGCTGTGAGGCGGAAGCACGGAACAATCGGCTCGGCAACACGGCAGCACAAGGAAAGGAGAGGCCTGGCAGCGAACCCCTAGAGTCGGACGCCGGAAATGGAAAAGGGAGGAGTTCATCGGAGAGCGCTCAGACGCCTTAGACGACGCTCGATCAATCAAGGATGATGAACGATGAGACGGAAATTGTCCCTGTTCAGCCTGGTAGTGCTGTTTGCACTGCTCGCCGTCCAATGCGGTAGCCCGCCAGCCACATCGACCGGGAGCAGCCAGGCGACAACTGCGCCGGGCGGCCAAGCCGCAACCAGCGGAAGCCAAGCGGCGCCGACACCCACCGAGCCGCCGAACCCCGTGCAAATGGAAAACAGTACGGCCGCAGGAGCGACCCAGGCATCTGCTGCGACGGCTGCGACCAGCGCCGCGGGCACCACGGCGCCGGAGATGGCGACTACGGCGCCCGCCGGCGCCGCGAGCGGCGCCAAGAGCAACATCGCCCGCAAGGACACGCTGATCGTCGACATCGACGGCGGGCGTGTAGAGGCTCCCGACCTGTGGAATCCCTGGGTTCCGGGTGCGCGCCGCGACCAAGGCTTCCACCAGGCTCTGATCGAGCCACTCTTCATCCTCAACTATCAGACCGGCAAAATCCAACCGTGGCTCGGCCTGAGCTTCGACCACAATGCCAAGCTGGACGTCTGGACGCTCAAGCTGCGGCCCGGCGTCAAGTGGAGCGACGGCGTCGACTTTACGGCCGACGACGTGGTCTTCACGATGAACATGCTGCTGAACAACAAGCCGGCCACACTTGGCGATGCCGCCGCCCAGCAGAAATGGGTCAAGGGCGTCAAGAAGATCGATGGGCTCACGGTCGAGTTCGATCTGAGCGCCCCAAACCCGCGCTACCAGTTGGACTATTGGGCCGTGAAGATCTGGGGCGGTCTCAACGTCATGCCGGAGCATATCTGGAAAGGTCAGGACCCCTTGACCTTCAAGAACTATGACCCGGCGAAGGGCTGGCCGGTCTTCACCGGACCGTACAAGCTCGAAAGCATTAGCCCGACCGAGTTCACCTACATTCGGGATGAGAACTGGTGGGGCGCGAAGGTCGGCTTCAAGTCGCTGCCGGCGCCGAAACGGCTGATCTTCACCTGGGCCGGTCCCGAGGAGACGCGCGCTGCCCTGATGGCCAATCACCAGCTCGACAGCTTGATGGACATCACCGTCGGCGCCTACAAGTCGCTCAAGCAGCGCAACGACAAGGTCATCGCCTGGTCGGATAACCTGCCCTACGCGACGCTCGACCCGTGCTCGCGCACCTTCGAGCTGAACGACGCGGTTGCGCCGTGGAACGACGCCGATATGCGCTGGGCGCTGAACTACGCCATTAACCGCGACCAGGTCGTTCAGATCTCATATGAAGGCACCACCATCCCCTCCAAGCACTTCTTCCCGGCCTACCCGCCGCTCAACCGGCTCGTCAAGCTGCTGCAGGACAAGGGGCTCTACGACAAGTATCCGATCGACAAGTACGACCCCGCGAAAGCGAAGCAGATCATCGAGTCCAAGGGCTACAAGAAGAACGGCGACTACTACGAGAAGAACGGCAAGCAGCTGACGCTCGACATTCAGACGCACGAGGCCTTCATCGAGTTGCAGCGCGTGGCCCAGGTGCTGGTCGAGCAGTTCCAGGCAATCGGCATCAACGCGACGTCGCGCAACGTTGCCGGCACGACCTGGGACACGAACAGGACCACGGGCAAGTTCGACGCGAGCATGGGCTGGCAGACGTGCGGCTCGATCAACGAGCCGTGGTCCTCGATGGACCACTTCACCAGCAAATGGATCAAGCCGCTCGGCCAGCGCGCCGACGACAACGCCTGGCGCTGGAAGAACGCCGACTACGACAAGATCACCGATCAGATCGGCAACATCGCGCTCGGCGATCCCAGGATCGACGATCTCTTCGTCCAGGCCATGGGGATCTGGATGAAAGACCTACCAGTGATCCCCGTAACCCAGGCGAAAAAGCTGATCCCGTTCGACACGACGTATTGGACAGGCTGGCCAACCGCGAAGGACAACTACGATAGCCCCTGGATGTGGTGGCAGAGCGCCCATAACCTCATTCATTCGATCAAGCCGGCTCAGTAGCTACGGCGAGGTCAGGGGCCGGGGTAGACATTCAACCTCCGGCCCCTATCCCGCTGCAGGAAGGCGCCAGTATGCGCGGGTTGACCAAAGAGTACGTGCTTAAGCGGTTGGGAATGTACTTTCTCACGATCTGGCTAGGAACGTCGATTATTTTCATCGTTCCCCGCCTTGCGCCGGGCGATCCGGTCTCCGCGATGGTCAGTCGCCTGAGCGCCCAGGCCGGATTCGTCGAAAACAGCGGCCAGTTGATCGAAGTCTGGCGCAAGAAATTCGGGCTGGACGAGCCCCTTCCACTCCAATACCTCAGCTACATGCGCAACTCGCTGACCTTCGACCTAGGCTATTCGCTTACATCCTTTCCGGTGACGGTCAAGGACCTGGTCGGCCAGGCGCTGCCCTGGACGATCGGCTTGCTCTTCGTCGCGACGTTGATCTCGTTTGTGCTCGGCAACCTCGTGGGGGCGTTGTTAGCCTGGCGCGGCACGCCGCGGCTTGCGCGAGCGCTGCTGCCGGTTACGATGACCTTTACCTCGATTCCGCCGTTCATGCTGAGCATCTTCCTGATTTACGTCTTCGCCTACGGCCTGCACTGGTTTCCGGAGTCGCGGGCCTACGCGCGCGGCCTGCAGGCAGGATGGAATCTGCCGTTCGTCGGCAGCCTGCTGTATCACGGCATCTTGCCGGCAGCCAGTATCGTCCTTGTGACGATGGGCTTTTGGGCGCTTGGTATGCGCGGCATGATGGTTACCACGGATGGCGAGGATTATATGATCCTGGCCAGTGCCAAAGGCCTGGCTCCGCGGCGCATTTTCTGGCGCTACGCGGTACGCAATGCGATGCTGCCCCAGTTGACGGCGCTCGCCCTGACGCTTGGAACGATCGCCGGCGGCGCGATCCTGGTCGAATACCTGTTTGCGCTTCCGGGGATGGGATATCTGCTCTATCAGGGCATCGTGAACAGCGATTATGCCGTCATCCAGGGCGTTGTGTTCATCTTGATCGCGGCGACGGCTACGGCAGCCCTGATCATCGACCTCATCTATCCGCTGCTCGATCCGCGTATCACCTATCAAAAGAAATAACCGATGGCTACTATAACTCCTGGCCAACTCATTCAGCCCGAGCAGCTGGCGCCCCCTCCCTCAGCCCGGCGTTTCAGCCGTTGGGATAACCCGTGGCTCAACCCCAGGCTGCTCACCGGCGCGACTATGATCGTTCTGGTCGTGCTCATGAGCCTGATCGGCCCTTTGCTCTGGAATACCAAACTGGCACGCGTCGCCTCATCGCCATTGAACCTACCTCCCGCATGGCTTGCGGGCGGAAGCTGGGCGCATCCAATCGGCACCGAAAACAGCGGGCGGGATATGCTGGCGCTGCTGATTACTGGCATGCCGTCGTCGCTCAGGGTCGGGCTGATCGCCGCGAGCGTCGGCATGATCGTCGGCGTGATCCTGGGATTTAGCGCCGGCTTTATCGGCGGATGGGTCGACGCCGTGATCAAGACCCTCGCCGATGCCTGGCTGACGATCCCCTCCCTGGCGCTTTTGATTGTGATCGCCTCCTATGTGCGCCAGATCAGCGTGGAGACCATGGCGATCCTGCTGTCCCTCTTTGCCTGGCCCGGCCCGACCCGGCTGCTGCGCGCGCAGGTGCTGACGCTGCGGGAACGGGGCTACGTGCGTATGGCGCGTCTTTCCGGCGCGTCGACCTTCAGCATTATGTTCAGGGAAATGATGCCGAACTTGTTGCCGTACATGGCCGCCAGCTTCGCCGGCAACGTTTCAGGCGCGATCTTAGCGGCGACCGGCCTGGAAGCGTTAGGGCTCGGCCCGAGCCGCATCCCAACCCTCGGCATGACGATCTACTACTCGATCCAGGCTTCGGCGGTCCTTCGGGGGATGTGGTGGTGGTGGGGCGTACCGATTCTCGGCCTCGTGATCATCTTCACCGGTCTCTTTCTGATCGCGGTTGGTCTTGACGAGGTCGCCAATCCGCGCTTAAGAGGAGCGAAGGCAGGATGAGCGCTACACTCGAACAGCCACACGCCAATGCTAAAAAGCCGGGGCGAGAAGCGGTGCTCGACGTACGCAAGCTACGCGTGCACTATGAGACACCTACCGGGGACGTTATCGCCGTGAACGGCATCACCTTCCAGGTGCGTCGTGGCGAAACGCTCGGCCTGGTCGGCGAGTCGGGCTGTGGCAAGACCACCGCCGCGATGTCGATCTTACGCCTGGTCCAGCCACCCGGCCGTATCGTCAGTGGCGAGGTGCTGATCGACGGCAAGGATATGGTGCGCTTGAACGACCACGAGCTCCGGGAAATGCGCTGGAACACAGCGGCGCTGATTCCGCAGGGCGCCATGAACTCCTTGAATCCGATCATGCGCGTCAGAGACCAGATCGGCGACGGCATCACGGCCCACGAGGGCATCCAGTCGCGCCGTGAGCTCAAGCAGCGCATCCTCGATCTGCTGAACATGGTCGGATTGCCGTCGCGCGTGTACGACCTCTATCCGCATGAGCTCAGCGGCGGCATGAAGCAGCGCGTCTGTATCGCGATGGCGATCGCGCTGGATCCGCCATTGATCATCGCCGACGAGCCGACGAGCGCACTGGATGTCGTCGTGCAGCGGATCGTCGGCCAGACGCTGCTGGATGTGAAGGCGCGACTGGGGGTATCGATGATCTTGATTGGCCACGACATGGGCCTGCAGGCCCAGCTGGTCGATCGCCTCGGCGTAATGTATGCCGGGAATATCGTGGAGATCGGGCCGGTCGCCGGTGCCTTCGAAGAGCCACTGCATCCCTATACGCAGCTGCTGATCGCCTCGATCCCGTCGGTCAAGGAGCGCAAGCCGCTGCAAGTGACCGAAGGCCTAACGCACGATCTGCGACGGCCACCGCCCGGCTGCATCTTTCAGTTCCGCTGCCCGCACGTCATGGATATTTGCCGCCAGGTCGCGCCGCCGCTCAAGGAATACCGGCCGGACCATCTCGCGGCCTGCCATCTGTATGAAGCCGAGAGCGTGGCACAAACCGCGGCCACGACCAATGCTGTGAGGACACCCGCCCATGTCTCAGCCCCTGCTGGAAATCCGTAACGCGACCAAAGTCTACGGCGGCGGCTTCCTCCAGGCCGGGGACAAAACCGTCGCCCTGCAAGACTTCAACCTGGTCATCGCCGACCGGCCCGCGACGATCACGACCATCGCCGGCGAGAGCGGCAGCGGCAAGACGACGCTGGCGAACGCGGTGCTCGGCTTCACCAATCTTACGTCGGGCCAGATCCTGTTTCGCGGACGCGATGTGGCCACGCTCAACCATCAGGAGCAGATCGAGTACCGGCGGCAAGTCCAGGCCGTCTTTCAGGATCCGTACGAGGTTTACAATCCGTTCTACCGGGTGAAACACATCTTCGACATGGTCATCCGGAACTTCCGGCTTTCCAACAACAAGCAGGAAGCGGGGACGATCATTCAGGATGCGCTCAAGGTTGTCGGATTGCGCGGCGAGGAAGTGCTTGAGAAATACCCGCATCAGCTCAGCGGTGGCCAGCGCCAGCGCATGATGGTGGCGCGCGCCTACCTGCTGAAGCCGAGCCTGATCGTCGCCGACGAGCCGGTGTCGATGGTGGACGCGTCGCTGCGGGCGATGATTCTGGATATCATGCTACGCCTGCGCGACGACCACAACATTTCCTTCTTGTACATTACGCACGATCTGAGCACCGCCTACCAGGTGGGCGACGATATCTATCTGCTCTACCAGGGGGCGATCGCCGAAAAGGGCGATACGGGGCCGGTGATTGAGAATCCGAAGCATCCGTATGTTCAGCTGCTGATCGACTCGATCCCGGTGCCCGACCCGCGGGTCAAGTGGGGCGCCGACATTCGCTTGCCGAGTGAGGAGGAGATGCGCAAGCATGTCGATAGCGGCTGTCGCTTCTATCCACGCTGTCCACATCATATGGATCGGTGTTTGACGAAGCAGCCCCCACTCTATCAGATTGAAGATGACCACTTCGCCGCGTGCTATTTGTACGACAACCAGGCAGTGGCGGCGGGTGCGCCGCCAGCCGCGGCCGGAGTGGAAGCTGTCGGCGAACGAAGATAAGACGAGGTTTTTACCCTTAAGACTTACGCAGTTGATGCGTTGTGCGGTATCGCGGTGACATGAACGAACCCAAAGCCACCGACCTGGACTACATCAACTTTTTGGTGGCCGCGCCACTCGTCTTCCGTTGTACGGAGGCCGGGCGCGTTCAGCCCGAGATCCCGCGCTGTGCCGCCCATGATGCGCTGACCCGGCTCCTCCTTTTCTAAGGCTTCTTTGGCACAGCCCTATCCTCAGCTTCGAAGGCCTCGCGTGCTTCCGAATTGAGCAGGTACAAGGGATTGCTGCGGAGGATCGGCAGCACGATATCGGCAAGCTGCCGTGCCC
>JBBSGA010000148.1:0-14168 GCA_038254585.1 Chloroflexales bacterium | reverse complement strand
CCGAATTCCCTGCGATCTACAACTGGCATTTGAAATCCTCCCCCAAATCACCCATCGATCCTGTCGAGCTCAACCGGCGTCTCCACGAACCGCACCACGCTCGTGTCCACGCTGCCCGTCTGCTCGAATAGCAGCACGACGACGTTGAGCGGGGAGTCGATCGCGAGCGGAGCCCCATGCCACACCTCGGGATGCAGCAGCACCGCCTGGCCTTCCTGGACGCGAAATGCGCGGAATCGCTCCAGCGACGGCAACCGCGCCGGCTCGTCCGGGAACTCGGGCGGCCCGACGTACACCACGCAATCGCCGCCGATCGGGACCAGCAGCTCCTGGCTGCGCATGTGGCGCTCGGCCCAGTCGAAGCGCAGGCCGACCGGCTGAAGCTGGAGGTAGCCGATGCCGAACGGACGCCCATCGCCGGCTAGGAGCGTCGTCTCTCCCCACCACTGCCAGCCGGGGCCGGACGCGGTCGAGGCTTGCGCCGGGCGCTGAATGATCTCGCCGAATGGCGCGAATGTCGGCCCTGTCAGGGCCTCGATAGTTAACTGCATATGATCTTGCTCCCCGTTCCCTAACCCTTCACTTCCTGCAGCGGCACAGGGATCGAAAAGGGCTGATACGCCACGAGCCGCGGCGCCGCGGCGAGACCGGAAGCCCGATCGCTCGCCTCGAGCAGATTGACGAGCGTGTTGGCGACGCGCAGCTCGAGCACATTCTCGCCGGGCCGGAGCAGATTCGTTATCTCGACCGTATAGGGCGCCCAGAGACGCACTCCTGCCTGCCGGCCGTTCACCAGAACCTCCAGCACGTCGTCGCCCATGGCGGGATCGAGGAACACTCGCCGGCCGCTCCATCCGTCCGGCAACGTCAGGGCTCGGCGGTAAAGCCCCCTGGCGGAGTAGAACGGGTAGCCTTGGTCGGTCCAGGGCGTCGGCTCCATCGTCTCACGCGGCGCTACGATCGTGTCGCACCCGCCGGCCTCCCGCCGCAGTGCGAATTCGCCGGTGATCTTCAAAAGGTCAAGTAGACCATCCGTCGCGCTCGTCACTGTAAGGCACAGGGCAATCACGTTGGTGCCGGCTTGCAATAAGCCGCCGATCTCCAGCGCCTGCATCTGGCTGTCGAAGGCGCTGCGAGCGGACGTTCCCATGACAGGCCGGCCGTTGACGAAGAGCTTCCAGGATGAGCCCGCGAAGCCGTCCACGATCAGGTTTGCCATGGGCGGCACATACTCCGCCTGAAAGCTGATCCTGTACCAGACGTCGATCGGATAGGGCGCGACCGGCTCGGTCGGCAGCTGATACGACCACGCGCCCGGCACCATCGCAAGCCAACCGCTCGTATCGGTCTCCTGTGCCGCGTAGCTCTCCTTCGGCGTACCCGGCGCCTGGGTCGTCGCGACCCACTTGCCGGCGATAAAGGCGTTGGCATCCTCGGCCTGCCACTCCCATGCGCCGTCTAGCACGAGTGGCGCCACGGGTACGGCCGTCTCGACCGCGAGCCGCTCCTGCTGACCGTTGCCGTCGAGGATGAGGTAGCCCTCGGCGACTCGCGTATAGCCACCGATCGCGCCATCCGTGATGTGGTCTACGACGACATTCGTATCGACGATGCGACGCCCACTGTCCCCGCCCATGATAGGTGCCGTGACGACGAAGGCGGAGCCCACGGGCGGTAGCTCGATCCGGAAGCGCGTGTTGCCATCCAGCACGTGAGAAGGCACAATCGGCCGCTCGTCGCCCAGAGAGGGATCCCATGACGTCGGCTGAATCAGGCCCGCCAGCGTCACCTCCGCCGGCTGAGGCCGGAAGGTCGGGTTGACCAGAAAATAAAGATCCTGGCCGTCCTTGACCCGGTGGAGATAGAAGAGCTCCGGGTTGTCGATGGCGACGTCGGCGGTGATCAGCGCGGCAAGGATCTGCTTCAATGCCGTCGCGACTTCCGCCCGCTCGGCCACGACCTCGGCGGTGATCTCCTCGCGCTCGCCTTCCGAGCGTGCAAACCAGTAGCGAACGTCGTCGCCTTCCGCCTCGACTACGAATGAGGCGCTCTCGCTGCGACCGGGCGTGCCAAGCTGTTGCTGTAGACGCATCGGAAGCTGCCGCTGGAGGCCATACGATTGGACAAATGCCGTCTTGCCGCCGCCCGCGTGATCGTGCGCTACCGTCTCGATCCCGGCAAAGGAGCGGAAGCGTTGCTGGCTCTCGGCCGGATCGACGTCGAAGAGCGCGCGGATGCGATCTGCGATATCGACGAGACCCGTGGGACCGAAGGCCTGATCGGGCAGAAAGATCGTCCCGAGGGCGCGACCGCCCGACTGTACGAATGCTTCGAGCCGCTCGACGGTGCTCAGCTTAAGGTGGGTCATCGGCGGCAATATCAGCAGCTCGTAGGCCTCGTCCCGCAGCCGGATCGTCGCCCGTCCCTCGGCCTTCTGCAGCGCGGCAGTCGCCAGCATGTCCTCGTCCAGGTAGTCGAAGTCGTAGTGCAGGCGCAGGAGCAGGTCCGTCAACACGTTGAAATCGCCTTCGGTGCGGTCGCCGAAGGGGTTGTGGCTCTGCGGCGTGTAGGTCGCGAACATGGCGTTGATCGGCCAGAGCATCGCCACCTTCGCGACGTGCCGACCGCCGGTAAGCATCTGGCTCAGCCGGCTCATATACGCCGAGAACTCGCCGTAGTAGTGCCACCAGGGATACTGGTAGAACATCGAAGGCGGCCAGTCACGCTTGCGCGGCCCTTCCAGTGTGTAGTGGAAGCCATGCGGGTTCAACAGATTCACGCCCAGCACGTACTCCCAATCGGCCACCCATTTCATGCGCTGCATCGTGGCATCCATAAAGATGCCGCCGAAAGACTCGCACAGCAGGCGCTCGCTGCCGAGCTGGTGTGCTGCCGAGCTCGCCACCTTGATCGCCACGTGCTCGTCTGGCCGATCGCGGTTGCCGATGAAAGGATAGAGGTGGTCGACGCCGATGACGTCCATGTGGGTGTAGTGTTTGAAAAGATTGCCTTCCGTCCGGATCATCTTCCGCAGCCACTCTTCGTAGAGCAGATGGCCCGTGAAGAGGACCTTATGCTCACGGCACCACTCATGAATCTGGCGGTAGTAGGCGTCGCTATAGAAGTCGGTCAGCGTCGAGTAAAAGTCGTAGCGGACCTTGCCGCTCTCAGGACTGACGTCGAAAAAGAGATCCGGAAGGCGCGCGCGCAGATTGTAGCCGTTGCGCTCCTGGAAGCGGCGGAACATATGCTTGGTCCAGGGCACGATCGGGTTGTCGCCGCCGGGCAGGTAGTAGTGCATCGCCGGCTCGTCGGTGTAGAAGCCGAGCATCTCCGACGGCATACTCGCGCCTGCCGCCGCGGCATACGGCTCGTAGCCGATCCGCAGGAACTCCGCGGTCGCCTCCGGATTGAGCGCGTCGACGTAGTAGTCCGCCTCTTTTTCGACGATGTACATCAGCCGCCAGTTGCCGGCCGGCGCCTCCCAGGGGATCACGTCGACGAACGAGAGGTTCGGCGTGAGGTCGATGACCCGCCCGTCGCCGCCGACGGCGAAGGCCGCCACCGGCGTGGAGCGCTCGAAATCGAGGTAGCGGCTGTCGGCGCCTGTGAGATACGAGAACCAGGGGCCGCGCACGGTGAAGTTGATGCACTCGAGGTAGCGCTGGCTCAGGTCGGGGCGCTCGCGCAGCACGCGGCCGTCGGCCGTCCCGCTGGGCCAGTTCATCTCGTCGTAGATCCACGTCTTCAGGCCGAGCTTCTCGGCCTCCTCGACGGCGAGCCTGATGCGCTCGAGATAGCTCTCCCCAAGGTAGGGCATCTCGAGGCCATAGCGCCCGTGCAGGATAATGCCGGGCATTCCCTTGTCGCGGAACTCTCGCAGCTGGAGGCGCATCTCTTCCGGATCGAGCGCGCCATTGAGAAACCAGAAAGGGAGGATGCCATACTCGCGTAGAGGATGGCGGAAGTTCTCGGCGTCGGGCGGCACGGCCGGCCAGAGCATTATTGGTGTAGTCATGAGTACCCAGTATTCGTGGTAGAGACGTTGTATGCAACGTCTCGCCTGCGGTCTCCTTAGCCTTTAGTAGCACCCGCGATGAGACCGCGAGTAAGATAGCGCTGCAGGGCGAAGAAAAAGATGAGCACCGGAAGCGTCGTGAGCACCGATGCCGTCATCAGATATTCCCACTGTGTGTTGAACTGCTTGATGAAGGTAAAGAGCCCCATCTGCAGCGTGTAGTTGGTGTCCTTGACCAGCAGGATGAAGGCAAAGAAGAAGTCGTTCCAGGCCAGCAGGAAGGCAAAGATCGCGACGGTCGTGATGCCGGGCGCCGATAACGGTAGGATGATCCGCCACAGCACCTGCATGCGCGATGCGCCGTCGATCAGCGCAGCCTCCTCGACCTCATGTGGAATGCCGTCGAAATACCCCTTGAGCATCCAAACCGAAAAGGCCAGCGCGAAGGACATATAGGTGATCAGCAGCGACCAGTAGGTGTCGATCAGGTGCAGCCGCGTAAAGATCAGGAAGAGCGGGATCGCCAGCATAACGCCGGGGAACATCTGCACCACCAGCAGCGTGTTCCCATACAGATTGCGTCCCCAGAAGCGAAAGCGGGACATCGCATATCCGCCCAGAGTAGCGACTCCAACTGCCATGACCGTCGTCGCGAGGGCGATGAAGAGCGTGTTCCTGAACCAGTGGCCGAACATGGTCTGGCTCAGCACATACCTATAGTTCACCAGGGTCGGATGCTGCGGGATGAGGCTCGGATTGGTGTAGACCTCCGTCGAAGCCTTGAAGGATGTGCTCATCGCCCACATAAGCGGGCCAATCGCGAAGATTGAAAGCAAGATCAGCAGCAGGTGCCGCACAATATGCAGCAAGCCACCTCGCGGCCTTCCAAAGGTCCGCCGCCGTCGTGGGACTTGTAATGCGCTTTGGGCTGCCATAGTTGATCTCCCTACCACATATCCTGTTGGCGCGCCTGTAGGCGCAGGTAGAAGGCGCCGACACCCAGCATCAGTATCATGGCGATCACCGCGAGCGACGTGCCATAGCCGACGTTGAAGCGTTGGAAGGCTTCCTTGTAGGACTGAATAATGAGCGTCGTCGTGGCGTTGGCCGGGCCGCCGCCGGTCATGACCCAGATCGTGCCGAAGTCGTTGAAGGTCCAGATCGAGCTAAGGATCGTCGCAATCACGCTGACGGGCAGAATCAGGGGAAAGGTAATAAAGCGGAAGAGCTGAACACCCGCGGCACCGTCGATGCGCCCGGCCTCGTAGATATCATCCGGGATACCGCTGAGCGCCGAGAGCACCGTAATCATCATGAAGGGAAACGACTGCCAGACGTGCACGGTGATCACCGCCACCATCGCCAACGTTGGCCGCGAGAGCCAATAGATCGGCTCGTGAATGATGTGGAGCGCAAAGAGCATGCGGTTGACGAGACCATCCTGATCGGCGAACATCCATAGCCAGCTCGTCCCCGATACGACCGGCGGCACGACCCACGGCAGCAACAATACCGAGCGATAGACCCCACGCATCCAGAACTTCTCGTTCAACAGCAGCGCACAGGCCAGGCCCAATAGATAGCTCAGCACGACCCCGCCGATCACCCAGACGAGCGAGGTCCGCAGCGCGATCCAGAAGTCGTGCGTTTGCAGTGCCTTGGTGTAGTTGTCCAGCCCGATAAATTTATAGGCCCAGGGCTTGACTCGATTGAAATTGTGCAGGCTCTGCCAGAGGCCACTGCCGAGTGGATAAAAATAGATGAGTAGAATCAAAATGGTCGAAGGCACGATCAAAACGTAGGCTAACTGGTTCTGCACCATGTGGCGGCGGAAGCGTTCCCGCCGTGGATACCGCGTTTGTCTGCGTGCGGTCGCCGCCGATCCTGCTGCGCTTCCCATAATACTTACCTCGGCTACTTCATTAATTTGGGAGCCGTCTTCGCCGCTCCACCCCGGGACCGGGCTCTATTCCTTCCGCGCTGCCCAAATCCGGGTGGCCACGGAAGCGAAGGTAGCCCCGGCTGCGTGTGAAGCCGGGGCTGGCGCCGGAGGTCGACGGACGTGGTCGACTTTCGGCGCCCGAACGATTTCATCCTACTACTGGCTCTTCTTCTCGAAAATCGGCCCAAGCTGCGTCTGCGCGTCCTTCAGCGCATCCTCCGGCGCACGCGAGCCGGTCAGCACCGGGTTGACGATCAGGTCTGTGATGCCCGTCCCGATCGACCCGATGCCGACAGCCGCGGCGTTATTCGGGTACCAGTAGTCGATGGCATATTGCTCGACCTGGCTCGCAAGCTCCTTGGTGAGCGCGTTCTTCTGGTAGACCGGGTCCTGCCGCAGCGACTTGTAGACCGAGCCTTTGCCAACACCCGGGGATTCGTAGATCGTCTTAAGCGTATCCTTCTGCATCATGAAGTCGACGAATTTCATCGCCTCGGCGGGGTGCTTCGACTGCTTGTAGACCATCCAGGGGTTATAGAAGCCGACGATGTGCTGGGTGGCCTTGGCACCTTGACCCTTAAGTGGCGGGAGAATGCCGACGTTGTTGACCATCTTCGGAACATCATGGCTGAGCTGGTCGACGTACCAGCCGCCCTCGAAGACCATGGCGCACTTGTTCTGCTCGAAGAAGCGGCCGATCTCAGCAAATGTATAGCTCGGGGTGCCTTTCGGCGCCGCGGCGGAGGCAAGCTCCTTCTCGAACTTGAGCGCCGTGAGCTGCTCCGGCGTGTCGAACGTCGGCTTGCCCTGCGGATCGGCCAGGCCGCCGCCGTTCTGGAAGACGAGGGTCATGTAGAACTGATCGGTGTCGTAGCTGCCCTGCTTGCCGGGTATGCAGATACCGGAGACGCCCTTGCTCGGATCGTTCAGCTTCTTGGCCGCCGCCAGCAGCTCGTCGTGCGTCGTGGGCGGCTGGATGCCGGCCTGCTGGAAGAGATCCTTGCGATAGAAGATCGCACGGGGGTCGATCTGCCAGCTGACGCCGACGTAGTGGCCGTTGTAGTTCCACTTGTCCTGGCCCCACTTCGTCAGATCCTCGAACCGCCCGTCGCCCTTGAACTTGGTATAAAGCTCATCAAGCGGGAGCGCCTGGCCCTGTGCGTCAAAGTTGAATGGCAGGCCCGAGTCGCCGCCGCTGACATCCGGGGGCGAGCCCGCGGAGATCGCGCCGAGCAGCTTCTGCGTATAATCACCCCACTGCAGCTCTGTGAACTTGACGTAGATGCCGGGGTTCGCCTTGTTGAACTCTGTGACACGATCCTGGAGCACCTGCTTAAAGCCCCACGCCATATCCCAGTACTCAAGCGTGACCGCTCCGGGGGCCGGCGTCAGCGTGGGAGGAGGCGCGGTCGGCTGCGGAGTAGCAGCGGCCATCGCCGCGCCCTCGGTCGTCGCCGTCGCCCCGGCACCAGACTCGGCTGTTGCCGCGGCCGTTGCCGTGGCCGCGCTCGTGGCTACCTCAGATGTCGCCGCGCTCGTCGTGGTGCCTGCCTCTGCGGTCCCGGCGGTCTCGGCAGACGCAGCAGTAGTAGTAGTAGTAACCGCTTCCGCAGGCGCAGCAGTCGTGGCTGCCTCCGCGGCCGTCGTCGCGGGCGCAGCAGGAGCCGCCGCCGTGGCTTCAGCCGCGGGCTGAGCTGTCGAAGCGGCGGGTGTAGCCGGGGAGCCGCCACACCCGGCCAGGATGAACGACGCGAAAATGAGCAGGACGATGGGCATCCGCCAATGATTACCGGACATTGTGTAATCCTTTCAACGCTTCCTGCGGTGCCGGAGCTCCGGCACCTGCTCCTTCGAACCTAGCCATGAATTCATTCCGGCTTCGCCAAAGCCACGACGGGTCGCGATCGGCGGCGGGCGTTTCCTCCCTCACGAGCTCATTACCGGAGCCGTCGACGCACGGCGCACAAGCTCTCCGCGGATGGTCGAGCGATGCGGCTCGGCCGGTAACTGCCCGTTGATCCGATCCAACAACAACTGGCAGAGGCGCTGGCTGACCTCCACAAGCGGCGTCGCCAGCGTGGTAAGTGGCGGAAATAAGAAGGTCGCAAGCGAGATGTTGTCGAAGCCGACGATCGACATATCTTCGGGGACTCCGAGCCCGTGCTCGCGCAGCGCAGTCATCGCTCCAATTGCCATCATGTCGTTACAGGCAAAGATCGCGGTTGGCGGCACGCGAAGCTCGACGATCTGACGCGCTGCAACAACACCGCTCTCGTAGGTCCAGTCGCCCGCGAGAACGAGCTGTGGATCGATGGCCAGACCGGCCTCGGCGAGCGCTCGCTCGTAACCCCGGATGCGCTCGTGGCTCCTGGTCTTCGCATCCGGCCCGCCGATCGTGGCAATGCGGCGGTGTCCGAGGGAGATAAGGTGCTGTGTCGCGTCATAGCCGCCCTGCGCATTGTCGAGCAGGATCGCGTCGATGCCCTGGTACTCGCGGTCGAAGGTTACAAGTGGGATCCGGTTGTCGAGCAGCGGCTGGAGCTGGTCGAGGTGTGTGCTCATCGTCATATAGATGATGCCGTCGACCCGCTTGGAGATCAACATGTCGAGATAGGCCAGCTCTTTGTTCGTATCCCGATCCGAGTTGCACAGAATGACGCTGTAGCCCGCCCCGAAGCCAAAATCCTCGATGCCGCGCGCCAGTTCCGCGAAAAACGGGTTCACATTGTCGGGGACAATCAAGGCGATGGTCCGGGTTTCCTGACGTACCAGGCTGCGCGCGAGGGAGTTGGGCCGGAAGCGCAGCTCCTTCACCGCCTCGAGCACGCGCTGCTGTGTCTCCTCGCTGACGTGGCGCGTTCCATTCAGCACATGCGAGACTGTCGTGGTCGAAACCCCGGCCGCACGAGCGACATCGTAGATCGTGGCCATCGCATTCCTTTGGTCCGCCGCAACCAGCCGATGTGGGATATCGTATGCACTCGCGGCTCACGAATCATAGGCTGGGTTTGTTCCCGCAACCGCTTGCGCAACCGCTTGCGCAAGCGGTTGCGGAAAGTATACTCGGGAATCGACGGCTGTCAATTCGAATCTCCATACGCACTTCTGGCACCACCTTTGCTATGCCTAGGGCGGGCGTCGTCCTCGGCGGTGGTGCGGGAGCGGCAGAGCCTGCAAACCCACCGAAACATTCCTAGGGATGACACTATGGCAGCGCGAACCGACAATCCTGTGGTGCTCGTCATCGAAGACGATCCATCTGTGCGTGAACTGCTCTCCGACGTGCTCGACGAGGTCGATTACGAAGTGGTCGCCGTGCCGGACGGCAACGCCGCGCTGCGTACGATGCAAGTCTTGCATGTCGATCTCATCACACTCGATCTCGACCTTCCGGGACTGACCGGGAGCGATCTGCTGCGTCTGATCCACGAGCGCCAGCAGCCCGTCCCGCCGGTGATCGTGATCTCCTCCTCTGCACCGCTGAGTCGGGAGCTGCAGTCGAAAGTCCAGGGTGTGATGACGAAGCCCTTCGACGTCGACGACCTCATCAGCACTATTCGCAAGCTCGTCACGCGGCGCGCGCGGAAATAGTGCACGTCCAGCGCGCCACGCTCGCATGATTGAGAGTATCAGCTTTGAGCTTCCGCTGCCGCCCGGCGTCAATAATCAGTACAGCACGGTGAACGGCCGGCGGGTCCTCAGCGCCGAGGCGCGGCGCTGGAAGAAGCAGGCCCACCTCGAGCTTGCCGGCATCTTCGCGCCGGCCTTTTGCGAGCGCGCTCGAACCGGCTTCCTCGCTCTGTTCATCGATTTCTATTTCGAGACGCCTCTACGACGCGATCTGGACGGCGGCCTGAAGATCACCCAGGATACGATCTGTGAGGTCCTCGGCGTTGACGACCGTCGCGTCGTCGACATACACCTGGTCAAGCGCATCGATCCTCGCCGGCCACATATCGTCGTCGAAGTAGAGATCCTCCCGGAGTGGACCTTCGACGATGAGCACCCGGTGCTGTAGCTGCTGGTACAATGCACGCTATGAACCGCGTCTCCCGGCCAGACGCTCGTCACCGGCCGCCGAGCATGCTACGACGTATTCTCGGTTGGATTGTCGTCGTAGCAGGCCTACTTATGCTGGTATTGCCGGGGCCTGGCTTTCTGGCACTCGCGCTCGGTATTGTCCTGCTTGGGCCCCGCGATCCGGCGCTGCGCCGCGCAGCCATCACCCTGCATCTCCTACTGCGACGGCTGAGCCGGGCCGAGCCGGGCTACGTTCGCAACATGGGGCGCTGGCTCCGCAATCGTCATCGCCACGCCCGCGCGCTGATCCGTGAGCAGGTCAACCGGCATATGCACGGGCAGCCGCTTAATTCCTCCGCGAGGCTCTTGATCGGCCTTGCCGGCGTGATGGCAATCGCCGGGATCGGCGTGAGCATCTGTCTGCTGCTGTCGTGACCGGCCTCGCCACGGCTCGCACCATCGCAGCCCGTCGGGTATAATGACACCTCAAATGCACGAAGGCTGGACCAACTTATGACGCAACTGGGCGAGCGCTTTCGTGAAGCACGCGAAGCCCGTGGCCTCTCGATAACCGAAGCATCGACTGCAACTCGTATCTTGCCTCGCTATCTTCAGGCGATCGAAGCCGGAGATGTGGCGAGCTTGCCCGGCGATGTCTACGCGCGAGGTTTCATCCGTAACTACGCTCAGCTGCTTGGGCTGCCCGCGGAAGAGATGATCGCGCTCTACCGCCAGGAGCGAGGCGAGCCCACCTCCCGGATCAAGGTGGTCCCGGCAGCGGTTCCGCCGCGGACCCGCTCGTGTCTGATCCCGAGCTTTTTTGTCACCTTTTTCACAGTGCTTCTGCTGCTCGCCGGGCTCTACTTCGTCCTGAGCAGCACGGGGATGCTGGCCAACAGCAAGCAGGAAGCGGCGAATGCGGCGTCACCTACATCCGTGCCGGCAACGCCGACTGACTGGGCAACCCCGACTGTACCGCCGCCTGGCGCCACGCAGTCTCCGTTGCCGCCACCGGCCACGAATGCGCCAGGTCCTGGCGCAGGGGCACCCGGCACAACGCCGCTGCCAAGTCCGGCGGCGCCGAGCCCGACTACCACACCGGCAGCGCCGGTCGTCGTGCAGGCGACGGTTATGAGTAATGTGCCTTCGCAGGGCTCGTGGTTTACGGTTACTCAGGATGGAGCTCCCGCGTTCAACGCCCTGATGCGGCCGGGCCAGACTTTAACGTGGCGGGCGCAGCGCGAGGTCTTCTTGAACATTGGCGACACCTCCGTCGTCCAGCTGATCGTCAATGGGCAGGCGTTTCCGGGCCTTCCAGGCTCGGTTCGCGGCGTTCCGCGCAAACTCACCTGCGGCCCGCAGGGCTGTGGGTAATCCGGTAGATACAGGGAGTAGCTGCTCATGGCCGCAGAATCGACCTTTGATATTGTCTCCGAATTCGATCGTCAGGAGCTATTGAATGCGATCGATCAGACCCAGCGCGAGGTTCGGACGCGCTTCGATCTGAAGGATAGTCGCTCGGAGCTCAAGCTCGGCGACAAAGACCTCACACTTACCAGTGACTCCGAAATGCATCTCCAGGCGCTGCGCGACATTCTGGAGAGCAAGGCGATTCGACGTGGCTTGTCGCTCAAAATCTTTGAGTACGGCGAGGTGGAGGAGGCCGGCGGCATGCGCGTCCGGCAGATCGTCACCCTCAAGCAAGGCATCGCCGACGATGTCGCCAAGAAGCTGCAAAAGCTGATCAAGGAAAACGCTCCGAAGGTCCAGGCGCGCATCCAGGGCGACGCCCTGCGGGTGGGGGCGAAGAGCAAGGACGATCTTCAAACCGTCATTCGCCTGCTCAAGGAGCGGGGCGACGAATTTCCCGTCCCACTGCAGTTCACGAATTATCGTTAGATCGGCGGTTCATGAAATATCACCTTATTACACTTGGCTGCCCCAAGAATGCCGTCGACAGCGAAGGCATGCAGGGACTGCTGCTTGCACAAGGACATTGCGCGGTGGACTCTGCCGAGGTCGCCGACGTCGTCATCGTCAATACCTGCTCGTTTATTCAGGCTGCGCGGGATGAGACGGTCGGGCTGCTTCAAGAGCTTGCGCGCAACAAGCGGCCGGGCCAGCGGCTCGTAGCCGCCGGATGCATGGCCGAGAGCCATCGCGATCGGCTGAGCTCCGACGTCCCCGGTCTGGACGCGAGCCTGAGCACCAAAGAGTGGATGCGCATCCCGGAGGTGCTGCGGCAATTTGGCGGCGCCGAGAGCCACGTCACCATGCTCCAGGCTCCGGCGCTGATCCCACTGATTCCGCTGGCCCCGGGAGTTGCCGCGCCCGTACTGCCGGCTGTGGAGCCGGCAGGCGATACCATTGGAAGCTACGGCGATTGGCGCACGACGCCGATCAAGCGCCACGTCAAGGGCCCATCCGCCTACCTTAAGATCTCCGACGGCTGCAACCTGCGCTGCGCCTTCTGTTCGATACCCTCCTTCAAAGGGGATATGCGCTCGAAATCGATGGGCGCGATCCTGGGCGAGGCGCGCGAGCTGGTAGAGGCCGGGGTCAAGGAGATCATTCTCGTCGCGCAGCATCTGACGGATTATGGGCGCGACCTGAAGCTCAAGGATGGGCTCGCGACGCTGCTCGACGAGATTTGCCAGGTCGTGCCGCGCGACCGCTGGATCCGGCTGATGTATGCTTATCCTCAGTCGATCACCCCCGGCGTCATGGCGGCGATCGCCGCCCATCCGCAGATCTGTCGTTACTTGGATATGCCGCTCCAGCATGCCCACCCGGCAACGCTTCGGCGTATGCGCCGGCCGCCCGACACCGCCAGGACCGAGACGCTGATGCGCGAGCTTCGCGCGACGGTGCCCGATATCGCGATCCGCACCACCTTCATCGTCGGGTTCCCCGGAGAAACGCGCGAGGAATACAGTGGGCTGCTCCGGTTTCTCGAGACGATGCGCTTCGATCGGGCCGGGTTCTTCCGCTACTCGCAGGAGCCCGGCACGCCTGCCGCCGCGCTCGAAGGACAGGTGAGCGAGCGCGTCAAGCAGCGTCGCTTTGACGAGGCCATGTCGCTCCAGCAGGAGATCTCGTTGGGCCGTAACCGGCGTTGGGCCGGGCGCTCGCTGCGAATCCTTGTAGAGGGCAGCGGCACGGCCGACGACGGTACGCCACTGGTAGTAGGGCGCTCGTATCGTGATGCTCCCGAGATCGACGGATTAGTCTGGGCTCGCGGCAGTGCTCCAGCCGGCACCTTTGTCGACGTGAGCATCGAGCGGGTAACGCCCTACGACCTGTGGGGCACGGCTGCCCCGGCGCTCCAGCCTATGAGCGCCGTCGCTCCCTGACCTACGGGCCGCTATGAAGTACGAGCGATCATCCTTAACCGTCGGCAACACCATACGCGAGCTCGTCGAGACGGTTCTCTTCATTCTGCTCGTCTTCTTTATCTTTCGCGGCCTGCTCCAGAACTTTCGTATCGACGGCCAGAGCATGGAACCGAACTTCCATAACCATCAGTACATCTGGGTCAACAAGGTCATCTACTTCCATTTCGACGCCAATGCGCCCCTCCGCGTACTGCCGGGACAGCGCGATCTCGCGCCCGAAATGATCTACCCCTATCAGGTGCCGCGGCGCGGGGATGTCGTGGTCCTGGAGCCGCCAGGCTACGATTATTCGGGCAGCACCGAAGATTACATCAAGCGCGTGATTGGACTGCCCGGGGAAACGATCCAGATCAAAGGCGGCCTGGTCTACATCGCCGGCCGTCCGCTCAAGGAGAGTGTGCAGGACGGAGGCTATCTGGCCGAGACGACAGACTGCTATGGCGGCCGGCTCTGCGAGCCGTATCTAATCCCGGCGGGCCACGTCGTCGTGCTGGGCGACCATCGCAACAACAGTCAGGACTCGCGCGTGTGGGTCGACGATCCGGCGCTGCCGCTCGATCGGATCGTCGGCAAAGCCTGGCTGACCTACTGGCCGCAGGCGCAGTGGGGCCTCATCACGTCGCCAACCTACGCCGAGACGTCCAAATAAATAGACATTCCCACCGCGTACATCCAATCGAAGAAGAAAGCAGAAAAGAAGAGTCGGGGGGGGGGGGGGGGGGGGCCGCCCGCGGCCGCCGCGACCCCGTGCGCAGCGCGGGCGCGCCCCGGGGGCCGGCCGCGTGGGGGGGGT
>JBBSGA010000147.1:0-14249 GCA_038254585.1 Chloroflexales bacterium | reverse complement strand
TCGTCGTGAGCAGCGCCCCGGCCGTGAGCAGCTCCGCGCCCTTGCTGAGCAGATCGATCGCCGCCACGCTTTCACGCGCGTCGTCGTGCCCGAAGGGCAGACCCGCGACGCGCGAGATCACGTAGACCGTCAGCGAGAAGATGGTCAGGAGGAGCGCCGAGGACCAGAGCGCGGGCTCGACGCGCCTGGCAAAGACCAGGCCAAGACCAATCTGGAGCAGCCCGACGACGAGGAAGCCTAAGCCAAGGATCGACGACTCGTGTAGATGCTCTGGGGTTAGCACGAGGTGGACCACACCGCTGAGCACCAGACCCGCCCCGGCGAGGCGCTGGGCGGTGATCGCCGGGACCCGATTTCCGATTTCCATACGATAGCTCCCTCGATCGGCTGTCATTCAATTCACATACGCCCGAATGTACCGGCCTGGATGCCCCGGCCCGCAAGACCATGGCGGACACGCGGATTGAAATCCCTGCTTGACGGTACGTATCCCACGGAGTAAACTCTGAGCATCTTCAGAAAGGAGGGACACAGGCATGCCACGCTCGACAATCTGCCCCACGTCCGCGTTCTCCCTGTGCGCCCGCTGATCGCGACCCCGCACTAGCTCCGCAGCTCCTTACTCCCGTCGCAAGCTGTGGGCGCGCACGAACGCGCCGGTAATCTTCTGCGCCCGCGACGAGCATCCTAGCTCGCCGCCGCGGCCGCGCGTCCATCGATCTTTTCGACAGGAAGGAAGCATATGTATACCGAGCATGATCCCGAGCTCGAGCAGCAGCCGCGCCGGAAGGCACCGGCCGCCCCTGCTCCCGAGACTCCCAAACCGGCTGCCGTCAAGCAGAGCTATGAGAGCAGCCCCGAGGTCCAACGCTGGCTGCAGGAGCATGCCGTCGAAACGGGCGGCGTCAAAGCGCCGTTCGACCCAACGCTGCTGTCCGGCCGCCGCGACCGCGACTGGATTCTTTCGTCGCTGGCGCACTTCTACCATGAAGATCTGATCGCCGACGTCCTGCAGGTTGTGAAGAGCGGTAAGGAGGCGACGGTCTTCTGCTGCGCGGCCGATCCGGCGACGGGAGCAGAGCTCCTGGCCGCGAAGATCTACCGGCCGCGGATGTTCCGCAGCCTGAGCAACGACGCCGTCTATCGCGAGAGCCGGACGCAGCACGATGTGGATGGAGGCGTCGTGCGGGGCGACGGGCGGCGCCGCCGCGCGGGCAAGAACACCCGCGGACGCGCGGCGCAGGTCCGATCGTGGATCGACTTCGAGTTCGAGACCCAGCAGATCCTGCACGCGGCGGGCGCGAGCGTGCCGCGGCCTTGGTCACGGATGGGCAATGCCGTCCTGATGGACTACGTGGGCGACGCCGACGGCCCGGCTCCGCTGCTCTACGAGGTACGGATCGACCCGGCCGACGCGCCCGCACTCTTCGAGGGCGTGATCCGGGAGATCGAGCTCTGGCTTGCCTGCGACCGCGTCCATGGCGACCTGTCGGCCTACAACATTCTCTACTGGGCAGGCCGCCTTACGATCATCGACTTCGCGCAGGCGCTCGATCCGCGCCATAATCCGGCGGTCTTCGAGCTCTTTGCGCGAGATGTCGAGCGGGTCTACCGCTATTTCGCGCGCTACGGCGTCGCGGCGGATCCCGGCGCGATCGCGATCAGTCTCTGGCGCCGCTACATGGGAGGGCAGCTCTAAGGAGGGGTGAGATGGCTGTTCTTCACCAGCTCTGGCAGCACAGGCGCACCGGGGAGGTCTATGCCGTCGAGGTCGACGGCGTGACCGTGGCAGGCGCCTGTGGCCCGCTCGACTATGTCGAGCAGCGGGCCGACATGCTGAAGCAGATGCCGTACGATTCGGAGCTTGGCACGGCGATCGACGCCGAGCAGACGGCCTATGTCCTGGCACGGCCGCCGGCCCAGCAGCGAACGACCCTGCGCTGGACGTGGAAAGAGCTGCAGCACTGGCTCAATCACAACCGGCCCGAGATCGGCCTGGGCACGCAGGGCGGCGTGCGCGGCTTTTATAAGCGCGCCGAGGGGCCGGTCACCAGCTTCGTGCCGTGCGGCTATACCTGGCGCGACGTAGCCGTCCGGCTGGGGGCAGTGCCCTGAGGGCGCAGGGTTACCCGGCGATAGGGCGACGCGCTCCACTGTAACGTACTTTACAGGTCGCATGTAAAGCAGTTGACTGCGGCTCACACTTGGACGTGGGATACTGCAAGGAGTCGATCATGCCAGCACTCGCCGCCGCCGACCTCGAGCGTCTCGGAGCATACCTAACGGAGCGCCTCAGCCCCGACCCCCAGCAGTGGGCGGGCACAGCATGCGACGATACACTACGCCTTACCTCGGCGTGGCTCGAGGCACATGGCCTCGACGTCGCGGCCTTCAGCGTCGAGTTCGCGCAGGCGAACATCTACTGCGATTGCTCGGTGCTGCTTAACCTTGTTCTACCCGCGTGGTGGCCCGCTCCTCAGATCACCGGCTAGCATTCGACCAGCGCTTTCGATCGCTCCACGGCAGGAGCCGCAGAGCAGCCGCACCGAGGCAAGCGCGTTGCCCCGATCCACGCCAGCCGGAGTCTTGCATAGAGCTCGGCGGCAGGATCGAAGGCACCTATGTTGACGTTGCCGGCAATCAGCGCGCCGCGCTGCGCTCCTCCGGACGATAGACGCGCAGGCGCAGACCGTTGGGCAGCTCGGCCGTCCAGAAGCCGCCGTGCACGACGCGTCGATCCGGCACGGCCTCGAAGCGATAGGACTTGAGCACGTGCGCCGCCAGGGCCTTGACCTCGATGTTGGCGAAGTTGATGCCGATGCAAATGCGCGAGCCGCCCCCAAAGGTGACCAGCGAGTACTGATGGCGCTTGTCCTCCTCGCGGGGCGAGGCGAGGCGATCCGGGTCGAAGCGCTCGGGATCGGCGAAGAGCGCCGGCAGGCGATGGCAGGCCGCCAGGGCCAGGCGGATCTGTGCGCCCGCCGGCACGTGATAGCCGCCGAACTCGAACTCCTTGACCACGCCGCGCGGCACGTTGATCACGGGGGAGTAAAGCCGCCCGGCCTCGCGGATGAAGTTGTCGAGCAGCTTCATCGAGCGAAGCGCCTCCACCGGGATGGGCGCTCCCGCTCCCGGCAGCGCCGCGTCGACCTCGGCCTGCACGCGCCGCGCCTGCTCGGTCTCGGTGGCCAGAAGGTAGAGCACCCAGGCTCCGAGCGTCGTCGTCGTCTCATGGCCGGCGACGAGCAGGATATTGAGATGCGCCAGCACCTGGGCGTCGCTCAGCGCCTGGCCGTTCTCGTCCCGCGCGTGGACGATCATCCCCAGCACGTCGCGCGTCTCCCCGGCGGGCTCCCGGCGGCGCGCGGCAATCAGCCCGAGGAGGATCTCGGTAAGCTCGGCCCACACGCGCGCCTGGGAAGCCATAAACGCCTCCCAGGTCTCATGCTCCTCGTCAAAGCCGTGCAGCATGAAGGTGAAGAGCTCGCGCAGGCGGTCGACCGCGGGGCCGGGCGTGAAGCCGGCCAGCGCAGCGGCGGCGGCGTCGAAGGTGATGCGGCGCGATTCGTGGTAGACGTCCACCTCGTCCTGCTCGGGCCAGGTGCGGGCTCGCTCCGCGACGATGCGCTGGATGACGGGCAGATAGGCTTCCATACACGCGCTGGTGAAGGCCGGGTTCCACATCCTACGGTGCCGAGCATGATCCGGGTCGTCCATATTCAGCAGCCCGCGGCCGAAATCCTCGCCGATCACGGGCGACCAGCCGAGCTCGTGGCTGAAGTGCTCGCGCCGTGTGTGAAAGACGAATCGGTTCGCCTCGGGGCCAACCATGAAGATGATCTCGAATCCGTGGTGCGGGCCGCGGTCGATCGACCATTTGAAGATCGGGCCATGTTCCATCGCCATCCGCGCCAGCAGCCCCGGCAGCCTGCCCAGGTATATATCTTCGTCGGTAATCGGGATCGTGGGCATCTCCGCCACACTCTTAGCCATAGTCGTATTCCTCCGCTCGGAAGCAGCGCGTCGAATGCCGGGAGCTCCGGCCTACCGAGGTAGACGCTCAGCATACCATCTTCGTTGCAGCCGGCGAAGCGGACGGGAATGAGCACGTTAATTTGCGCTTAATCTGCGAAGGTGCGAAGCTTAACACGTCGCAGGTACTTTCATCCCAATAGATGGTTCGACGGGCCACCACACCCAAGCGTCCGTACCAGAAACGAAAGGGGTTCGACGATGCTGAAACAGCGGAGATTACTGGCCCTGGCCGCATTGTGCTGCCTTCTGGCGGCATGCGGGAGTCCTGGCTCGACGACCGGAGCTCCGGGACAGACGACAGCGCCGGCGGCAGCAGGTGGCGGCGCCCAGCCCCAGGCCAGCACGACGATCACGCCGCCTCCCAAGGGCGATGCGTCGGCAATCAGTGTCTGGGCCGAGGCCAACAACGTCGAAGCTTTCCGGGCGAAGAACATTGAGACAGCCGCCAAAACGCTGAGCCTCAAATCGGAGGCGATCGCCGATTCCAGCAGCTGGGGCGACTATAAGAAGAAGTTCTTGCTGGCCGCCGACTCCGGCCAGGGACCCGACATCATCCTCTCGGGTCACGAGGATATTGCGCCGTGGGCCAGCGCAGGCTATATCGTCCCACTGGACGATATGATCGCCACCAAGTCCAACGTCTACGACGATATCATCCCCGCCCTCTGGGAGTCCGTGACCTGGAACGGCAAGCGCTGGGGCATCCCGCAGGATACCGAGGCCCGGCCGCTCTACTTCAACAAGAAGAAGCTCGCCGCGCTCGGCTGGTCCCAGGCCGACATCGATAGCCTCCCGGATCGCATCACCAAGGGTGAATGGACGCTGGACGACATGATCGCGACGGCCAAGCAGGCGATCGATAAGGGCGTGATCAAGCCCGGCTTTGGCTACTATCACCGCCCGAGCAAAGGCAGCGACTTCTACCAGTACTACTTCGCGTACGGCGGCGAGCTCGCCGACAAGGCGGGCGGCAAGCTGCTCTTCGACAAGAAGGCCGCCCAGCAATGGTTCGCGTTCCAGCGCAAAGTAGTGCAGGACGGGATCACGCCCAAGACCATCCTGGGGATGGACGGAAAGATCTGGGCCGAGACGGTGACCAGCGGCGACGTGCTCTTCTGGAACGCCGGCACGTGGAGCTTCGCCGACTGGGCCGCGAACTACGCCAAAGACAAAGGCGGCTCCGACTATCTCCTCGGCTTCGTCGGCTGGGCGCTCCAGCCCAGCGGCATCAAGGGCCAGCCGGGCGTAACGCTCTCGCATCCGCTGGTCTACATGGTCGCGTCGGCCAAGGCATCGGGCGAGAAGCAGCAGCAGCAGGCCTTCGACACCATCACGGCGGCGACGACGCCGGAGCTCAACGTGAAGCACGCGGTCGGCAGCACGCACCTGGCGATCCTCAAGAAGGAGCTGGATCAGCCCACGTACAAGGCCAATAAGATTCTAACCGGCGCCGCCTACATGCTCGACCACACGCACTTCCTGCCGAATAATCCCAATTTCGGCTCGTATGACGACATCGTCTTCCGCTCGATGTCGGCCGCCGAGAACGGTGAGATGTCGCCCGAGCAGGCAGTCACCGCCGCGGCGGATGAGCTACAGACCGAGCTGGGCGACAAGGTCGTGATTCGCTAAGGTAGGCGTGATGGCAACTACTACCGCTCCGTTCGACACATCCCTGACGCGGTCGCCGCGTGCGCGGCGGCTGCGCGCCTCGCTCACGGCGCTGCTCTTTTTGCTGCCGGCGCTGGTGCTGATCGTCGTCTTCTTCGTCGCGCCGGTGCTGATCACGCTGTGGATCAGCCTGACCGACATGAGCACGAGCACCTTCAGCAACCCCGCGTTCGTCGGCCTCGACAACTACGCGCGGATGCTGCGCAGCAAGGCGCTGCTCAAGATCGCGGGCAACACCGTCTTCTACGTCGCCGTCACACTGGCGCTCTTCAACATCGGCATAGCGCTGGCGATCGCCTTGCTGACGACGCATCTGCCGCGGCGCAGCGGCGCGATTTTCCGGGCGATCTGGCTGCTGCCGCGCGTAACGCCGTCGGTGGTCTACATCATGATCTGGAAATATCTCGCCGCCGATCCGCCCTTCGGCGTTTTCAATCAACTGGTACAGCCGCTGGGGATCGCACCCCAGAACTGGCTGATCGCCGCGCCGTGGACGATGGTGATCCTAGTCAACGGCTTCATCGGCGCCTCCTTCGGCATGATCATCTTCACCTCGGCGATCGAGTCGATCCCGGTATCGTATCTGCATGCCTCGCGGGTGGACGGCGCAAGCGCGCTGCAGACGATCCGCTACGTGATTTTGCCCCTCTTACGCTGGCCGCTGCTCTTCGTCGTGACCTATCAGACGTTGTCGCTGATGACCAGCTTCGAGCAGATTTTGCTGCTGACCGACGGCGGCCCGGGCTACTTCACGACCGAGACGTGGGCGCTCCAGGCCTACCATCGTGCGCTCTCGAACTATTTCGGCAACGTCAGCTTCGGCTTCGGAGCCGCCCTCGCGGCCGTGCTCGTGCTGATCGGCGTTGTACTGGCCGTGGTCTACCTGCGCGTTTTCCGCTTCGGGGAGCTGGTGCAGGAGCCGAAGATCGAGGCGCTCTAGGAGCACACACCTTATGATCGAAGGACGTTTCCGGCCGGCCAGCCTCCTGCCCTACGGCCTCTTACTGGTCCTGACCTCGCCGCTGCTCGCCGGATACCTCTGGCTGGTGATCGCGACCTTCTCGCGCCGGACCCACGGCTTGCAGCCCGAAGGTGTGACCCTCGACAACTGGAGCTTCCTGGCCAGCGCAGGCAACTGGCGCGAGAGCATCTGGGGCGCGACCCTCAACACGCTGATCCTGGCGATCGGACTGTCGGTTGCGGTGGTCGCGCTCTCGGCGCTGGCCGGCTACTCGCTGTCACGGCTCGACTTCACCGGGCGCCGCTCGTTCATGTCGCTGACGCTGATCCTGCACGCCTTTCCCAGCGTGACGCTGCTGATCGCGATCTACTTCGTCCTGCGCACGCTGCGTCTCTACAACACGCTCGAAGGGGTGATCCTGGTCAAGGTCGCGCTCGAGCTGCCGGTCGGCATCTGGCTCATGAAAGGCTTCTTCGACGGCGTACCCTGGGATATCGAGCGGGCGGCGCTGGTCGACGGCGCCAGCCGGTTCAGGGCCTGGTGGCAGATCGTGCTGCCGCTGATCCGCCCCGGCATCGCAGCGCTGCTGATCTTCTCGTTCATCTCAGGCTGGAACGAGTTCTTGATTCCCTACACCTTTATCCTCGGACGCCAGCACACAACGCTGGCCGTCTACCTCAATCAACAGATCGGCGATACGCGCTTCGTGGACTACGGCCAGGTCGCGGCAATCGGTCTCTTCCAGATGCTGCCCGTGGTCGCATTCTTCCTCTTCACACAGCGCTACCTCCTGAGCATTTACGCCGGCGGCATCAAAGGAGGGTCGTGATGGAGATCAAGCTCGAAGGGCTCAACAAAGACTACGGCGGGGTTGCCGCCGTGCGCGACCTCGACCTGCACGTGCGCGAAGGCGAGTTCGTGGCGCTGCTCGGGCCGAGTGGCTGCGGCAAGACGACGACGCTGCTGATGCTGGCGGGCATCCTGCGGCCAACCGGCGGCACGATCCGCTTTGGGGATCGGATCGTCAACCAGGTTCCACCGCAAGCCCGCAATATCGGCATGGTCTTCCAGAGCTACGCGCTCTATCCGCATATGACAGCCTACGGCAACATCACCTACCCGCTGCGGCTCCGGCGCGTTCCGGCCCCCGAGATGCGCCGCCGTGCCGAGCAGGTCGCGGAGCGACTCGAAATCGGTGCTCTGCTCGACCGCAAGCCGGGCGAGCTGTCGGGTGGCCAGCAGCAGCGCGTCGCCCTGGCGCGGGCGCTTATCCGCGAGCCCGACCTGCTGCTCTTCGACGAGCCGCTCTCGAATCTGGACGCGCGACTGCGGCTGACGACGCGCGCCGAGATCAAGCGCCTGCAGCGGGAGCTCCGGATCACCAGCGTATATGTAACGCACGATCAGGTCGAGGCGCTGACCATGGCCGACCGCATCGCCGTGCTGCGCGAGGGACGATTGGAAGCCTACGATACGCCCGCCGCGCTGTATGCCCATCCGCCGACGCGTTTCGTCGCCTCGTTCATCGGCCACCCGCCGATGAACCTGCTGCCCGCGTCCCTGATGCAGCAGGACGGCGAGCTGCGCTTGCACGTGGCCGATATCGACCTGGCGCTTCCCGAGGCCATCCGGGGACGCCTGAACGGCCACGGCCGCACCGCCAAGCAGGTGTTGGTCGGCATCCGGCCCGAGGACATCCTGCCGGCGGGTGACGGCCAGCTCGCCGGCGAGGTGGACCTGATCGAGCCACTGGGCCGCGAAGATCTCTTGAGCGTGCGCGTCGGGAGCACCCTGCTCAACGTGCTGGCTCCGTCAGCACCGGATCTGGCCCCCGGCAAAAACGTGCGCCTGCGTATCGATCCGATCCGGATTCACCTTTTCGACCCGGAAACAGATCACGCTCTGCTGGCCGCGTGAATGGGGGCGTACGACGTAAAGCGCATAGGTCATCGCGGCGCGGGGGTGCTGGCGCCCGAGAATACGCTGGCGGCGATCGCCAAGGCGGCCGAGCTGGGGGCGGATATGGTCGAGATCGACGTGCGCCTGAGCGCCGACGGCGTGCCGGTGCTCGCGCATGACCCGGACGCCGTCCTCGACGGCCGCGGTCACGTGCCGATCAGCAACCTCACGGCGGCTGAGCTTCGCCAGACGGGGGCGACGCCGGAGACGGCCGTGCCCGCGCTGCGGGATGCCCTCGATCGCTGCGCGCAGCTCGGCCTCGGACCGTACATCGAGATCAAAGAGCGCGCCGCCGTCGAGCCACTGCTGGCCGAGCTCGTGCCGCGTGATCTGGCACGCCATAGCGTGCTCGGCTCGTTCGACGCGGCCAGCGTCGCCCTGGCGGCCCGGCTGGCGCCCGGGATCCCCACCGCGATCCTCTTCGGCGCCTTCGACCGCGACCCGGTCGCCCTGGCGCGCAGCTGCGGCGCGCGCTACGTCCATCCATGTTGGGAGCGCCACCCGGCGCCGCATACCCTGCTCACGGCCGAGTGGCTCGCGGCCGTCCGGGACGCCGGCCTGGGCGTTGTCTGCTGGCACGAGGAGCGCCCCGAGGTGCTGGCGGCCCTGCTGCGGATCGGCGTGAGCGGCATCTGCACCGACCGGCTCGACCTGCTCGGCGAGGTCGCGCGGCGGGTGGCGGCAGAGGAAGAGTAGCCGCTGCCAGCGGACAACGCCCGCGCTGTGAGCTAGCGCACCGCTCCGGCGCGGCGGCAGCCCGCGCTCGCGCCGATGCGCTATCATACCCGCGATGGCACATTTACCCGATATTCAGATGTCGCTCCGCCCCAGCGTCGTCGAGTTCGCCTGGGGCCATCCCGCCGTAGACCTGCTGCCGCGATCCGATCTCCAGCGCGCCGCGTGGAGCGCGCTGGCGGACGAGAGCCTGCCCGCGCTGGGCTACGGCGCGGCGCAGGGGCCCGGCCGGCTGATCGAGCTGCTGCGCGAGCGTCTCAGCCAGATCGACGGGCGCGAGCAGCCCGCCGAAGGCATCCTGGTGACGGCGGGAGTCTCGCAGGCGCTCGACCTGATCTGCGACCTCCGCGTCCGGCCCGGCGATATCGCGCTGGTCGAGTCGCCGGTCTATCACTTTGCGCTGCGCATTCTGCGCGACCACGGCCTCGACCTGTGGCCGATCGCGGCCGACGAGGATGGCCTACGGATCGATGCGCTGGAAGAGGCGCTGGGAAAGCTCAGGCGAGCGAACCGCCGAGCGTCCCTGCTTTATACGGTGCCGACCTTCAACAATCCGACCGGCCGGAGCCTGCATGCCGGCCGGCGGTCGAGGCTCATGCGGCTTGCCGCCGAGCATGGCCTGCTGGTCCTGGAAGACGACGTCTACCGCGAGCTCTGGTTCGACGAGCCGCCTGCACCGGCGCTGGCCGGCTACGGGCCACCCGAGAGTGTCGTGCGTTTCGGCTCGTTCTCAAAAATCCTCGCGCCGGGCCTGCGCCTCGGCTGGCTGCAGGCTGACCCGGCTCTCGTGCGTCGCGCAACTGCCAGCGGCCTGCTGACGAGCGGCGGCGGCATCAACCACTTCACCGCTCACGTAGTGGCCGAGTATATCCGTGGGGGCGTCCTCGACCGGCACGTCGAGCGGCTGCGCGGCGAGTATCGCTCGCGGCGCGACGCGCTCGTCGCGGCCCTGGAGCGGCATCTTCCCGACGGCTGCTCGTTCGCGCCGCCGGGCGGCGGCTTCTTCATCTGGCTCCGGCTCCCCGAGGGCATGGACAGCGCGGCGCTGCTGCCGGCAGCCGAGGCGGCGGGCGTCTCCTACGTCCCCGGCACGCACTTTCACATCGACGGCGGCGGCGGGCGCCACCTGCGCCTGGCCTTCAGCCTCCTCTCCCCCACAAAGATGGAGCAGGGAGCGCGGCGGCTTGCCCGCGTGATCGCGGGCTGATCAGGCGCCGCTCGGCTCGGCTGCCGCCAGCCTCCGCTCCGAGGGCAGCAGCCAGGCGATCCCGATCGTGGCGATCACCACGACGACCTGCGCGCGCATCGCTCCCTGCATGCCGATCGCGTCGGCCAGCGCACCCGTGATCGGCACCCCGATCGCGCCCGTGACGAAGCCGAGGCCGAGGATCAGCCCGGAGGCCACGCCTGCACGGCCCGCCATGAGCCGCTGCGCCATCACCAGCATCAGCGGCGCGGTCGACGCCGCGCTGAAGCCGACCAGCGCGCCGGTGACGAAGCCGATCGGGCCGGTGAACTGCGCGAAGAGCAGCACGGCCGGGATCGTCAGCACGAGCGATCCGAGGATCACCGCGCGGGCGCCGAACCGGTCGGCGAAAGCGCCTGACCCGACGGTCCCAAGCGCGCTCGCAAGCACGATCGTGGTCGCCAGGGGGCCGTAGAAGGAAGCGGAATAGCCGAGCGAGGCATACCAGGTCGGGACGAAGGCCTCCAGACTGATCACCGTCCAGTTGCGCGACATCATCACGCCGATCACCGCCAGCAGCGGCACGATCGGCACCGGCGCCTGCAGCGCGGGGCGTGCCGCGCCCGGACGCGCGCCTACCCGCGCCACGAGGCGCATCTCCCAGAGCATCCAGAGGGCGATGCTCAGGCCGGGGAAGAGCATCAGCGCGGTGCCGCGCACGCCAAAGAAGGTGAAAAGGATCGAGCCGATCAGCGGGCCGAGCGCCACGCCCAGCGTCCCACCCGTCGTATAGATCGCCATTGCCCGGTTGCGCTGCCGCGGCGGGATCACCGCGCGGGCGTTCAGGGCGCCGAAAGGATGGTACATCCCCGACCCCACGCCGGCCAGCCCGGCGAGGAGCAGGAGCACCGGGAAGGTCGGCGCGAAGCCGATCGTCGCGAACATCGCCGCGGTCCAGACGAGCGCCAGGCCGATCAGGCGCGTGCCGTGGCGATCGGCGACCCAGCCGAAGAAGGGCTGCACCAGCGACGCGATGCCGCTGTAGGCGAGCGAGACGAGGCCGACGGTCTTGTAGTCGAGCGTAAAGCGGTGGATCAGCAGCGGGTAGAGCACGGGCAGCAGCCCGACGTAGGTGTCCACCGTGAAGTGGCCGAGCATGAGGGTCATCAACGGGCGGTTGCGTAAGGTGGTCCACCGGCGAGGTTGTTCGAGGTTCAGCTCCATGTGGCGATCCTGCTCCACGGTGCTGCGCACGGCGCGCAGCACCGTGGAGGATACCACAGGCGGAGAGGAGCGCCCTCACCCCGACCCCTCTCCCGTCGGAACGGGAGAGGGGAGTGAGCGGTGTTTCGCCTGCCGCAACGGCGTGTGGCCAGCCTCCCCCTCGCCTGCCGCGGCGGGAGAGGGGTGGCGCCGCAGCGCCGGGGTGAGGGCCCCGACTCGTTACGACCCGTTCTGCGCCAGGAGCGCGTCGGCCTCCTCGACGCTGATGTCGCCCTGTGCCAGCGCCTTCAGGACTGCCAGCATCCGGTCGGGCTGCTCGGGAGAGGCCGCGGTCTCCGCATCACTATCGTGCTGGTCGCCGGTGGGCGCCGCGTCTTCGCCGTGATGGCCGCCGCGGCGCAGGAAGATCTGACCCCGGCTCGTCCGCAGCGCGATGTCGAGCTCGGGCTCACCCTCCCCGATGCTGCCGACCATCCGCTTCGCGTTGAAGCTCATCGCGCCGGGACGTCCAACGCGCACCAGAGGAAAGTCGGAATGGACCTGGCCCGCGCCGGTCTGGAGGTCCACCCGCGCACGACTGCCGGCGAAGAGCTGCAGCAGGACGTCGCCGTTGCGGCTCGCTAGCTCGTGATGCCCGGGCGCCGGCTGCGCCAGGCATTCGACGCGGCCGGAGTTGGACTGGAGATCGAGCTGCCGCGCGGTGCCCGTCCCAATCCGGATGTCGCCGTTGGCAGAGTGGGCATGGATCGCGACGTCGCGAGGAGCGGTTACCTCGATTCGCCCCGAGCCGGAGTGTACGTCGACCTGCCCCGAGGCCGCGCGCAGCCGGATATCGCCGCTGCCGGTGTGCGCCTGCAGGCGGCCGTCGACGGCGCCGATCTCGATCCGCCCGGCGCTCGTGTCGAGCTCCACCTCGCCCGACGCGCTCCGCAGCATGATATCGCCGTGGCCGCTGTGGGCGCGGAGATGCCCCTCCGTGCCTCCGACTTCGATCCGTCCCGCGGCGGTCATCAGCGCGACGTCGCCGGAAGCGTCCCGCAGCAGAATGTCGCCCATTCCGCTCGACAGCACGTGGTGGCCGGAGGTCAGCTCGGCCGAGCACTCGACCCGGCCGGCAGACGTCGCGGCCTGCAGCGACTGGATCGAGCCGTCCGGCACGAGGATATCGCCGTGTCCCGAATGTGCGTGCAGCACCAGCGCCTGTGGGGCGCGCACCTCTACCTTGCCGGCGCCGGTTTCCAGGGTCGCCTCGCCCGACATATCGCGCAGGATGATGTCGCCGTGGCCGGAATGGGCCTGGAGCCGGCCTCCACCCTGGGCTACCTCGATCCTGCCCGCGCCGGTTTTGAGCTCGGTCGTCCCCCCGGCGTCGCGTAGGAAGAGGTCGCCGTGGCCGGTTTCCAGTCGCACGACGCCGCGCAGAGCCTCGGCGTCGATCTTACCGGCGCCGGTCCACAGCCGCACCGTCTCGACGCGCGCCGGGATCGCCAGGCGCAGGTTGAGGCGCCGGGGAGGTGGATGATGCCGCTGCCGGATGTGAAGCACGCCGCCGTCGCGCTCGACCTCGGGGGCTTCGTCGTCGTCCGAGTGCCACTCGCAGCGCCACTGGTCGCCCTCGGCACCGCGCGCTACGATGTCGCCATGTTGGATCTGGAGGTCGAGCTCGTTCGCTCCCTCGGCCAGCTCCTCAAAGGTCCGCTCCATGATCGCCTCCTAATTCGTTGATCCTGACCGTTCCCTCGGCCGCGGTGATCTCGCCGCGTGCGACGGCCTCCAGAATCTGCCTGCGGGCCGGCCACGCGGCAGGCGGAAGCCCGCCTTCGTCCGGCGGAGCCGGCGCTGCCTGCTCGGCCGCGTTCAGCCGCTCGATGATCTCGTCGAGCTTGGCCCGTACCGTGGGATACGAGACGCCGAGCCGCTTTTCGACCTCGCTCAGATTGCCGCGGCTGGTGACGAAGATCCGCAGAAAGGTGCTCTGCTCGTCGTCGAGGCCGCAGAAATCACAGAGCCGGTAGCGCGAGCGCACCTGCGTCTCACAGCTTGCACAGCGCACCTCCGTGATCTCCAGCTTCCCTCCGCATGATGGGCAGCTCTCAAGAACTTTACGCATACTCTTCCTCTTATGCAGGAAATATAGCATTATTATTCCTGATGTCAATAGATCACTTACTAATCTTGATTATACCGGCAAAATCCGACGAAAAGCTACGAAGCAACATGAAGTGTCACCGCGATCAAGCCTCGGAAGGGCTCGCGGTGATCGGTGACACGGTGACACTTCGCGTGGACGCGTGCGGGTGCTTATGAACCCCTGAGGGAAAACGAGCCGTCCACGAATACGACACGAATACACGAATGAGAGGGGGCTGAAGGTTATGCTTTTCGGAGAAAGCCGTGAGGAGCCGTGCCCCCCAAACCCCCCCCTATACCAACTTGACTCGAGCAATAACCACATTGTCCGGGTGAGAAGGCCCAAGT
>JBBSGA010000146.1:0-14269 GCA_038254585.1 Chloroflexales bacterium | reverse complement strand
GGGTTGTGAGCGCCGGATCAGCCTGAATATGGCTGCGAAGTCGGTCGAGGGGAACCCGACGAATTATCCACCACCGTCAAACGCAGTACCGGTGAGAGTTGCACGATTTGCCGATTAATCGGCATATTGCCCAGCAAGGTCACGATCACCATCGCAGTAAAGCAGAGCATGCCGGCACGGGTCAGCCGGAAGGCTACGGACCGCCGATCAGGCAACCGTGACAGCACAGGCACGGCCGACAGGATCGTCGCCATCATCCAGAACGGCATGATCACGCGGTAGCGACGCACAACAGCCTGCTCGGCTGCGATATGGGTTTCCGCCGGTAAGGTACGTAGCGCCGGGTGAACGGCAATCCAGCCGCCGAACTCGTTCCCGGTCAGCGTGCCCGCCAGCGCCAGATTGATGAAACGGGCCATGCTCAATGTCATCGCGCAACCTTTCTTGATGGGGGCAACGGTCACAATTCACCAGCGCCCCGAGATACGCCGGACACGAATCGCGGTGAGGAGCAGGGCCAGCAGGGCGATCACCAGGCTCACCATCACGGCGACGGCGAGGAAACCCCAGACGGGGCTGGCATAGCGTGGATAGACATCGCGGAAAAAGTCGACGCGGCTGGGAGCCGTGCCCATCTGGACGTAGACCAGTGGAGCCGAATACGGGACATAGAGATCAGCCGGGGCCTCGTAGCCCGCGTGCGGGACAAGGTGGACGAACACAACCAGCGCCAGGATCGGCAGGGCAACGACCAGCCAGTAGCCGGCCCATGCCCGGCCGCGTGACGTGAGATAGATGCCTGCCAGCAATGGTGGGTAGACCAGCAGGCTGAAGGTAAAGGGGGTCACCGTCGTGCTGAACGGCCAGCCGATATGGTTGCCACGCACGACGTGGTCGACGTGATGAATGGCGCCCAGGATTGTCACACAGGCTGCGGCGATCAGTAGCCAGCGACGCAGGTGCGCCTCCGTCTGTGCTGCGCTCGTCTGGGTGTAGGTGCTCCTCGACATGGTGTGTCCTCCCCTGTGCAGCCAGCATATGCCGCGGGTGAAACGGGGGGATCGACCATATGGTCGATTCGGGGGATTAATATGGACGAGCGTGGGTTGGGCAGGCAAGAGCCGCGACATTCCGGCTACAGGCGGGTCGTGGACCCTTTGCTCCCCGTGAAGCAAAGTTACCGCGGTTCCCCGACCGGCGCGCCGAACGCTGGATGCCTGCATCCAGGCGCGTTCCTCGGCTATATCCGCCGACGCCGGAGTTGCGCAAACGTCCCTACCAGCCCGTGCGCCGCTACTCCCCAGAGGATCAGGGCACACCCAAAGCCGACCACCGCAGGCCAGAGTTCGACCATCTGATGGTTAATCGTAGCGTGACTGGGAAACAACAGCGCCAGTCCCGCGACGATGCACATCGCTCCACCGACACCTGCGAAGCGCGGTGAACGGAAGGCGGGCGCCAGACCAACGAAATGCAGGCCTACAAGGCCCGCCAAAACGGGAATGAAATACTCGCTGCGGTGTCTCGCGCGCAGGAAGGCGAAGGCAAGCGGGATGGCGAACACTTCAAAAAGGACGGCAAGCCGGTACGCTCGCGTCGCGAAGGGGCTATGCGCACGCCGTGCGTCGGTACCTGAGCGCCCAGATGCGGCTCTGAGCAGGCGCAGCGCCGCCACCATGAGGACGAGCGTGATCAGCGCCACCAGACTAGCGAGGAGCACGGCGAGGCGTCCGCCAAAGGCACTGCTTCCTTCAAACCCCCAGAAGGCGCCAAAACCAGCACCAATCAGCGCCGTGCTGGCCACGTGTCGGATGACGGATTCTGAAAGAAGGGCACTTCCATGGTAGCGAGCTCTCCCACCGTCTTCGTCACCGGTCGCCGGCATGGTTTTGGCGATCCTATTCCGAGTTATTCGAGGCCATCCTGCTGTGCTCCTGAGCGGACGAAGAAGAGCGCTACTAGCGCGTACACGGCGAGGGTCAGCGCGGCGCTCACCATCGCGATACCGATGGAAAGGGCGCAGACCACCGCGCCAAGCCAGAACCGTCGTAGCATCTGAGTTGCATCGGCTCGGGTGATTCTCTCGCCGAGGAGCCGATGGCCGGAGGCGGCATACGCCTACACAGTGCTCAAGGCGACACCCATCGCCGTCATGGTCGTGCTGTACACAACGGCAGCGACGTACTGATCTGCGCCGGCGTGGAAGAAATCAGCCAGGAGCGCAGTCGGGAACGGGATGAAGGAGACGCACAGCAGGAGCAGCAGATTGAGGAAGACGAGCGTTCTGTCGGCCTTCACGATGTGCTGGAACATGGCATGGTGGTTCACCCAGATGATGCCGATGATCAGGAAGCTCACCACGTAGCTCGCGTACGCGGGCCATTGATGCAGTAGCGCCTCTGCCAGGTGGCCTGCCGGGGCATCAGGGACTCGAAGCTCCAGCACGAGCAAGGTGATGGCGATGGCGAAGACGCCATCGCTGAAGGCCTCGATCCGGTTCGTGCCTACACTGTCCGCCTCGGATCTCATTTCTGCACGAGGACGAGACCATTGCCATCGGGGTCGTGAAATACGGTCATGATCCCTCCGACCTGCTCCGTTGGTGGAGTTTCAAAATAGACACCCTTAGCACACAGGACCTCGTAGGTTGCATAGATATCGTCCGTCGCGACCACGAGTCCTTTAAGGGACCCGGGCGGCATGGAAGGAAACCAGGTTACCAGTGTGAGTGAGGTCACTGCGCCCCTGGGAGCAACCTCCACCCAACGCATGTCCGGCGCCCAGGGGTTGTCGAGGCGTAGCTCGAAGCCAAGCGCATCCACGTAAAAAGCTTTCGCTCGCTCCTGATCGCTAACCGGCACTGATACGACCTGCACGTGCTCAATCATCCTGACTACTCCTTTCTGTTTGCATAACCCTGGCTACTTTACGACTGCGCCACATGCTCAGTCGCACCTCGCCGGGTCCATGCAGGGAGCACTCCCGCAAGTCCGATCAGGAGCGCTATCCCCAGGCTGCCCAACGCTCCAGGCTGGCTTGGTTTGGTGATCATGAGCCACAGAATGCAACATGAACCGGTCGTTACGATGCTGGCGCCGGTCCAAAGTACCGGATCGCGTGTCGTTGCCTGCACGCTGGCCGACAGCGGGCCGTCTTCGAGCGTAGCGGCCATGCGCCGGATCGCCGCGAAGCGGAACACAATCGTAGCTGGTACCAGGGGGATCAGCAGGACGAGCAGCACGAGCGCGATGTTCACCCACCCGACGCTCCAGCCCCACGTCGTGAAGACCAGGTAGAGGCCGGACAGCAGCACGAGCAGCGCGCCCAGCGGCAGCAGCTTATCCACGGTGGTAGCGAACCTGGCCCATTGCAGGAGCTGCCGCACGGATCGGGAACGCCGGATTCCGATAACGGCGAGGATGGTCAAGGCAAGCCCGCCGAACAGCGTGAGTGTGCCAAGCACATGGATGCCGATTGCAAGCTCTGAACGCATCATCGCCGTCTCCTGGTTCATAAAACACACTGCCTGAATATGCTCAGCCGCTGATCTCAACCGTTGTCTGCAGGAAGGCGCCATCGGTGAGCTGCTGCAGCATGAAGTCCGCAACATCCGCTCGGATGATCCTCGCGCCCACCGGAAACGCGAGCCGGTGGCCGACCCGGTAGCTCCCGGTCCATGGACCATCGATGAGCCGCGCGGGACGAACGATCGTCCAATCGAGGACGCTGGCCTGGATCAGGGCTTCCTGCCGCTCCTTGTCCGCGAGCTCCCCCTGGAGGACCAGCGGAAAAATGACCCATCGAAAGAGTGCGGGTACCCGGCGGATGCTGTCGCCCACCCCCCACGACGACAGACAGACGAGGCGATGTACTCCGTGCTGCGCCATCGCCGTCAGGATATGCTGGGTGCCGACGCTGCAGAGATCCGCCTGGCGTGATCGTCCCGACCAGGCCGTCCGCAGAGTGTCATGGCCACCGACTGCCCAGAGCACCGCGTCCTGGCCCATGACCGCCGCGTTGACGCTCGCTGGATCACGTACGTTCCCGGTGATCACCACGAGCTGTGCATGGCGTAGCGTTATAGCTGCGGGGTTCCGCGCAACCGCAGTGACGTGGTAGTCCCGACCGAGGGATTGCTCCATCAGATGCCGTCCGGTGCCGCCGGCCGCCCCAAAGATCACGATCTTCATCGACATGTTTCCACACCTGTGTTGGCAGTCATGCTGCCTGGACGTGCGACACAGGACCGTGTTGAGAACGATGCTGGCGTTGTTGCTCACACCACTGCCGGAGCGTTGTCGTAGGCGCTCCCAGTACACGGTTCGTTTCCACCGGATCACCGCGTTCACCGACCCGCTGCATAAGCGCCATCAACTGCAGCGTATCGTGGAGCTTCCTGCCGAGAAACAGAGCATCGATGATGCGCATGAGCCATAATGGTACGGAAACAACGCGCTTCACCCTGAGGGTACTCGGCTCGACCAGTGTGCAATAGAGCCGGAGCGCTGCAGCGATCGTGATCGCCTCTGGTCCCTGGACGAAGAACTCCCGGTTCGCTGCCTCGGGCGTTCGCAGCGCGCGTACGGCCATCCGCGCGAAGTCACTCGCCGCCACCATATGGTACGGATGCGATTGTCTGCCCAGGACGATGGCTCGCTTGCCCTGGATGTGGCGCGGCAAGGTGTCCATAAAATACGTCGGCTTGAAGATGGTATAGGGCACACCGCTCGCTCGAATCGCGTGCTCGGCGCGCAGTTTCGCCTGGTGCTGAGCAATGCCGTCGGTGAATTCTTCGCTCACCAGCATGCCCGACACGTAGGTCAATCGCGCGAGGTCGTGCCGTGCTGCCAGCTCTGCCACGCGCGCCGTTCCGTGATATTCCACGCGATCGGCGTCTTCGGGGCGCGCGCTGGACAGGCTGATATGCACGGCGGTGCAGCCGTCAAGCGCACGTGCGATGGCATCGCTGTCGCTGACATCGCCCGCAACATACGCAAAGTCAGGGCCAAGCTGGAGCCGTGCGCGCTCCACGTCGCGCACCATCAGGCGCACGTGAAACCCATCGGCGCGCAGTTGTCGAGCGACTATCTGCCCGAGCAAGCCGGTGCCGCCGATGACGAGGATGCTATCCTGCTGCATACGAGCTCCTTCCACGCGCTCCTGGCGATGTCGGTAGACCAGGCATGGCCGCCGGGTTTGCAACGAGCATACGTGGAGAGCACAGTGTGAGCATCGACCAAACGCTTGATTTGAGGGATTAATCTGGACGAGCGCGGAGATCGTCGTGCGGTGCTAGACGAGCCCGAGGATGCGCGCGCGCGCGGCAGCTTCTGTCCGATTATGCACGTCAAGCTTGCCGTAGATACTCTGGAGATGGGTCTTGACGGTGCCGGCAGAGACAACCAGACGCTGGCCAATCTCCCGGTTCGATGCGCCAGCGACCAACAGGCGCAACACGTCCAGTTCCCGTGCGCTCAGTGGCTCGGCGAGCTGTTGGTCGGTCGCTGGCTGCCGAGCACGGAGCCGCGAGCGGGTCGTTGCATCTTCCAGGTCCAAGCCAAATTGGGACAGCAGGTGGTCCACGTAATCGGGGGCGATGCCCTGCACATGTGCCTGGCGCAACAGGGCCGCCATGGGTGCGCCCTCGTCCACGAACAGGCGCACGTAGCCCGCGGGAGCGGCCAACTGGAGTGCCCTGTACAGGGCGCCGAGCGCCTCGGTGCGCAGGCCGCGTATAGCTAGCGCCAGGGCCTGCAACGTTAGCGCCTCGATCACGACTCCGGTGCGGCTCTCCGACTCACCACTGCGCTGGAGCCGCTCCAGTACTGCGAGCGCCTGTGTCGTGTCCCCCTGTGTCAGATAGACCCGCGCCAGCGTAAACAACGCGAAGGCGCGCACGTGGGTGCCAAGCTGGATTCGGTCGTCGTCCATGGTCGTCCCATAGGCTTGCCCCCAGCACTGCGCGTTCTGTAGGTCGCCCTGCGCCAGCCACAGTCGTGCACGGGTTGCCTCCAGCCAGACGGTGTAGAGCGGCAGGATTCCCGGGCGGCGTGCGAGTTCCTCGGCCGGCAGGAGGGTGGCCCGCGCAGCGTCGTCGGTGCCCCGCGCCTGCAACACGCGGGCCAGGTTCATGTGGGTGGAGAGGAGGGTGCCGTAGTTCCCGCCCAGGGTGCCAAGCTCGAGCGCTGTCCGCAGATGCTGCTCGGCCTGTTCAAGGTCGTTCCGCTCACGCAGCAGGTCGCCGTAGCCCATGTGCGCCAGGGCCATCGCGGGAAGACGTGCCTCGCCCCGGTCCTCCGCGAACCGCAGCGCCTCGCGGTAGGTTTGCTCGGCCTCGTGCAGTCTGCCCTGCATGATCAACCGTGCGGCGAGACTCCAGAGGGCAATAATGGCCTGAAAGGTGTTGCCAGCGCGCCGGCTGATCGCCGCGGCATCCGCAAAGGCCTGGATCGCCGCCGTGACGTCGCCGGCCGAGTCCAGCGCGATGCCGAGACTAATGCAGCTCTGACTACGCCAATGCGTGTCGTGATCGGGCAGATAGGCCAGTGCCTCGCGTGCCAGGGCGACTGCGTGGGGCGCATCATCCCGCAGGCTGGCAAGGGCGGCGCGGATGGTGGCAAGCACTCCCAGCAATGTCTGCCGGCTCTGGCTGTCGACTCCACCGGCTACCGCTGCGCCGACCCCAGAACTTCCCTCGTCGTGCAGGATCGCCGCGGCATCCCGGAGGCGCGACTCGACGGCGACGAGCCGACCCGTGAGGAAACACATCCAGGCATGAATCAGACAGAGGCGCGGGCGGCTGCGTACGACGGCCTCGGGGAGAGCCCCGATCCACGGCTCCAGCGTCGCGACCTCGCCACGCAACCACAGGGCCTCAGCATGCTGCTCGACCAGGCACGTGACCTGCTCCCAATCTTCCCCGGCCAGCCCGTGGCCGACTGCCTCGGAGACGAGCCCGTTGCCTTCAAGCCAGGTTGCCGCACGGCGGTGTAACACTGCGATCAGGTCAGGCTGGTCCTGCGTGAGATGGTTGCGCAGTGCCTCGGCGAACAGTTGGTGATAGCGATACCAGCGCCGCTCCTCGTCGAGTGGAACCAGGAAGAGGTTGGCGCGCTCAACCCGCGGGAGCATGGCCTGTCCATCAGTTCGCCCGGTCACAGCATTGCAGAGGGGCGCGGTGAGTCGTTCAAGGATCGACGTTTCGCGCAAGAACCGCTGGACGGGTTCCGGCTGCCGCTGCACCACCTCGTCTACCAGGTAATCCAGGATGTAGCGATGGCTCCCGGTGAACCCAGCCAGGAAGTCCGCTACGTCCGCGCGCCCTTGCAGCGCGAGCGCTACCAGATGGAGTCCGGCAATCCAGCCTTCCGTACGCGCTGCGAGGGCCGCAATGTCGTCGATGGAAAGGCGTAAGCCCATACCCAGCGAGAGAAACGTCCCCGCTTCTTCGGTCGTGAAGCGCAGATCCCGCGCCCGGAACTCGGCCAGGTGTCCGCTGGCCCGCCAGCGCGCCAGTGGCAGGGGCGGATCAGTGCGGGTCGCCAGTATGAGATGCAGAACCGGCGGGGCATGGTCGAGCATAAAAAGAAGTCCATCGTGGATCGGTTGCGCGTCGATCACCTGGTAATCGTCGAGGATGAGCGTCATGTTGCCGGGGAGGGTCGCCAGGTCATTCAGCAGAGTCGTCACGACGGTCTCGACCGGGGCGGGCTGCGCGGACTGGAGCAGGAGGAGGCTGGTAGCGCCGAGATGGGCATGGACCTGCTGGAGCGCGCCGATGACATAGCGCCAGAAACGCACCGGATCGTTATCTCGCGCGTCCAGTGACAGCCATGCAACCGGTCCGGCCACATCCTGAAGAAAGGAAGTAAGCAGGGTCGTCTTGCCAAAGCCGGCCGGAGCCGAGATCAGCGTCAGGGTGCGCTGCCGCGCATCCGCGAGTCGGGTATACAGCCGCGGCCGTGGGACGGCGTCAGGACGTATTGGAGGGGCAGACAGTTTGGTCGTCAAGAGGTGATCCGGAGACCGTATGCTGCTGGAGCGTACCCCAGGCAACAAAGTCGGGGCAGGGCCAGCGCCTGCACCACCCACGTCGACGGTGTGTGACCGGGCGGAACGTGACCGAGCAGCCTGCCGGATCGAACGGTCACCGGATGTGCTGATGCGCTCATTCAGCGCTGCTGCGACGGTGTTCAGGCGTTCACGCGTGAGATCGTCTGCTTTGCCCAGGTAGCCCTTGTAGAGGTTACCAGCGGACCGGCGGTAGGCGATCCAGTAGGCACTGCCTCGCCGTCGTCGTTCCCGACGGGCAGTGAAGGTGCCGCTCGCGCCGGCGAAGGCAAACGAACGGTTCGCGTCCTGGGCCAGCCAGGCATACCAGGCACGCGATCCCACGACGATGCCAGTGTCGTCCGGCGCCGGACTCAAGATGTCGCCTTCGACCTGGGGAATCCGGTGCGTCATCACCGCCGCTCCCAACCTCAAACAGTTACCAAACATACCATAACCGCTCGTTTGGTAACCTGTCAATGTCCGTAGAATCGGTCGAACAGCTCGGACCTCTCAAGCTCTGACCGGTGCCCAGGCAGGCTACACATAGGCGGCATGGACGAGCCCCCGTCCCCGGCCTGGTAAAAGCCCCTGTCAAGGTCGACAACGGGTGGGACATTGCGGCGAAGCTGGTCGAGGTTCGGGTCGGCGGCCTGTGGTGGCTTGTATAGTGGACTCGTCCGAAGTGCTCTCACATCATAAAAGAATGGGCGAGCACGAGTACACTGGCACCTGGGAGGGCCAACGACGGCTCTGTGCTGGCTGGGGAGCTCGGCTGCCCCTGATGTGTAGAATGCCATCCTCCCGCCCAGGTGCCCTGACCCGATGAGGAACGTTGGGGCTGACCAACTATAGTCAGGCCCCTGATCAATCGCAAGCGTGGGGAGTAGGGTGTTTCAACGACGTGACCTGGGCGTCGAGCCATCGGACGGTCTCCCTCGAGAACAGTGTGGGCTCATCCCCACGCAAGGAGGGCTTATGCGAACCATCGGAATTGATTTGGCCCTGACAGCTGCCCACAAAGCAGTCATTACCGATGCCCAGGGACGCTTTCTCACCCCGGTCTTCAGCTGTCACACCACACCGGCCGACCTCGAGCGCTTACTCACCCGGGCACGGGAAGGTGCGCCCGACACACCGATGCAGGTAGTGATGGAACCGACGGGCATGGCCTGGTTTCCTATCGCCGTCTTCGTCGCTCGGCACGCCGTCCCGGTCTTTCTGGTCAACAGCCAGGAGGTGGCCGACCTTCGCCGCTCCTATCAACGCCACGCCAAGCGTGACCGCATCGACCCACGTGTCCTGGTCCGTCTTCCGATAGTGAATCCGGAGAAACTGCATCGTTTGCACCTGTCCAGCGCCACCACGCTGGCCTGTCAGCGCGCGTGCAAACAACTCGACCGTCTGGATAGTCAGATCATCGCACTGAAGAATCGCATTGAGGCGATTGACCGCTTCGCCTGGCCGGGCCTGGAGCAGCAGGTCTTCGCGGCGCCCTTCGCCCCGGCCGCCCGCTGGATCCGCCGTCACTGGTACGACCCCCGCGTGGTGGTGCAAGCCGGAGCTGAGGCACTCCAGTCGAGCTGGCAAGCAAGCGAGCTCGACTCTGATGACGACGGGAGATGGGCCAGCCACCTGGTTCAGTTGGCCAGCGAGGTGCTGGCCTTGTACGGAGAGGACAGTCCGTATCTGGACTTCACGCAGCTTCACGCCGAAGTCCTGCGTGATCAAAGCCTGCTGGAACAGCTGGAGCACCTCCATCACCAGCTGCGGATGGAGGTAGTCCGTCCGCTCTACCGTCAGATTCATCCGAGCCGAGCCGTGGAGACGCTCAAAGGTGTGGGGCAGGATGGGGCAGCGGTGTTTGCCAGTTTCGTTGGTGAGGTCGAGCGCTTCAACTCAGTGCGGGAGTTCCGCGGCTGGAGTGGCTTGGTGCCGGCGAGTGCGCAGAGCGGCGGCAGCGAGGCGAAAGGGCAGCACATTCCCCAGGCCGGCCCAGACCTGGTGAAGAAATACGCCTTTCTGGATGCGGAAAGCGCGCGGCCGTGGGACCCGCAGATTGCGGTGATCGATTCCACCCAGATGGTGGAGCGCGGCAAGCACCACAACCAGGCCGTGTGTGCCTGCGCGACGCATCTGTTGGACAGGGTGTTAGCAGTGCTGCGCACAAATCAGCCGTATGAACTGCGGGATGTGGATGGCACAGCAGTGGATGTGGCCCAGGCACGATCAATTGTGCTGGAGCGATAGCAGGTGCCGGCGGAGGTCCGTCGACGAACGACGCGGCGGCAGCGACAACAGCGGAATGACCACCGCGCGGAACAGGGGTATGAAAGGGAAAGCGTCCTCAGCTAGGGAAGGGGCGAGTCGAGACTCCCCCAGGCAGAGGCGCGCTTCCCCCTCCGTCCTGTTCCTGCATGATAGCACTGCAGGGACGCTGATTTCAAGCCCCAGTTGGTGGGGAGGTGACCCTGTGGGCTGCAAATCGTCGAGACTTCAGCACCGACGGCCAATGAACCTAAAACTGGGGGCTTGACACGGCTTAGAACATCTACTTTCCACATCCGCTCAGTCGAGGATACTACTTCTGAGTTACTTGTGAAGTAATGCACATAGATCGCCGGCAAAATGGAGGTGGATGTGGCAAGTAGCCAGCACAGGGATGATCCAGGTCGATATCGATGGCCGTGCGGAAGGTATCCCAGACGCGGGGAGCGGGCTCGGAACAGCAGGCGCAGGGGATCTGCGCCTGGCTCCAGACCACCTCGCGGATATGGCAAGGCGTGAAATTGAGTGAAGCAAGTGATGTGTTGATAGGTCTTCTCCAGCGCCACAGAGAGGAAGAGAGCCCGGAGAGCTGCCTGTGGGCCACGACACTGTACGTCCGAGGCACCCGGATGGATCTTGGTGCCTCTCACCTAATCGACAAGCGATGCTCCAACGTCAATTACGCAGTCTCGACGACGCCGGTATGATCACGGCCGATGATTGACACCACGTGGATCGCACACGTAGCCGCAGGCCAGCCGACGTGTTCCGCCTCTAGCAGAGCAACGACGGGGGTACGAGACCCGATTGCAGGCGGTGATGGGCGCGTTCATGGCGACATACCAGCAAGCCGGTGGGAGCAGGCCAAGGTCCGCACGCCAACATTCGCCTTCGTCGTCTCGATCCTGACACAACCGCGTCCGCGGCTCCAGTGGCAGCCGATCGTCGCGCCAGGCCCATCCCCCCTCGTGCAATCGTCGCGCGCGGTCACGTGCTAGCGTGGGGGACGAACCGCGCGCGCGCGCCTACGGCGTGTTTCGATCATTCCGTAGCCAACGGCGAGCCCACCCGTCACCACGGCAAGACCGCCCAGGGCGAGCCACGTCAGGAGATTGGTCCGGTCGAAATCCGGCCAGGCGCGGACCGCCGCGACGAGGAGCAGGCCAGCCCACAGCAGCGCCGCCTCGATCAGCACCCGCCACGCACTCCAGCGCCGCTCGCTCGCGAGTGACAGGCCGATCGCGCCCGTGAGGACAAACCAACCGGCCAGGGTCCGCGCCGCGAGCGGTGTGAGGTGCCACGGCCAGACCCGGATGCTGAGACCCGGCGACACGAACAGGACGAGCGCGATCATGACACCGCCTACCCCAATGCCGGCCAGCGCCAGGCGCGCTCCCGGAGCGACGGCCTCGTTTGGTTGGAGGACGTGCGGGTCTGTCGTCCGATTCCGGAACCACAAGGCCGGGATGAGCAACGGTGTGATGCCATATAGCACGACCCACGCCAGGAAGGCAATGTGCCGGTGGTTGAAGCGGTCCCAATGCAGGATGGTCGCGACGGCCAGCACCCAGGTGAAGGCGGTGATCGGCAGAAATCCACGCGCCACACAATGCCAGCATTTGGTCGCGACAACGCGGATGAAAAAGTAGGCGCCGGTCAGGTAGCCCGCACCCATCACGAGGGCCGTCATGCGGGGCTGGATCGGCCACGCCCAGAGCCGCGCCGTCGCGCCGGGCCACAGGTAGAGGATCGCCGCAGCGACGAGGAGCACGGGCACGATCAGCGCTGCTACTACCCGCGTCACCTGCAGCACGCGATCGTCGCGCGACGTCATGACGTGACGGGTCATCGGCCCTCCGCTGTCATGAGGACATCACGTGATGGATGCAAGGTAACCATGGATGTCGGCTCGATCGGCGGGCCGGGGCACAGGCTGAGGCGAAAGCGCTGGGCGACCATCGCCACGACCAGACACAGTTCGGCCGTGGCAAAATGGATCCCCATGCAGGCGCGCGGCCCACCGCCGAACGGATAGTAGGCGTAGCGCGCGCGATCCGCCGTGCGTTCCGGCGTAAACCGCTCGGGATCGAACCGCTCCGGACTCTCCCAGAAATCCGGGTGCCGGTGGGTCAGGTATTGACTCGGGAAGATCAGTGATCCAGCCGGAATGTGGTAACCGCCGATCTCATCGTCGGCAATCGCGGCGCGCGGGAAGGTCCAGACCGGGGGATACAGCCTGACGGCTTCGTCAACCACCATGCGGGTATAGGGCAACGTGGCCAGGTCATCCAGGCCTGGCGTGCGTCCGTCGAGCACGGCGGCGAGTTCGGCATGGAGGTTGTGCTCGACGGTTGGGTGCAAGGCCAGCAGGTACCAGATCCAGGTGAGGGCCACTGCGGAGGTCTCGTGACCCGCGAGCAGCAGCGTGAGCACTTCGTCACGGATCTGCTGGTCACTCATGGGCAGTCCGGTCTCGTCATCCCGTACCGCCAGCAGTGTGCTGAGCAGGTCTCCGCTATCGTGGGCCTGGCGTCTGCGGTCCTCCATGAACTGATAGACGATCGTATCGAAGCTTCGAACGGCGCGCGTGAAACGGCGGTTCGCGGGTGTCGGCAGCACCAGGGGGACGTCCAAAAACGAGGCGAGGCGTCGGTTGACAAAGGTGGTGACGTCAACCGCTGCGGCGAGGAGCGGTTGGGCCACCGCGCCAAGCCCGATGCTAAAGATCGTCTGCCCACTGATCATGAGCGCGAGCTGCGCCATCTCCCGGTTGACGACGAGGAGACCGCCATGTGCGGCCGCCATCTCCCAACGCTCCAGCATGCTGCCGACGGCGTCAATCATTGGGCCGCCGAGGTGGAGGACAGACTGGTGCGTGAACGGCGGCTGCAGGAGACGTCGCTGGCGCTTCCACAGGTCGCCTTCGCTGACGAGCAGTCCGCGACCCAAGACCTGCGCCGCTTTGGCGTAGCTGGGACCCTTCCGATAGTTGTGTGGGTTGCCGGCGAGGACATGTTGGACATGGTCGGGGTGGGCAAGAATGTGGACAACGAACGGGCCAAGCCGGAACCGGACGATGTCGCCATACGCACGCCAGTGCTCAACGTAGAAGCGGACTTGGCCGCGGCGCTGGAGGTCCAGCATGCTGCCGAACACGAGGATGCCGCGCGGCCCGGGGGCGCGGCGGGGTGGCGACGGAGCGCTCGGGATCTGCGGAGCCGGTGGTCTGCTCATCTCGCTGCCCCCTGGATGACCACGCAAGCGCGTCGGTTGTGCCTCTGCTGCGTCTAGTATAGCGGTACTCCGCCTGTTGGTGGTGGATAATTCAGCCATCCTGTTCCGACTGCTTGAGCGAAGGAGTTCGGATGGCTGGAGACATCTGCGCGCTGATTATCGTGCTGCTACTCGGTGTGCTTTGGCTGATTGTTCGTCGAGGTGGCCGATATCACGCTCAGTTGAACCACTCGTCTGCCACCACGAGCCGCCAGCGCTTGCTCAAACCACGCACGCCTGGTGATTGTTCCGCCTGCCGGCGCCAACGCGCCCTGCCTCCCGCTGCACCGGCGCCGCCTCCAGCTATTCACCCCTGGAGCGAGTTCAAGCGCCGGCGCGGCGCCCCCAAACGCATCACGACGGGCGGTTTCGCCTGCCTCAACCCCGCCTGTACCTATTTCCGCAACACCGACGCCGCGGTGCATGCCCTGGTCGGCGATGGCACACACGGTACGCACGAGCGCATCCAGACCTTCCGCTGTCAAGCGTGCCGGACAACCTTCACCGGCCGTCGCGATACACCCCTCTATCGGCTCAAGACACCGTCCACGCGAGTCGCAGAAGTCCTGAGCGCGCTCGCCGAAGGGCTCACCGTCGCTGCAACCAGTCGCGTGTTTGGGCACAGCGAAGGCACCATCAGCACCTGGCTCACGCGGGCGGGCGAGCACAGCGCGGCCCC
>JBBSGA010000145.1:0-14463 GCA_038254585.1 Chloroflexales bacterium | reverse complement strand
GATCACTAACCACCACCACCAGCAGGTATCCGAAAGGGAATCCACGACTTTTACAGAAAAGGGGTTGCATTATCGCCAAATGGAGACCGGCACAGTTGATGCTATATAAAAGAGAAGTGTACTACCTGCTACGGGCAGGCTATCAGGAAGGAGCAGTCTATGGCGAATATCGCGCGCACGGCCGATGCTACCTGGCGGGGCGACCTCCGTAGCGGCAACGGCCAGATCAACAGCGCCAGCGGCGTCCTGCAGGATGTGGCATACAGCTTCCGGACGCGTTTCGAGCAGTCTCCCGGCACGAATCCGGAGGAGCTAATCGCGGCTGCGCATGCTGCCTGCTACAGCATGGCCTTCGCTAACACGCTGTCCACGAAGGGCCACCAGCCGCAGGAGATCGATACTCGCGCAACCTGTGTTCTAGAGCCGCAGCAGCCGAGCGGCTTCAAGATCACGACAATGCGGCTCGAAACACGCGGCCGCGTATCTGGCATCGACGAGGCGACCTTTCAGGAGATTGCCAGAGAGGCCGAACAGGCCTGTCCCGTCTCGAACGCCCTGCGCGGCAGTCTTAAGATCGAGCTGAACGCGACTCTCATCTCGTCAGCTGGTGCTCTCGAACGCGAGCGATAGCTCGGCAAGGCGATGCCCAAAGATCCATGGAGCTTTCAGCGCCGTTCCTGCGGGCTCTTTGGATCTTTGGGCCTGGGATTTACTCTGTCGTCAGCCCCACCAGAACGAGGCGGCGATGATCCCATATAATCCGATCAATGCGACCCCTTCGAGCCAGATCGACTCCCCATCGTAGACGATGAAGGTGCTGGTGATCGTCGCAAGGCCGAGGGCAGCGACAAGCAGGGGAGGCAGCACGAGCGTAAGATGCGTGCTGCCGACGACGAAGCTCAGCAAGACGAGAACCGGCGTCAGCGCAAGTGCGACCTGCAGCGAGCTGTTCAAAATTACGCTGATGGCGTAATCGGGCTTGTTGCGCGCCGCGAGCTGAATGCCGACGACGTTTTCGACGGCGTTCCCTGCAATTGCGACGATGACTAGCCCCGTGAAAGCCTCGGACAGATGCAGGGCCGTGATCGCTGGTCGCAGCGCGTCGACGAACCAGTCCGAGACCAGCGCCGCGCCGACGCCCGCGATGGTCAGGACGACTGCCGCCAGCCAGAGCGGCCATAGTTTTCCATGGACCTCCTCTGCCCCGGCCGACGGATCGTTGCTCAACGAGACCGGGATGCTGGCGACAAAGACGACGAGCAGAACCAGCGCACATGCGAAGCTGAGCACATCCGCGTGTGCGCCTGCAGGCGTATGGATCCGCTTCGCCAGGGTTGGAACGAGCAGTGCCGCCACGGCCAGGAGCATCAGGGTCGCGATCATCTTCGGCGGCTCAGTAGCGAAGTGCTGAGTTCCGTTTCGCAAACCGCCGACCAAAAAGGCCAAGCCAAGGACGAGCAGGCTATTCGCCAGGATCGAGCCTACCAGCGCAGCCTGTACGACCTCGATCAGTCCCGCACGTAGGCTGAAGAAGCCTACAAAGAGCTCGGGTAGATTCCCAAGCGCCGATTGGAGTATTCCCGTGGCGGCCGGGCCGAGACGCGCGCCGAGCTGCTCGGTTGCCAGTCCGACAAGCGAGGCGAGGATGCCGAGTGCCGCTCCGGATATGACGAAGACCAGCACCGCGCCGGCGTCGACGTAGAACAGGATTCCCGCCAGCGTCGTTATAGCCAGTGCGCCGGCTATCGTAAGACCTTGGTTGCGGGTCAGCGCGGACATGCAGCATCTCCTCTATCGCCCATCGAACATCGGTCATGGATGCACCCAGGGCCATCCTTACAGGCACGTGTGCCGGCCGCGCAATTCTAACCGATGGTTAATATTCCATGGCAACCTGTGCGCCCCGGAATGAGCGAGAACGCATGCGGATAAAGGCCTCTCCGCCCTGAAAGACTCCACAGCTAGAGGCTACTGGAGGTGTGGTGCGGGGCGGGGGCGCTGGGGAAGGGTGGACGTCGAGCTGCGCGCGGGATGCAGGCTCGTCTTGAACTGGACGAGGTTCGCGGTACCTCCGATCTCGATTCGCGGTAAGAGCAGTGGATTGTCTTCGGCGACCGCGATCCGACGGCGAGTCGTCGTGGCGCTTAGGTAACCGGCCGCCCCGACTAGTGCTCGTACGGCCTCACTATAATGGCCGTAGGGATAGCAAAAGTGCTTGATAGGAATACCTAGCTGCTCTTCCAGAATCTGCTTGCCGACCACGATCTCATCTTGCGCGCGGCTCGTGGGTACGTCGTCCAGAGGCACGTGGGTGCGTGTATGGGCACCAATTGTGATGAGCGGGGACGCGGCAAGCTCGCGCAGCTGTTTCCAGGTCATATACGCCGGCTGGCCGACCTTGTCCGAGATGATATAGATCGTCGCGCGCATCTGGTAGCGGCGCAGGATTGGGTACGCATTGGTATAGAAGTCGCGGTACCCGTCGTCGAAGGTCAGGATCACCGGTCGGGCCGGCAGCTTGAGCTTGCCGGCACGCGCTGCGAGATACTCGTCGAGGGTGATCGTCGTGTAGCCATTATCGGCCAGGTAGCGGCATTGTCGCGCGAAGATCTCCGGCGCGACGGACAGACCCGTCCGCAGTTTGTCGTGTGGGTTCGGATTCGTCGACAGGTAGTGATAGACCAGGATCGGCACATGGATCGCCCCGACTTGGACCGGCGCGTAGCCACGCGGGCGGCCGCGGAAGTAGTGGGCTCCGGTCTGATCTGATGGCCCGTCCGCCCTAGCTCTCCTCGCGAATTGGACTGGCGCATGACGTTGCTCCGCGGCGACCGGCACCGCCGCCGGCTTGGGCACGGGCTTCCGCTCTTGAACAGCTGAAGAAGCAGCGTGAAGACTGGATAGTGCGAACGCTTGCGACCTGCCCTCAGTGGACGAGTCGTGTACTGCCCATGACTGCCGTACCACGGAGATCGACAGCAGCAGCAGCAATAACGTCAGCCTCAGGATGACCGGCAGTGACTGATGCTGTCGTGTGCTCAATCGCGCGTGCATGGTGGCCTCAACCCCCGTGTAAGGCGATCGATAGTGTCGAGCAAGACTGATACGGGACCTGCAGTGCAACCCCCTGCTCACTGGAGAGTTGCTTGCGGAACAGTATATTCGGCTGCTCCGCCTCCTGGGCAGCATCTTCTGCGTTCAGCAGTTCCGCCTCCGGCTCACGGATCGTTCGCGCTTGTCCTATCATCGCTCGTTCTCCTTCATACTATCACTCGACGCTTCGTGGTCGATATTGCAGCGCCTCGGCGAGATGCGCCGCAATGCGTGCGAGCTTTACCCAGATACGGTATGCTTACCGTTCCACAAACAGTAGGGTGCCGGGCACCAGATAGGGAGATGAGGTGACTGCGATGGCAAAGGATCTCGTATGCGGGATGGATGTGGACGAGCACGAGGCGCAAGCCAAGGGTCTGACGAGCGAGTACCAAGGAGAGATATACTACTTTTGTGCTCCGGGCTGCAAGCGGCAGTTCGAGAAGACTCCGGAGCAGTTTGTCCAGGGGCGCTCGTCCTGAGCTTCGAGCCGGGTCTTCGCCGTTCCCGTAATAGGTCTCAGGTTGGGCGCAGGCATGAGTTGTCGGGGAGTTTTTCAGAGGGAGCCTCATCCACACGCTCGGATATAGTAGCGGTGCCGATCCGTCCACCACTACCCGCGGGAGGCGGAGGCTGTGGCTGATCTTACCACATTGACCGTTCGGCAGGACGTCTTTATCACCGCCGTGGTGATGCGCATGCCCGGCTTGGTCTGGCACCTCGCGGCATAGGCCATCATCCACCCCACATCCTCCAGGAGCCGGAGCAGTTGACACTCCGTGGGACGCACAGGTCGAGATGATGCTGGCGAACCTGTAGACACGTGCCGCACGCGGCGAAGGTGCGGTTGCGGACGCGATCACGACTCATGCTTGCGCCCTCTCAGGTCCCTATCATGCACAGAGTAGGGAGGCAACCTGGTATGATGGCTGCTGGGCGCCGGCACCTCGCATGCGTCCAGTGGAATTCGGGCCGCCCGACCTTCGTAGAAAGTACAGATGAACTATCGTCGCCTCCGTGCACTCTGCGCGCTGCTTGCCTTCGGTGTCTCCATCCTGGCTTCGCCATTTCCGGTGGCTAGATCTGCTCGCGCCGCGCCGAGCATTCCTATCGACAAGTCGACGCCCTTCGGGGAAGTCGGCAACCTCGCCGTAAACGTGCGCGGGGATGAGCAAGCCCGCATGATGGACCTGATCCGGGAGTCGGGCGCCCAATGGCATCGCGAGGATTTCTCATGGGAGCGCTTGCAGCCGAAGCAGAGTGGGCCTTTTCGCTGGGGTGGCGATGGCTATGGCTTCCTGAATTTCGACGAATCGGTATCTCAGCTCAGCCATGCCGGTCTCAAGATCCTCGGTCTGCTCGCCTATAACCCTGCCTGGTATAAGGGCAAGAATCCACCGCTGGATGCTTGGATCGACGACTGGCAAAACTACGTCTACAACGTCGTCTCACGCTATGGCCGCCAGCGCGGGCAGGTCAGTCACTGGGAGGTTTGGAACGAGCCTAATCTCAGCGTCTACGGATATGAGAACGGCCTGTACAGCGTCGAGGACTATGCCCGGCTGCTCCGCGTTACCTACACGACGATTAAGGCCGCGGACCCACAAGCGGTGGTCGTACTCGGCGGGCTGGCGAGTGTCTGGTCCGAGGTGCCTCCGAACTACTACGACACCTTCGACTACCTCGACCGGCTTGGTCAGGCCGGAGCATGGCCGTACTTCGACGTGCTGAATATCCATGCGTACCGGCCCGGACCACCGGAAGGCCGGTTCCAGCGGCGCGATCGCACAATGGACCTCGCCGACGAGATGCGCGAGGTGGATGGCTTCATGGATCGCTTCGGCGTCAAGCCGATCTGGTTTACCGAGATCGGATGGGGCTCGTATCGTGGGCCATATGGTATCTCGGAGCAAGAGCAAGCCTACTACCTCGTCCGGCTCTACGCGCTGGCGCTCCAGTATCCGTATGTCGAGCGCCTCTTCTGGTACAACTTCCGCAATAACCTGGCATACTGGACCCCCTATGACAAGCTCGTCTTCGACGATACCGTGCCTGACTGGCACATGGGGCTGATCCGCCGCACGTATCCGCTCAAGACCGAAACGCCCGACTTGCGCAAGCCGGCCTTCCTCGCGTATCGGACCATGACCAATCTGCTCGGCGGTCTGCCGCTAGTCGAGACGAAAGCGAATGGCGACCGTCCTGATCTACCCGGAACGTACTGGGTCCGTTATGGCAGCGATGCTCGGGGGGTGCAGCTGCTCTGGCAGCTCGGCTCGACCCCGATCAGCGTTACGGCTGCGTGCGGGTGCGGAGAGGCACGCATTCGCCGCTGGAACGGCGCCCTCGATCATATCGTCCACACCGATACGGGCGAGCTTTCGATATCGATACCCCCAGGTGGCGAGCCGATCTACCTCGAATACGGCCCGGACGCCAACGTCCCGGATCGCTTTTTTACCGAGACCGGCCATGGTTTGGGTGGGGTATTCCTGACCTACTGGCAGCGCTACGGTGGTCTGGCGCAGTTCGGCTATCCGATCACGGGCGAGCTCAGCGAGCCAGACCCCACTTCCGGGCGCGCCCGCCGCGTCCAATACTTCGAGCGCAACCGCTTCGAATACTTCCCAGAAAACGTGGGGACGCCATACGTGGTTCAGCTAGGCCGGCTCGGCGACGATCAGCTACGTGAGGCAGGTGTTCGCTGGGAAGATCTGCCGATAGATAAGTCCAAGCAGGCCGGCTGTCGTCGCTTCGATGCGACACAGCGGCTCCTGTGCCCTCCGTTCCGAGCCTATTGGGAAGGGCATGGGGGGCTCTCGCTTTACGGCCTGCCGCTTACCGACGCGCACTATGAGAACGGCCGGATCGTCCAATATTTCGAGCGCAACCGCTTCGAATATCATCCGGAATACGCAGGCAGCCCCTATGACGTGCTGCTCGGCCTGTTGGGTGTCGAGCTCTTCAGTCGGCGCTAGGTTGCGCCTAGCAGCCAGCGCATCGGTCTGTAGCATCTTTGGCGAAGAGAGGAAAGGCAACCATGCGTTTGCTTAGAGCCATATTGCGCCTGCTGCTGCTCGCGGCGCTGCTCGTCCCGGCTCTCGGCGCGCCGCGAGTCGTATTGGCGGCGTCCCACCCTATGAGCGGCAAGGAAAGCCCATTCGGAATCGTCGCGAACCTTGCCAACCGCGTGCGCAGCGATGAGCAGCCGGCGATGGTCAGCTTGATGCGCGAGGCCGGCGTGCAATGGGCGCGCGAGGAAATATCATGGGCCCAGCTTCAACCGGATCGCGGTGGCTCCTATCGTTGGGGGGGTGATGCGGCGGGGATGTATAACTACGATCAGGCGATCGCCCTGCAGCATGCCGCCGGCATCAATGTCCTCGGCTTGCTCGCCTACAACCCCGCCTGGTTTCAGAGCAAGAATCCCATTCTCGACGAGTGGCTCGGCGACTGGGGTATGTACGTCTATAACGTCGTCGCGCGTTACGGTCGTGATCAGCAACAGATCCACTACTGGGAGGTCTGGAACGAAGCGAATCTGCGGCCCTTCGGCTACGAGCACGGCCTCTACACTGTGCGCGAGTTTGTGCGAATCCTCGACGTAGCGCGCGCTGCGATCAAGGCCGCCGATCCGGATGCCGTGGTCGTGCTCGGCGGGCTCTACGATATCTGGGGCCCGCTGCCGACGACGGAGGACTACGATAGTCTCGACTACCTGCGTATGATTTACGCCGCGGGAGGCTGGAACGCCTTCGACGTCGTCGCACTTCATCCTTACCGGCCGGCCGCACCCGAGGCTATGCTTCATCGGCGCGGTCCCGATATGACGCTCGAGCAAGAGTTTCGGACGCTCGATGCGATGCTCGCCGAGTTCGGACCGAAGCCGGTGTGGCTTACGGAGGTGGGCTGGTCGACGTTTTCGGGCACATTCGGGGTGAGCGAGGCCGATCAGGCCGCCTACCTGCAGCGTACCTACGTCCTCGCGCTTGCCCACCCCTCGATCCAGAAGGTCTTCTGGTACGACCTGCGCGAGGATACCGACCCGGCTGTACCCTACGATCAGCCTGCTACCTCTCAAAGTGAGAGCGAATTCCACTATGGGCTGCTCAGGCGAAGCTTTCCGCTCAATCCCGACGCACCGGATCTGCGTAAGCCGGCCTTTGTCGCCTACCGCGCGCTGGCGGACGCGCTCTCTGGAATGCGGCTCGAGACGACCTACGCCGACGGGAGCCAGTCCGGCCGGCCGGGGATCTTCTGGTATCGTTTCGGCGATGGCGTTCGGCACACCGACGTCCTATGGCAGCTTTACGGCGATGCGGTCGACGTCGAGATTCCTTGTGCGTGCCGGGAGGCACGCGTGCGGCGCTGGGACGGAACGCTGGTCAAGGTTACTGCTACTGGCAACGGAAAGGTGCAGGGCCGCCTGGAGGAGCTCGGGGCGCCTTTGCTGATCCAGGTGGGTCCCGACAAAACGACGGAAGGCACGCTCTTTCCGGAGACAGGGCACTATCTGCAGGGCGCCTTCGCCCGCTACTGGCGTGAGCAGGGGGGCCTCGACCAGTTCGGCTACCCGATCACCGGCGAGCTTATAGAGCCCGACCCACGGACCGGCCAGGCGCGTACCGTCCAGTATTTCGAGCGCAACCGCTTCGACCTCTTTCCTGAATTCGCAGATACCCCCTATGCTGTGCAGCTGGGACGACTGGGGGAGATCGCGCTCCAGCGCCAGGGGGTCGCATGGCAGTCGCTGCCACGACGGCAGACGGGTGATAGTCCGTGCCTCTTCTTCGCCGAGACGGGTCGCCAGCTCTGCCCTCCTTTCCGCGAGCGATGGGAGCAAGCGGGCGGCCTGCGTCGCCATGGGCTGCCGCTGACGGACGCCTTCGAGGAGGGTGGGCGGCTGGTCCAGTATTTCGAGCGTAGCCGCTTTGAGGCACATCCCGAAAACCCGCCTCCATTCCAGGTCCAGCTTGGTCTGCTGACCCGCGAACTGTTCGCTAGCTGGGAGCGCTGGCACTAGGCAACGCGGGGTATAATGGCTATCCCGAGGTGCCTCGGGCGCAGGTGGAAGACTGCAGGGAAGAGGCTACGATGCGGTCAACGTTGCGGCTGGTAGGGCTGGGAGGCGGGCTCGGCCTGCTGATCTTCGGGATGTTCCAGCGTGATGATCCGAAGTGGCTGCTCTTTCTCTGGGCCGGTATCATTCTGCTGACGATCGGTGCTGCTGCGAGCGTCCAGATGCTCCACAGCGGCCCCCGGAAGGGCGTGTTGAACCTCGCTCTGGTCTTCGCCATGCTCTTCGTCATGCTGACGGTCCAGCTGCTGCGCTCGCAATTCATCTATGCCCAATCGATCTATAACAAGGTCGTCACCGACGGCAAGGGCAATGTCACCGGCAACATCCGGCCGGTGCTGCGCTCGATGAAGGTGCGGCGCGGGGCGATCCTAGACCGCAACAGCGTTCCGCTGGCCGGCAGCGACGCCAACCCCGAGGGCTTCGCACGTCGCACATATCCGATCGCCCAATCGGCTGACATCCGTGCGTTCTCGAACGTCCTCGGCTTTTCGTCCTCGCGCTACGGGAACTACGGGCTCGAAGCGGCGTGGAATGGCTGGCTGACGGGCGAGCAGGGCCAGGCATTGCGCTCGCTGCAGGATGACGTCTTCAACCGGCCGCACTCGGGCGATAATCTGCAGCTGACGATCGACGCGCGCCTCCAGCAGGCCGTCTGGAGCGCGATGGTCGACGTCGGGGGCGGCAAGCCTTCCTCGGCGGTCGTCCTCGACCCTCGCTCGGGGGCGATCCTGGCGTTGACATCCGTGCCCGGCTACGATCCGCAGGCCCTGAGCTTCAACCCATTCGCTACGGATTGGAACGCCGAAAATGGGCGTATCTCAGGCTATTGGAAGCAGATCAACGCCGACCCACAGCTGCCCCTGATCAACCGGCCACTCCAGGGACAGTACGCGCCCGGCTCGATCTTCAAGACGGTCACAGCTTCCGATGCCCTGCTGCATCCGGAGGTGCTACAGGGCGGGATTACCTGTCCGAACGAGTACCGTCCCGATCCAAACGCCCCGCCGGTGGTCAACGCCGTACAGAACCTCGCGCGCTTTACTGGCAATCCCTCTGATCTCACCAAGGTCTACGCGTACTCCTGCAACACGGCCTTTGCCCAGCTCGGCGTGAAGCTGGGTGCGGACCGGCTGAGCGAGCTGTCGGAGAAGTTTCACATCTACCCTCCGCGCGTAGCACCGGATCAGAGCCAGGACTTAACCGATCTGCCGACCGCGGCCAGTCTGCTCGCGATCCGCGGCGATTTTCTGTCGACCGATGGCGCCGTCGCGAGCACCGCCTACGGCCAGGGCCAGCTAAGCGTCACGCCGTTTCAGATGGCCATGGTCGCGGCGACGGTTGCGAACGACGGCGTGATGCCGGCGGCGTATCTCGTCGAGAAGGTTACCGACCCGACGGGCGCGGTTGCCTACCAGCACGCCGCGCGTCCGGGCCTCCTGCAGCAGCGGGTGCTGCCCTCCAAGGTAGCAGCAGATATGCGTGAGAATATGCGCGTCGGGGTGACGCAGGGCTTCGGCAAGGCGGCGGCCGTCCCCGGGCAGACCGTGGGCGGCAAGTCCGGCAGTGCGCAGGCGGGCAGCCCCGATCCCAACTCGATCGTCCACGCGTGGTTCATCGCTATCGCGCCCGTCGAGCAGCCACGCTATGCCGTCGCGGTCATGATCGAAAACGGGCGCGACGGCGCAGGCGTTGGGGCGGCGGCGGCAGGAGCGGTTCTGAAAGCGGCGTTCGAGCTTGAGGGGCAGAACCCCTAGTGCGCCGTCAGGCCGGGGGCTCGAGGGTGTCCCCCGAAAATATCCCTTTCTATCGTCATTTGTCGTGCGTGTATGCTCAAGCACTAGAGGGAAGCGATGATCGATGCGAACAGGCTTCGCGATTCGTTTCTGGCGCTTGTCAGAATCGATAACCCATCGGGCCAGGAAGTGGCGATGGCCGAGGCAGTAATGGCGCGTCTGCGCGATCTCGGTCTCCTGCCTGAGCAAGATGGCAAAGGCAACGTGATTGCAGCCATGGCGGGACGTGGCGAACCACTACTGCTGAGTGCCCATCTCGACAGCGTCGCGCCGGCGGTGGGCAAGGAGCCGGTCGTCGCAGATGGCGTCGTGCGCAGTGCCGGTGTGACTGTCCTGGGGGCGGATGATCTCGCGGGCGTGGCCGCGATCCTTGAAGGGGTCCGCAGCGCCCGGAAGCAGGACGGCCACTGCCGGGCGGCGGAGATCGTTTTTACCGTCGAGGAGGAGATCGGTCTGCACGGCGCGCGTGCGCTCGACTACCGCCGGCTCCGATCGAAGCTGGGCGTCGCGCTCGATCTCAACGGCGAGCTCGGCGGCATCTGCATTTCCGCCCCGGCCCAGGATGCCATTCGGGTGACGATCCACGGCCGTGCCGCCCACGCCGGGGTTGCGCCAGAGCAGGGCGTCAGTGCGATCCGCGTCGCGGCCGAGGCGATCGCCGCGATGCCTCTGGGCCGGATTGACTCGGAGACGACCGCCAATGTCGGGGTGATCGAAGGCGGCGCCGCGACCAATATCATCCCGGATCGCGTCATGCTCAAGGCCGAGGCGCGCTCGCGTGACGCCAGTAAGCTCGATCGCCAGACCAAGGCGATGCGCGCGGCTTTCGAGGCCGCGGCGAGCCACCACGGCGCCGCGGTCGATTTTCAGGCCGAGCGGGCCTACGGGCCGATCCGGGTTGCGGAGGATGCGCCGATCGTGCAGCTCTGCCGCAGGGCCGTTCAGGCGATTGGTCTCGAGCCGTGCTTGATCGCCACCGGCGGTGGCTCGGATGTGAACGTCTTCGGGATGCATGGGATCGCCGCGGTCAATCTGAGCATCGGCTATCGCGAGATCCATACGCCCGGCGAGCACATCTCCCTGTCCGATCTGGAACAGGCCGCCCGGCTCGTCGAGGCGCTCCTGACAGCCGAGGATTAACAGCGAAAGCGGGATCACTGCGGGATTGATGCACCGATCCTTTGGCCTGTATCAAGTGTGGCAAGCAGGAGCGAAGCTACGTCGCGATGCCTTGGCGCTCGCGCTACCATGGCTGCTCGTAGCTTGCGCCCGTATCGGCCCGCCGGCGGTGGCGGCCGGCGGCACGACTCCCGCGGCGCCTGCCGCCACGTTGGCGGCGCGACCAGCCGCCACAAGCCCCTCGCCCGGCCGGCCGCTGGCGGCCCGACCGGCAGCTCCAACCCTCCCTGCGCGTCCCACGTCGCACCCGACGGCGACGCCGGCCCCGACGTCGAGTCTGGCGCGGCCCACCAGTCCTCTGCCGTCGCCGACGGCCGGGCTAACCGTCGAGCCCTCCCCGACCCTACCGTCGCTCGATCCGGGAGCGCGGGCGGCGCGCTTCGACGAGGTATGGCAGACCGTCAAGCAGCACTACCTGTATCGTAATTTCCGCGGTGTGGATTGGGATGCCGCGAAGCAGCACTACCGTCCACGGGCGCTGGCGGCGGCCAACTCCGAGGCGTTCTACGCGACCCTCACGGCCATGGTCGGCCTGCTCGACGACGGGCATTCGCGTTACGCGTCGCCCCAGGAAGCACACGAAGAGCACGCGATTGCGGCGGGAAGCGAGACATATGTCGGCATCGGTCTCGTCGCGATACCTGCTCAATCGGACGGGGTGATCCAGGTCGTGTTCCACGGCAGCCCGGCCGAGAAGGCGGGCCTTCGGCGGCGCGATCGCATTGTGCTGATCGACGGCCAGCCATATAGCCAGGCCGATCCTGAGCTGCGCGGTCCCGAGGGAACGACCGTACGCCTCGAGGTTCAATCACCCGGCGAAGCGCCGCGTGAGGTGACGGTCGAGCGAGGGGCCGTCGCCGCGAAGTGGCTCGCGGAGGCGTATCGCATCGGGCAGACCGACTTCGGCTATCTGCTGGTTCAGTCGCTGTGGCCCGAGGATATGGGCGGCCAGGTACGGTCTCAGCTTCAACAGCTCCTCGAGCGTGGGGCGCTCAAGGGGATGATTATCGATCTGCGTGGCAATCCGGGTGGGTGGCGCTCTGTTCTCGAAAGCTTGCTTGCCAACTTCATGGAAGGCAAGGCCGGCGAGTTCTTCAGCCAGGCGGAAACTATTCCGCTCGACGTCGCGACAAATGACCTCTTTCCGCAGCTGCGCGCTACTCCGCTGGTCGTTCTGGTGGACCGGGATACGGAGAGCTACGCCGAGCTCATCGCCGGAGCTCTACAGGCCGCGGGGCGGGCGAAGGTTGTAGGGACGCGCACGGCGGGCAACACCGAGTCCGTTTATGGCTATGACTTCGCTGATAAATCACGGCTGTGGATCGCTCAGGAGGGATTCCGGCTGCCTGCCGGCACCAGTTTGGAAGGACGGGGTGTAACGCCCGACGTTGTGATGCGCCCGGACTGGGCATCGTTCAGCGAAGCGAACGATCCGTATATCCTAAAGGCGCTGGATCTCCTCCGGCGCGAGTCGGAGGCCAAGCGCCGCGAGGGAGGCAAGTAGCCAAACCGGATGACCCGCTAGTCAGTATATACTGGTGCCTCTGACGAAGGAGTTTATGATGACATTGATCGCGGAGGTTGTGGGACGCGAGATACTGGATTCGCGGGGTAATCCCACGGTCGAAGTTGACGTGCGGCTCGAAGACGGCACGGTCGGACGTGCTGCCATCCCTTCGGGCGCTTCTACCGGGGCCCACGAGGCGGTCGAGCTGCGCGACGGCGACAAACAGCGCTACGGCGGAAAGGGCACGCTGAAGGCGATCCAGAACGTCAACGAGGCGATTGCAGAGGAGCTCACGGGACTCGATCCCCTCGACCAGATCGGCATCGACAACATTCTGCGTGAGCTCGACGGTACTCCGAACAAAGGCAAGCTCGGCGCGAATGCGATCCTCGGCACATCGTTGGCCGTGGCGAAAGCGGCGGCGGCCTCGCTCGATCTGCCGCTCTACCGCTATCTCGGCGGCGTCTTCGGCCATACCCTGCCGGTTCCGATGATGAACATTCTCAACGGCGGCAAGCATGCGGAGAACTCATCCGACTTCCAGGAATTTATGGTGATGCCGGTTGGAGCACCGTCCTTCGCCGAGGGGCTGCGGTGGGGCGCCGAAATCTACGCGGCGCTCAAGAACGTGCTGCATGCGCGCAAGCTGTCGACGACCGTCGGCGACGAGGGCGGCTTTGCCCCATCCCTGCCGACGAACGAGGCCCCGCTCGAGGTCATCATGGAGGCGATCGGCAAGGCGGGCTATACCCCCGGCACGCAGGTCATGCTCGCGATGGATCCGGCGATGACCGAGCTCTATTCCAATGGCGTCTATACACTCGCACGCGAGGGCAAGCAGTTCAGCACCGACGAAATGGTCGACTATTGGGCCCAGCTCCTGGATAGGTATCCGATTATCTCGCTCGAAGATGGCCTGGCCGAGGATGACTGGGAGGGCTGGGCCAAGCTGCGGCAGCGAATCGACGATCGCATCCAGCTTGTGGGCGACGATCTGCTGGTCACCAACGTCGAACGGCTCCGGCGTGCAATCGACGAGCGCGCGTGCAACTCGATCCTCGTCAAGCTCAATCAGATCGGCTCGCTCAGCGAGACGCTGGACGCGATCCAAACGGCGCAGCGCGCCGGATTCACAGCGGTCGTCTCGCACCGATCCGGAGAGACCGAAGACGTGACCATCGCCGATCTGGTTGTCGCAACCAATGCCGGCCAGATCAAGACCGGCGCGCCAGCGCGATCCGACCGTGTCGCGAAGTACAATCAGCTGCTGCGTATCGAGCAGGAGCTGGGCGACGCCGCGCACTACGCGGGCCTTTCCGCGTTCACGAATATTCGCCGCGCCTGAGCCCCTCGTGTCATAGGGCATCAGGGCAGGAGCGTTTGGCCGATGCTCATAACGATCGATCTTTCGAATACCGACAACGACGTCGAGCTGGTGGGGCTGGGGCCGGGCGAGACGCCCGAGCAGCGCTTTGGTGCCCGCGGCTACCTTGCCTACCGGCTGCTGACTGCGGCCGCCCGGCTCTTGTTCCTCGCGATCCACAAGACGGATCAGCCGGACGTGGCCGCGGCCACGGCGATGCAGATCGAGCGCGAGTCCAGCTTTATCCGCGAGCGCCTGCAGGAGCTGAGCCGAGCTGCCGGCGGCCGCGGCGCCTCTCGACGCTAGCAGCCGTACCGTCGTAGAGTCGTTATACATAACGTCTCTACGACGGTACGGCCCCAACACGGGATGGTCGATCGCTATCAGCCCAGCCAGTGGCGCGCGGCCGCCGGGCGGATCTAGCCCCAGGCCACCCACTGCAACAGCG
>JBBSGA010000144.1:0-14542 GCA_038254585.1 Chloroflexales bacterium | reverse complement strand
CGAGTCCGACCGGATCGTCGATTCTCAGCCGCTTCCTTAACCGTCCGTGGGATGGTAAGGCTATCTCGGAGCTATGGCAGTTTTGGATCAATCGGCGCTTACCGGCACCGCTCGGCTCGACAGACTGGGTCTTACTCGTGCGGCCACCGATTGCATATCAGTTTGGTCTGAGCGCAGCCCCTCGCCCATAAGATGGCTTACATCCGCGCTATCATAATGGAACGTAGAATTGAGTGGCGCGCGCTTTCAAGCGATAGCACGCGTACCTGCTGAGAAGAAAACGGATGTCAATAGTCACCGACACTACCGAAACTATTCCACCGCCTCTCACTCCGGCGCGGCGGCCGATCCTCGATCGACGGGTTGACCTCGGACGGGTCAACCCCGAGTGGATCGCCTACGGCATGCTCTTCCTCCTGAGCATCGGCCTGCATTTCTGGCAGCTCGGTCATATGGCGATGGCGCATGACGAGTCGATTCATGCCTGGATGAGCTGGAAATTCCTCACTGGCCGTGGCGGCTTTAACTGTGCCGGCGGCCGTACTTCCGCCACTTATTGTTACGATCCGGTCTATCACGGACCGACCTTATACTTCCTGACGCTCATCGCCTATTTTCTCTTCGGTGTAAGCGATACCATCGCCCGCCTGCCCCAGACGCTGGCCGGAATCGCCCTGATCCCCGGCTGCTACCTGCTGCGTCCCGTTTTCGGTAAGCGTCCGGCCCTGGTCGGGGCGATCTTAGTCACGCTGTCACCCTCGATGCTCTATTTCGCGCGCTATGCGCGCCACGACGCGCTCGTGCTGCTCTGGACGCTGCTATTGTTCGCCGCGCTCTTCCGCTGGATTCTGAGCGGCAAGACCGCACCGCTGGTTCTGACAGCCGGGAGCCTGGCGCTTGCCTGGGCGACGCATGAGCTCGTCTTTATCCTGATCTTCATCGGCGTTACCTTCCTTGTCTTTCGTCTCTTCTGGGAGTGGCGCAGTCTGCCTCCGGCGCCGCCGCCCCGATCCAGGCCGGCCTACTACGGCTTATACCCTTTCTGGAGGTTCCGCTCGCGTCTCTTCGCATCCCTGGTTGTAGTGGCCATCGTCGTCGCCGTTTCAGCGGTGGTCGCGACGATCGTGACCGGTGCGGACCCGAACGAAAATAAGCTGCTCCAGAAGCTGCTGGGACCGGCGATCATGGCAGGGACCGGGGCGCTGATGGCTTTACTGATTTCACGCTCATGGGCCGCCGAGCCGATCCTGACCTATCGACTGCGTGCCTTCTGGGCAACACGCGGTAACGCCGATCCCGATGGCGGGTACACTATCGGCGGGTATTTCCCCCCAGGCCTCGTTTGGGCAGGCGCGACCTTCCTGATCGTCTTCGGCCTGCTCTTCTCGACCTTTCTGGCTTATCCGCGCGGCTTCCTCGATGGGTGGTACCAGGGGCTCAAGTACTGGCTGTCACAGCATGACTATGCGCGCGGGCAGCAGCCCTGGTACTACTACTTCATGCTGCTGCCGATCTATGAGCTGATGGCGCTCATCTTTGCGCTCGGCGGCATCGGCTGGCTTGCCTGGGGCGTGCGGTGGCAGAGGGAGACTCCTGTCGAAGACGACCGAACTGTGCTGGAGCATGCTATCCTCGGCACGAGCAACGGCGACGCGTCGAGCCAGAAGTTGAATGTCGACTACCACGATCCTGTGCAGGCGCTCTTCGTCTCCTTCCTTGCCTACTGGTCGGTGCTCTCCTTTCTGGCCTTCTCCTGGGCCGGCGAGAAGATGCCCTGGCTCTTGATCCACATTGCCCTGCCTATAACTCTGCTCGCCGGATGGGTCCTGTCCGAGCTGATCGGCGGTATATCGTGGCGTTGGATGTGGAGTCGGCGGGGCTGGAGCATTCCGCTGCTTCTGATCGCGGCGCTCGTTCTGGCCGGTGTCGGCGTGTACTACCTGACCGGTGGCGGGACGACCCAAGCTGCCACCAGCGATCGACTACGTTCTCTGCCGGCTCTAGCGATGTTCGGCGCGGCGCTCTTCGGTCTGCTTACCGTCGGTTCCACCATCGGAGCCCGGACCACCTTACGCCTCGTCGCGCTGACCGTGTCCGGGATTCTACTGCTCTATGGTCTGCGAGCGGCCGTGCAGGTCGTCTATCTGCATCCAGATACGCCGGTCGAGCCGCTGATCTACACGCAGACCGCGCCCGACGTGCCCATCATCGTGAAGCAGATCGAGCAGACGGCGATTAATCAGACACGAAACGACCGTACGAAGGACGATCCGACCGGCGGTCTGAGTATGAAGGTAACGATCGATTCGGAGCTGGCCTGGCCGTTCCAATGGTATTTACGCGACTTCAAATCAGTCTGCTGGGCGGACTTCAAGAAGCAGACCTGCGATCTCGACGTGCCGGTCGTCCTGGTACACACTCCCAATATGACGGATCAGCTCCGCGATCGCCTGTCCGAGGACCATGTACGTACGGCCGAAGGGGTCTTGAACTGGTGGTTTCCTGAGAATGGTTCCGGTTATGATGCAAATAATCCCGGCCAGGCGCCCATCCGCGCCTATAAGGACTTTAGGAAGGAACCGTTCTGGGTCGTCTTGTCCTGGCCGTTTCGGCCGTCGAGCTGGCCTTCGCTCGCCAAATTCATGATCTATCGCGAGATTCCCCAGAAGCTCGACGGACGGGATCTCGAAGTTTATATGCGCCGCGATGTGGCGCCTCTAGTAGGCGGTGCAGCGCCACAGGTGGCAACCCCAAATGAACCACTCGCCGTGGATGCGACGATCGGAGCGGGACAGCTCGCGGGTCCGCGAGGTATGGCGACCGATGCGCAGGGCAACGTCTACATCGCCGACTCGTTGAACCACCGCGTCGCCGTCTTCGATTCCACGGGTAAGCTCAAGCGGAGCATCGGCACGAAAGGGAGCGGCGATGGCCAGCTCAACGAGCCATCTGGCGTTGCCGGCGACGCCGACGGCAACATCTATGTTGCCGACACGTGGAATGCGCGGATCGCGAAGTTCAGTCCCGACGGCAAATGGATCAAAGCATGGGGCACCGGTCGTGACGATATCGGTGAAGGCCGGCGCGCGACGGACACGAAAGGCGAGCTCCAGACGAATGCGGCCAGCCCGCTTGGCTTCTACGGCCCGCGCAACGTGCTGGTTGTCGGAACCCTGGTCTATATTGCTGATACTGGCAATAAGCGGATCGTCGTCACGGACCGGGACGGCAAGTTTGTCGAGCAATGGGGCTCCTTCGGCACGCAGCCCGGGCAGTTCGATGAGCCGATCGGTCTTGGCACCGACAAGCAAGGCCGAATCTACGTGGGCGACACATGGAACGGGCGCATTCAGGTCTTCACCCGCAGCTCTACCGGCAGGATCGACACGCAGCCGCAGCAGGTCGTCAAGATAAGCGGCTGGGAACGGAATACCTACAACGATCCATATCTAGCAGTCACGCCCGACGGACGTATGCTGGTGTCGCTGGCTGGCCGGGATGCCGTCGGCGTCTATGCATCGACGGGCACGCTGGAGCGACGGCTCATGGGCGACTCGAAGCAACTCAATACGCCGAAGGGCCTTGCCGTCGCCCCGGATGGGTCCGCCTACGTTGCCGACGGTGGGGGCCAGGTCTTGCGCTTCCGCTTGCCATAAGACGGCACGCTTCTTGCCGTCCTATGTATAAGCTCTTGGACCCGCTAACTAGCAAAGGAGCTAGAAATGGACGAGAACAAGGAACGCGGTAAAGGCAAGCTCGAGGAGATGGGCGGCACGATCAAGCAAAAAGTCGGCGAGTGGACCGGCGACGACCGCATGGAAGCCGAGGGCCGCGGCGACAAATATGAGGGCCAGGATCGTCAGGATTTCGCCAAAGGCGTGGGTCAGCTTAAGGGCGCCGCCGAAGACGTGACGGGCAATGTCAAACAGGGCCTCGGAAATCTGACCGGCGATGACTCGCTACGCGCCGAAGGGGCTGCCGACGAGGCCAAAGGAAATGTCCGTAAGGAGCTCAACAAGTAGCGCCGCACTCGCCTGATTACGCGCGTAATGCCTCCATTCCGCGAGTGGAGGCATTTTAATGGGCAGCACACTTCGTTGACACTGACTATCCGCTCTGTTATACTGAGCGACGCCAGCCGGGGCATCGGGGGAGTTTAGTACCGATTCCATGCTGGGCTTCCAGGGAAGCGGACCGGCATGGACGAGGAAACACTCTTGAAAAGTGTCGCCCGTAAGGGTCGCGAGTTCGATTCTCGCCGCTTCCGCCAGTATGGGCGGGTCGCATAGTAGGCCTAGTGCGGCGGTTTGCTAAACCGCTAGGGGAGCAATCCCCTCGAGGGTTCGAATCCCTCCCCGCCCGCCAACACGTAGCGCCGTGGAAACTCCACGGCGCTACGCTTTTACTTGGTGGTTGCCGAAGCCGCGACTATTCGAGAAAACCGGCAAGCTTCTTGCGGAGGTAGGGGTGCTTCAGTCTGCGGAGCGCCACAGCCTCGATCTGGCGAATACGCTCCCGCGTGATCCCAAATTCAACGCCGACTTCTTCGAGCGTCCGGTATTTCCCGTCGTTCAGGCCGTAGCGGAGCTGAATGATCTTGCGCTCGCGCTCCGGCAGTTTGTCGAGCGCCTCCTCGATATGCTCCCGGAGCATCGTCATCGCGGCTGCCTCGACCGGCGTCGCAACGCGGTCGTCCTCGATAAAGTCTCCCATACGCCCATCACCTTCCTGGCCGACGGGCATCTCAAGCGAGAGCGGATGCATAGAGGCTTCAAGCGTCCGACGCACCTTGCCGGCGCTGATACCCATCGCATCGGCGATCTCCTCCGGACTCGGGTCACGCTGCATCGTCTGCTGAAGCTTATGTGACGTTCGTTTGACTTGAGAGATGGCTTCGCCCATATGCACGGGGAGCCGGATCGTGCGGCTCTGGTCGGCGATGGCACGTGTGATCGCCTGGCGAATCCACCAAGTCGCGTAGGTGGAGAACTTGTGGCCCTTCTTATAGTCGAATTTCTCGACCGCCCGCATCAGGCCGATGTTGCCCTCCTGAATCAGATCCATCATGGTCAGGCCATAGGAGGTGTATTTTTTGGCGATCGAGACGACGAGGCGCAAGTTTGCTTGGATCAGGTGGCGCCGGGCGTCGATCCCGCGCTCGATCAGCCGCTGATACTCGTAGCGGAGCTCTTTCGGCACATTTTCCACGGCAAGGGTCGCCCGCGCCATATGGCCCGCTTCCATCGCCTTCGCTAGGGTAACCTCCTCGGCTGCCGTCAACAATGGAACCTGGCCGATCTCTTGAAGATACATCCGAACCGGATCGTCGAGCGCTACATCTGCAAGATCGGGCGCGGCGTGTGGCTCGTCATCTGCGTGCGGTGTAAGTGGGGGAAGCGAGGCCGTGTCTACCGGCGTCTCGATGACCGCAATGCCTTCAGCACCAAGCGCAGCATAGAGCTGGTCCAAGTCTTCGATGGCCCGCTCCGGCTCGGGGAAGAGAGCCAGAATCTCATCATAGGTGATGAAGCCACGTTCATGCGCCAGCTCGAGCAGCTTGTCCAACATGAGCACCATCCTCCAACACGTTATCCCTACCGAATCATTTCTACAACCGAGGTTGGCTGCATAGGGAGCTTTTCATGCCATTACACAGTAAAGAGGGTCCCGTCAGACTGAATCCACGGAACCCTCATTGTCTAAACCCTGTCCTTCACACGGCCCACCAACGTTACTATAAGCGCTCGATCTACGAAAGTCAACCCAGAGTTAATGGCAATTTAAGAACCTTGTGAATCTCGCTTCTGTAGCCCCCAACAGCGGTCCCGATGTGTCCGTCGACCACACGCCACCTTTCGCACAGATTGGCTACTAGCATAGTCGCACGTCGTTTGATAGAATAGGCCGCAGGTCCCAACTCGAGCTAAGGAGGAATGTCCCATGGCCGATGAACATGAAGGCTACTGCATGAAATGCAAGACCCCCCGCAAGATGAAGGATGCCCAGGAAGTGACCATGGACAATGGACGGCGCGCCGCGAAAGGGAGTTGTCCAGTCTGTGGCACAAAAATGACCAAATTCCTGCCAAGCCAGAAAGCAGCATCCAAGTAACGCTGCTTTTTTTCTTGGGCGACCGGGCACGGATCTGCTTCGGGCCTGGTCGTCCTGTGTTTATCCGAGGTCCAGGAGTGGGTTTGGGATAGAAGGTAATGGAGCCCAAGCAGGCGACGCGGTGGCGCGTGTTGGAAGTTCATAACTTTGGCGGCTTTTTTGGCGGCGACACCGTCACCTTGACGGTGGAAGATCTGAGCACGCATGCGGAGGAGACAATTACGATCGACGAGAAGGCACTTGCGAACATCGACGATCGGTATAAAGTGACCCCAACGATGGTCTTCGAGCTTCAGATGAGCGGCACGCGCGTCGATCGGGCGGAGCTTATCGCGGCCGACGACTGGCATGCGATTCAGGCTGCGCTGAATCCTGCTCCACCCTCCGCTCCCCTTGCCGGACCACAGATCCGTGCGTACCGGTGTGGTGGCTGCAAGCTCTGGATTCTCGGTACGCCGTCCATCGCGGCGGGACTCAAACAGTGCTGCCTGTGTAGCCGGCCGCTTTAGCGGCGCAGTCGCCGTTCGCGCACGGTTTCGCGCCCTACAACTCGCTTCTGACGGCGGGTTACCCGCCACCTTGGCATACTTCATGCTTTTCTTGCCAAAGAGCGAAATGCCGTGGATGCGGTCCATTGACCAGTCGGGCAGAACCAAGACCTCGGCCCGCTCGTACTTGTAGATCGGGAAAGGGGTATTGGGTATGCTTTACGTTCTGGCACTGATGGTTCTGTTGACGGTGATGGTAATCATGGCGAAGCTGATTGGAGACACGGTAGCAGCGCCGACGCCGCGGGTTGTTCCCGTAGAAGTTGAAGCTAGGCGGCGGCACCGTTAGAGTATCCACTAGGCATGTAGCGGGGCGGGTTGATATCCGCCCCGTTCGTCGTTAATAATTAGGAGTCGATAGCCATGTCCGTCGAGGGCTTGGTGGTACAATGCCGCCCACTGTCGACGCAAAATTATGAGCATTATAGCTGCCAAATCGGAGGGGGAGCTGGCGCAGATCACGGCGCACACCATCTCCCAGCTACCGCCCGACGGCGTATATGCGGCGCTCGCTACCCGGCCAGAAGGTCTGACGAGTGCCGAAGCAGGCGCTCGGCTCGCCGTCCTCGGGCCGAATCAGATCATTGCGCGGCGTCACTTGCGCCGTTGGTTCGGTCCGCTGGCCGTCGCGATCCGGCCCTTACTCCTGCCCCTTTGGGTTGCTGCCGCCCTTGCGTATGCGATCGGCGCCGGGAGTATGGCCGTAGTGCTGGCCGCGGCCGCTCTGTTGAACACGATTGCGGGTGCCCTTCAAGAGCGCAAAGCCGAGCGTGCGACCGCAGCGCTCCGGACGGCGCTGCCAGGGTACGCACACGTCGTGCGGGATGAGCGCGACTACCATGTCGTGGCATCCCAGGTCGTCCCAGGCGATGTGATCCTGCTGCACAGTGGAGAGGTTATTCCAGCCGATGCTCGAGTCGTGGACGAGCACGATCTTCGAACGGTTAGCATGGCTTTGACAGGCGAGACCGTGGCAGCGCGTAAGGTCGCCGCCGAGGCAATCGGGGACGATCTGCTCGTCACGCAGTTGCCTAACCTTGTCTATGCCGGCGGGCGTGTGTCGAGCGGAACCGGCCATGCAGTCGTCTATGCGACCGGCAACCGAACCGCGTATGGTGAGATCGCGGGGCTTACCGACACAGCCCATGAAGAGCCAAGCCCGCTTCTGTGGGTGTTTGCCCGATTGGGCGGCGTCGTCATGCTCCTATCGGCCCTTGTAGCCGCGGCGGGTGGCAGCTATGCGCTGTATGTCGCACATTTACCTCAGCGTGAGGTGCTGCTGATCGTTATCGGGCTCCTAACTGCTGCCGTTCCGGCCGGCCTGATGCCGGGAATCACCGTTACCTTGCTCGAAGGTGCGCGCCGCCTAGCCCGCCAGGGGGCCCTGGTGCGACGCTTGTCGAGTGTCGAAACGCTCGGCGCAACCACCGTCATCTGTGCCGACAAGACCGGTACGCTCACGCAGAATGAGATGACGGTGCGCGAGCTCTGGACGGCCGATGGTCCGGTTGGTGTTACGGGCGTTGGTTATACTCCAGCTGGTAACTTCGTGGTCGAAGACAAGACGCTCGATCCGGCTGGGGCTCGGCGACGTATTGGCGCTCTGCTTCAGGCCGGCGTGCTGACGAGCGCCGCGCGTCTGCTGCCGCCTGATACCCTGCGCCCGCATTGGCATATCTTAGGTGATCCAATCGAAGCCGCCTCCATTGCCGTCGCTGCCAAAGCAGGATATCGCGCTGCGGAAGTATACGATACACTGCCTGAAGTCGTCATGTTGCCGCCGTCCGACACACTGAACCTGGAAGGGCGCGTGGTCGAAGAGCATGGGCGCCTGGTCGCGTATCTCAAAGGAGCGCCGAGTGTGCTCGGTCCACGCTGCACCGCGATCGCAACAGCAAATGGCGACCGTCCGTTGACCGACCAGGACAAGCAGGCACTGCGGCGTACGATCCGGCGCTACGATCGAGCCGCCATGCGGACGGTGGCCTTCGCGCGCCGGTCATTGCCAGCCGCGGCTGCACACGATGTACCTCAGACCGACGAGACCGCGCATGACCTCGTGCTCTTGGGTCTCATAGGTGTGCTCGATCCACCTCGGCAGGAGGTGGAAGACGCCATTCGCAGCTGCCACCGGTCAGGTATTCGGACGATCATGCTGACAGGCGACTATACGTTGAGCGCCGAGTCGATCGCCCGCCGCTGTGCACTCGTGGAGAGCTCACGAGCGACGGTCATCACGGGCCTTGAGCTTTCGACCATGGATGATGCGACGCTTCGCGAGCGGCTGCGGGTAGGCGATATCATCTTCGCGCGAATGACGCCTGAGCATAAGGTGCGCGTCGTCGAGACGCTTGACGCGATGGGCGAGGTGGTCCTGGTTACCGGCGGCGAGGCGAACGACGTTCCGGCGATCAAGGCGGCGGATATCGGCGTGTCGATGGGCACGGCGAGCAGCCCCGCGGCACGGGAAGCTGCCGACCTCATCCTGCAGCACGATAACTTCGCGATGGTAGCCGCCGCCATCGCCGAAGGGCGGGCCGTCGAACAACGGGCTCGCCGACTGGTCGCGCTTAACCTCGGTGCCACGGTGATCAAGCTTGCCGCCTATGCGGCCGCGCTGCTCCTACGTTGGCCATTGCTGCTCACCGTCGGCCAGCTGCTATTGATCGATGTACTCGGTGGTTTCTTGCCGGCGATTGTGATCGGGGCCGGGCCGCCGGATCCGCGCCTGATGGAGCGGCGTCCGCGTCGCAGCGGGCGTCCGTTGATCGACCGCCGTGTCTATCGCATCGGGTACGGGTGGTTTGGACCGATAGCCCTTCTCGGCGCAGCCGGTACTGCGCTCCTGGCGATGGCCGTGTTTGACGTTCGCGCGGGCAATGACGATCTCGCCGCGTCCGCCCTCTTCGGCGGCTCAGGCCTCGGCGCGGGTCAATTCCAGGTAATGACGGCGTATATCACGACCGGCATCGCCATGTTGATCGGTGCGGGACTGCGACTGCGCAGGTCGAACCGGCGCAGCCCCTATAGCCGGGCGCTCGTTGCCCTCGTGCTCGTGGCTGTCGCAGCGATCCTGGTCGCCTTTATGCGATTACCTTTGCTGGGGTCGTTTGCCACGCTTTCGTCTCCTCCGTGGTGGCTCTGGTCGATAGCGGTGGCGGCGATGGTTCTGGCTGCAGTGCTGGAATGGGGCAGGCAGCAAATCGACCGGATCCCGAAGTAGGTGATCGGGAGTCTGCCCGGCTCGCCACGGCGGCTGGCCCAAGTATAGACTGCGCAATGCTGCTTACCCGTCCGCGGGGAAACGTGCCTAGGGCGCGCTCGAAATGATGGCCACAAGCGGTTCCGCTTGCGGGAGGAGATTACCATGCGTGCAATCATCGTCGGCTGTGGGCGTGTCGGGAGCCTCTTGGCCCACCTACTTGAGCAGGAAGACCACCAGGTGGTGATGGTAGATAAGAACCCGTCGGCGTTTCGCCGGCTCCACGCCGGCTTCCGTGGCCGCACTGTGGTCGGCGTCGGCTTCGACCGCGACACCTTGCGTACGGCCGGGATCGAGCGTGCGGATGGATTTGCCGCAGTCACCAGCGGCGATAACTCGAACTTCGTAGCAGCCAGCGTGGCGCGAGACACCTTTCGAGTGCCGACGGTCGTGGCGCGGATCTACGACCCTCAGCGAGAGCAAATCTATCGGCGGCTCGGGATTCGCACGATCAGCTCGACATCTTGGGGCGCCCAGAAGATCAAGCGGTTACTCGTCGCAGCTGACCTCCACGGACGCACTGAGTTGGGCAACGGTGAAGTTGAGCTGATCGAAGCGCGAGTATCTTCACTCATGGCAGGCAGGTATGTGCGTGACTTGTCGCTCCCGAACGAGGCGCTCCTGTTTGCCATCGTGCGGAGTGGACGAGCGTTTGTCCCGACACCCGGCACTATGCTCGAAGAGGGCGATTTAGTTCATCTCAGCGTGGATCGCAGCTCTATCGATAAGCTCGAGGCGCTTCTACGGTAGAGCGACCTCACGCGCAGCCACGCCTCCAAAAGAGCTATGCTATAATGGCGCACCGACTGGAGCTGTTCTAGCCCGCAGAGATCTACTGCTGAAGGAGGCGCAGACTGATGCGCAACAGGCTCACCATACTTCTGCTGGCAGTTCTGCTCGTGCCGATTCTCGCCGCCTGCGGCGGCTCGAACGCCGGCGGTACGGCCACGACGACAACCGGTGCCGGCCAAGCCGCAGCAAACGCGACCGTAGCGGCCCAGCCGACGGCTCCCGCGACTGAGCCGCCCGCGGCAACTGAGGCCCAGGCGACCGCGGGTGAGACTGCGACGTCCGGCATGGCCGGCGACACGGCGACGGCCGCGGCAACGCCTATGGCCGTCGAAACGGTGACCGCTGCCGAGGTGGCGACGGCAAGCGGGACTGTCGTCTCCGCCAACCCGAGCGGCAAAAAGCTCAAGATTGGGATGGTTACCGATATTGCCAAGCTGGGCGATAAGGGCTTCAACGACTCCGCGTGGGCCGGCGTCCAGCAGGGTACGCAGGCAGTCGGCGGCGAGTCGAAGGCCATCGAGACTACCGACCCCAATGACTACGAGAAGAACATAAATCAGTTTGTTGCCGAAAAATACGACGTCATCGTCACAGTCGGCTTCAATCTCGGCGAGCAGACGATAGCGGCTGCTAAGGCAAACCCGAGCATCAAGTTCATTGGCGTCGACCAGGCCCAGGCTCCCGGCCAGGAAGTGCCGAACGTCACAGGGCTCGTCTTTGAGGAGGATAAGGCCGGCTTCCTGGCCGGTGCCTTGGCGGCCCTCTACTCCAAGAGTGGCAAGCTCGGTGCGGTTCTGGGCACGGACGCCGTCCCCGCCGTGTGGCGCTATGGCGAGGGCTACCGCGCAGGCGCGAAGTACATCAAGAAGGACGTAGATGTGCAGACCGTCTATCACAGCGACGTAGGCTTCGATAAGACCTTCTCGGATCCCGAATGGGGCAAGGCGACGGCGCTCTCGATGCTCGACAAGGGCGTAGACGTCGTCTTCGGCGCAGGCGGCCGGACCGGCAACGGCGCGCTCTTCGCGGCGGCGGATCGCAAGGACAAAGGCGTCGTAGCTATCGGCGTCGACGTCGATCAGTACGACACGGTTCCGGAGGCGAAAGGTGTCCTACTTTCCAGTGCGATGAAGATCATCGACCAGGGCGTCACCGAGCTGATCAAGCAGGCTGCGGACGGCTCGATCAAGGGCGGCAATCGTACCGGCAAAGTTGGGCTGGCGCCATTTCACGATCTGGACAGCAAGGTTCCAGCCGAGGTGAAGTCGAAGCTCGACGAGATCCGGAAGCAGCTCGACGACGGTTCTCTCAAGACCAACGTTTCGCCGACGAAACCAGGCTAGCGGTCTGCCAATCGTCAATTGGCGGGTGCGGGCAGCCGTAGAGACGTTCTACCTAACGTCTCTACAACTGTTCACACGCTGCTTGACGGGCTACTAGCGCCAACTTCGTCGCCAGGGCGTTTCGAACGCCCCTATCAGCCAAGCACGCGAAGGGGAAGGGAGCCTCCTGGCTCGACTTTCCCTTCGCCGCGTCAGGAAGAGTCATGAGCGCGAACAGGCTCAGCCGTGTGGCCCGCGGAGCGGTCCTACCCCTGCTGGCGATATTCACCGCTCTGGTCGTCGGAGGAGTGATTATCTGGGTGGCCGGGCCCAAGCTGCAAGGGGCGTGGCTTGGAACCAGGTTCGTGTGGGACGGCTACAGCGGCCTGTTGGCCGGCGCCTTTGGCTCGCGTAGCGCCATCATCGGCACCCTTGTGCGGGCGACACCCTACGTCTTCGCCGGCCTGGCCGTTGCCCTCGCTTTCCGCTGTGGACTCTTCAATATCGGTGCGGAGGGGCAGCTTTTGATCGGCGCCCTCTGCGCCGCGGGCGTCGGCTTTGGCATCAAAGGGCTGCCGGCTGTGATCCACTTGCCCTTGACGCTGCTGGGCGGCATAGCCGGCGGCTTCGTCTGGGGTGCGGTGCCCGGCTTGCTCAAGGCGCGCACCGGCGCGCACGAGGTGATTACGACCATCATGCTCAACTACGTCGCCGCACAGATCGGAGGCTACCTGCTCAACGGCCCCTGGAAAGATCGCAATCCGCTCAACGTGACTGCGCAGACCCCGAAGATCGCGGAGGCGGCGCGCCTGCCGGCGATCGTGCCCGGCCTGCACTGGGGTGTGGTGCTAGCCCTGGTCGTGGCGGTCGCCGTCTGGTATTTCCTGTGGAAGACGACGTGGGGCTTCGAGATCTGGACCGTAGGCGCCAACTCGGCGGCGGCGGCGTATGCCGGGATCGGGGTTTCCCGCAACGTTGTCCTTGCGATGGGCCTCAGTGGCCTGCTGGCCGGTCTCGCAGGAGCGGTGCAGGTAGCGGGCGTCAACTACCGCAGCACCCTCGGCTTCAACGTCGGCTACGGCTTTGACAGCATTGCAATAGCCCTGCTCGGCAAGAACACGGTCGTGGGCGTCCTGCTGGCGTCGATCCTTTTCGCAGCGCTGCGCAACGGCGCGACGCTGATGCAGTTTCGGACCCAGATCTCGGCCGATATCATTTCGGTGATCCAGGCGCTGATCCTGATCTTCATCGCCGCCGAGCAGATTATCCGGTGGATCTATCATGTGCGAGCAGCGCCCGGCCTGGGCGAGCAGGCGGCGCTCAGCAAGGGTTGGGGCAAGAGTTGAGGTGGAGCAGGTATGACACGCGGGCGCTTTCTCTTCATTATCGCCACGATGGTCGCACTGATCGCGCTTGCAGTGCTGCTTCGTCCCACGAATCTGCCGGCAGCCGAGGTCGCGAGCAGTATGCTGGCTACCACCTTGCGCTTCGCGACCCCGATCACGCTTGGCGCCCTCGCGGGGCTATTCTGCGAGCGCAGCGGCGTCGTCAATATCGCGCTCGAGGGCATGATGCTCGCGGCTGCCTTCGGGGCTTTCTTCATCTCGGCTCTGACGCAGAGCCTGGTGCTTGGGTTGGTGGCGGGCATCGCGACGGGCGGCCTGATGGCCCTGCTGCATGCCTGGCTCGCGGTCACGTTCAAGGTCGATCAGATTGTGAGCGGCACCGTCATCAATATTCTTGCGGTCGGGCTCACAGGCTTTCTGGACTCGCAGGTCCTTAGACATATGGATCTGCACTCGGCCGGTCTCCTGCCGCGTGTGCCGATCCCGATCCTTGCCGACCTGCCCATAGCCGGCCCGATCTTCCAACAGCAGCCGATTGCCTGGCTGGCGATCCTGCTCGTCATCGTCGCGCACTTCGTCCTCTTCTATACCACCTGGGGGCTGCGTACCCGTGCCGTGGGCGAGAACCCGCGCGCGGCCGATACTGTCGGCATCAACGTGCCGTTCATGCGCTATGCAAACGTGGTGATCGGGGGCATGATCGCCGGGGTCGGCGGCGCCTACTTTACACTCGAGGCTGTGCCGAGCTTCGAGACATTGATGACCAACGGTCGGGGCTTCATTGCCCTGGCAGCACTGATCTTTGGGGGGTGGACGCCCTGGGGCGCGTGGGCCGCGGCTCTGCTTTTCGGCGCTGCGAACGCGCTCCAGATCAACGCACAGCAGTTTGGGATCCCGCTCCCGGCTCAGTTGACCGGCATGTTTCCCTACTTGCTCACGATCATCATTCTTGCGGGCGTCATCGGCCGCGCGTATCCTCCCGCGGCCGTCGGCCAGCCGTACGAGACGGAGTAAACTGGAGCGCAGCATGTCGGAGAACCAGGGCGAAGTCGTTCTCGAGGCGCGGCGCGTCACTAAGATCTTTCCGGGTGTCGTCGCCAACAAAGATGTCAGTCTTCGTCTCTACAAGGGCGAGGTGCTGGCGCTCCTCGGCGAGAACGG
>JBBSGA010000143.1:0-14627 GCA_038254585.1 Chloroflexales bacterium | reverse complement strand
TTCATGAAGATGAACGGTCGCTTGCGGTGAGCAAGCCCGCGGCAGTAGCCGCCGGGGGCTTTGCCAATACGGCTGTCGAGATCCAGGAGGTGCTCGCCGGAGAGCGTGTCGAAGTAGGTTCCTAACGCCGGGTCGACGTTGTGAAAGATACGCGACGCGCCGTCGACCAGCGTTTCAACCTCCCGGAAAGGCTGAAGAGGCGGCCGGCCGAGCGGGTCGACGTCCACATCCCACGGCCGCAGCGTCTCCAGGCCCATACGGTCACGGCGCCGATCATGCATCTGGCGCACCGCGGGGACAAATGTCGCCTCGACGGCGGCATGCAATCGCTCGCAGTCGGCGGGGGTGTAGTCGAAGCGATCTTTCTCCCGGAAGACGTAGTCGCGGTAGTTGTCAAAACCGGCATTACGGGCAATCTGCATACGTACCGCGTACATCTCGTCGAAGAGGCCGGCAAGTGCCGCGCGCTGCGCGACGTAGGGCCGGGCCTGGAGACGGAAAGCGCGCTCACGCGTCGCCCGATCGGCGACGAGCAGGTAGGGCTGGAGCTGCGGGATCGTCTTCTGCTCGCCCTCCCACTCCACGGCCATGGCTCCGGTGATCTTCTGATAGCGGGCGTTGAGCTTCTGAGCCTCTGCGACCAGCGGGACGTTCGCCTCGCGAAAGATGTCGATCTGGTTGCGTAGGCTGCGAACCATCGTGCGGATCGCATCGGTCTCGTAGCCGAGCTCGACGAGCCGCTTGCCCAGGCGCACGTGCTGCTCCTGCATCTGGGGCAGGATCGTACTCGCGAACCGGATGTGGGCTGCCTCTTTTACCGGATCGGCCGTATCGGTTGTATAGGCAATCAGGGCGAGCGCGGCCGCCTCCGAGAGGAGCGATTCAAGCACGGACCAATCCTGCAGCCAGCTTTCGACGCCGTCGAGATCGAGCGGGCGTTGGGCCAGCTCGTCATAGTAGGGCAAGATCTCCGGCCACGTCGCGTCGATGAAAACATCCGGCGTGGCCGGAAGGTTCGACAAGGGCATTCAGGAATCCTCCATAATACGGTTAGCGGTTCCGCCTTGCGTCTATCATCTGTCGTATCTCTTTCCCCGCCTCCCACTCGGCCTGCGCCAGCTCGTCCGCCAGCAGCAGCCGCGGCACCGGCGCCGGATGCCCGCGAGTGTCGAGGGCGACCATATTGAAGTAGCCGGTCGTGCAAACCCGCCGGTCGCCGATCAGTGGATGTTCGGCATAGATATGAATCCGCACGATCAGCGACGTCCGGCCGACGTAGATAACCTTGGCGATCGCTTCGATAATCTCGCCGCTCTGGATGGGCGTACGAAAGTCAATGCGCTCGGTCGAGGCGGTTACTACCGGCTGGCGGCAGAACCGCAGCGCCGCGATACCGGCTGCCTTATCCATTAGCGCCAGGACTTCGCCGCCGAACATGGTGCCGTGGTTATTGGTTTGATTTGGTAAGACGAGGTCGGTAATGTGTATCTCGTCGGCAGCGCGCGCCGGCTGCTCGTCGCCTCGCTTATTCATCGACAATCCTCCCGGCTGGCTACGACGTCTATAGTAACTGTTGTTCCAGTGGATGTGGTAGGCGAGCCGTCACAGGTTGCCCGGTTTTCAGCGCGCAACTAGCTCCCATCAGCACACGTAGTTGGACACATTGCAACGACACAGTCTTGCTATCATCAGTGATTTCATCGTCAAGGCTGATCCCATCAAATTTGCTCGGCCAGGCTCTCTGTTCCACATACTTGCCTACCACAAAGCGCAGCCTTGTAGCGACAACGGAGTACGCCACGGGGTCAGAACCAAAGGAAGACACAAAGACCGCTTCCCAGCCAGAAGGAAGGGTAAAGCGGGACCCGTCTGCAAACGATACAGAAAAGAGGTGGATTTCTGGTTGCTGCACTGCTTGCTTCATCCGTTCCTTCCTCCGAACTCGGCGATACCTTAGGCCGGTGCGTAGTCGCCAATCCAGACAACCGCGGGAAGGGTTTTAATTCGCTGGTAGAGCTTCCCATCGGCGGTAATGAAGGGCCGGCCTACGAGCTGGCTGAGCGCCAGATACAAGCCATCGTAGAAAGCGATGCCATGCTGGTGCACCAACAGGTATGCGGCAAGGATTAGATCGTCGCTTGCAACCGTCGCGAGCCCTAAGGCCAGAAACTCTTCGATAGCATCTTTCCCTTGTTGCTGGGTAATTCGGGGCTGTCGACCTCGCGTAGCAACGGTAATGGCCGAGGCAACCTCATAGCGGATGTGATCAGGGGCTACAAGCGTCACGGCGCCATTGGTGAAGCGCATTAACAGCTGGAGCGCTTCCGCGGCGTGCTCCTCATCCTTCAGATGCCACTTAACGGCTACAGACGCATCAACCACCAAACCATCACTTCTCGGTATCATATGAGCGCATCTCCTCCTCTCGGCTGCGTCGTACAAGCTCTGCTGCCGTCAGAGGAGTAATCACGCGCTCTTCCCGCTTCGCTTGAATGGTAGCAACTAAGGCCTGCCGCCTCGCTATTTCTTCTTTCGGCGGCGGGCTAAAGGGGCGTTGTTCCTGTTTCATACTCGCCTCCGATGCCGTGGCCGGCCGCAGCAAGTCCTGCAAGTCCTCCTGTTTGATCCGGAGCGCGCGTGGACCGACATGGTAGGCCACCAAACGTCCCTGTTTGAGCCAGCGCTTAATCGTCATCGTGCTGACTTTGAGCAGTTGGGCTGCCTCACGCACGGTGAGGAGGTCTGAAGTGTGCCGCACAGACATAGGAACTATCCCCCTCTAATGCTGTGGTGAAAGGGCGCAAGTAACATAAGCTAACATAGCATATCATAACGATTCATCGTGTGTCAAGAAGGAGAGTAGGTTCCTTGCCTTCCTCCAGGTATTCTCTTCGAACGTTTGTTGATATAATGTCCGTAGTATCCACGGACGATACATCGTTATCCACGGCAATCCTCAGGTTGTCCACAGCATTACGCACAACTGCTGCTGTAGTGGTCCCCGGATCATGGGGTTTACTACACAATGAGGAGAGCATTTCGGATGAACACATCTAAAGCATCGTTGAGTTTGTCGAAGAGATGAGCGCCGAACTCGACGACGTTGATAAGACAAACGATGTGCAAACACAGCGGTGCCTGGTAGAAACACTCGACCTACGCGTCACACTGCGCTTCGATGAAGCAGGCAGCCGCTGGGCTGATATCCAGCGGTTGTAGAAAACCTACCCGCGTCGTGTTGCGACTAGACAAGAACATCCTCGATGGTGACGACCTCGACTGTCGGCCGCGGCGTCAGCGCTTCATCTGCCATATCCCCTCCACATTCGGCGGACTCCGGCCGCTCCGATTTCGTCATGCCGCGGCGTGGCTCAGCGCTGCCACATGCTTGCGAAGCTTGGCGGCGGTTACCTCCGCGGCCTGCAGCAGGTCGCGCTCGCCCTGGACGATCTTGGCCGGCGCGCGGCCGACGAAATTGGTGTTGGCGAGCTTGGCCTGCCGGCGCGTCACGTCCGCCTCGGCGCGCTCCAGCTCTTTGACGAGGCGAGCGCGCTCTTCGGCGAGGTCGACCATACCGGCCAGCGGCAGGTAGACCTCGGCCGAGCCGGCGACCAGCGCCGTCGCGTTCTGGGGTTTCTCGGACAATGCCGCGGCGATCTGCAGCTGGTCCGGCGCGACGCGTGCCAGGCGGGAGATCGCGGCGCGCTGCTCCTCGACCACGCCAGCCTTCGGCCCCGCGGCGATCAGCGCTGCGATCCAGCGCGATGCTTCCACGTTCGACTCGTTGCGCGCATTGCGGATGCCGCGCACGATCTCCTGAATCAAGGCCCAGTCCCGCTCGGCACCCGCGTCGAGGGCTGTCTCGTCCCCACGGGGGTACGCGGCGACGATCAGCGCGGAGCCGAGGGCGCCGCTGGTGAGATGCTGCCAGGCCACTTCGGTCACGAAGGGCATGAACGGATGCAGCAGCCGCAGTGTGCCTTCGAGCACGGTATAGAGGATCTCGCGCGTCAGGCGCTGCCGCTCGTCGTCGCCTTCGAGCTGGACCTTGGCGACCTCGATGTACCAGTCGGCGAATTCTTCCCAGAAGAAGCTCTGGATCTGGCGGCCGGCCTCGCCCAGATTAAAGCCGGCGAGTAGCCGGTCGACGTCGCCGCACAGACGATTGAAGCGGCTGACGATCCAGCGATCGGCCAGGGTATACTGCGCCTCTTCAAGGCAGCCGGGCGTGACCTGGCTGGCCCGGCCACGCGGGAGGTCGTCAAGCTTGCCGATGACGAACCGGGCGCCGTTCCAGAGCTTGTTCGCGAAATTACGCGCGGCCTCGAGCCGGAGCGGCTGGAGCGCAAAGTCCTGGCCGGGCGTCGACGACGTCGCGAAGGTGAAGCGCACCGCGTCGGTGCCGTACTGCTCCATCAACTCAAGCGGATCGACCGCGTTATTTAACGACTTGGACATCTTGCGGTTGAGCTCATCGCGCACCAGACCATGCAGGTAGACCGTGTGAAACGGCTCCTTGCCGGTCAGATAGAGCCCCATGAAGATCATGCGCGCGACCCAGAAGAAGAGAATGTCGTAGCCGGTCTCGAGCACACTGGTGGGATAGAAAATATGGTAGTCCTCGGTCTCCTGCGGCCATCCGAGCGTCGAGAAAGGCCATAGAGCGGAGGAGAACCAGGTGTCAAGAACATCCTCGTCCTGATGGATCGCCGTGCTGCCGCAGTGCGCGCACTGCCGAGGCTCGTCGATCTCCACGGTCTGCTTGCCGCAATTGTCGCAGTACCAGACGGGGATGCGATGGCCCCACCAGAGCTGGCGCGAAATGGGCCAGTCCCGGATATGCTCGAGCCAGTGGAAGTAGATCCGGTCGAAGCGCTCAGGCACGATCTCGATGCGGCTTTCGCGCACGGCGGCAATCGCGGGTCCGGCCAGCGGCTCCATCTTGACCCACCACTGGATGCTCAGGAGTGGCTCGATCACCGTGCCGCAGCGCTCGCATGTTCCGACAGAAAGGGTGTGCGGCTCGATCTTGGCCAGGTTGCCCGCGGCTTCGACGTCGCTCACGATCCGCGCCCGAGCGGCGTAGCGCTCCATGCCGGCATAGGCGCCACCGTTCTCGTTGATCGTCGCATGCTTGTTCATCACGTTGACGAAAGGCAGCCCATGTCGCTTGCCCATCTCGTAGTCATTCGGATCGTGAGCCGGCGTGATTTTGACCGCGCCGGTACCGAAGTCGCGATCGACGCTTGCGTCCGCGATGATCGGAATGCGGCGGCCGAGCGCAGGCAGCAGCACCTCGCGGCCGACGAGCGCAGCGTAGCGCTCGTCCTCCGGATGGACGGCGACGGCCGTGTCGCCGAGCAGCGTCTCGGGCCGGGTGGTCGCGACCGTGATCGAGGGCGCCCCTCCGGAGGCCAGCCGCCAGTCGTCGTCGCCCTCATCGGCCAGCTTGTAGCGGATATACCAGAGCGAGCCCTGGCGCTCCTCGTGCTCGACTTCGAGGTCCGAGATCGTGGTATTGCAGCGTGGGCACCAGTTGACCAGGTACTCCCCGCGGTAGATCAGGCCGTCGTCGTAGAGGCGCTTGAAGGCGACACGGACGGCGCGCGATAAGCCCTCGTCGAGCGTGAAGCGCTCACGGCTCCAGTCCAGCGATGCTCCGAGGCGACGCAGCTGATCGGTGATGATCCCGCCGTAGCGATCCTTCCATTCCCAGACATTTTCCACGAAAAGCTCGCGGCCAAGCTCATGGCGGGTCTGGCCCTCCTTGGCCAGCTCGCGCTCGACGACGTTCTGTGTTGCGATGCCGGCGTGATCGGTGCCCGGGAGCCAGAGCGTGGGATCGCCGAGCATGCGATGCCAGCGGATCAGGATATCCTCGATCGTCATCGTGAGGCCATGCCCCGTGTGGAGCCGGCCGGTAACGTTCGGCGGAGGGATGACGATCGTGAAGGGCTCACGACCTTCGGCGAGCCGGGGCTGGAAGAAGCCCTGCCGCTCCCACCAGGCATAGAGCGGCTGCTCGACGAGCCGGGCATCGTAGGGCCTGGCAAGATCCGCGTCCTGAAGAATCGAGCGCAGCGGATCGGATTTCATACTCTCCACTCCTTTGGTTCCTATCTGCGGCCGGCGACCAACCGCAAAGCCAGGCCGGGCCCGCCACTACATGAGGGAGCGAGGACAGGGCTCATGACCGGCCCTCCTCCGCGACGTCGCTCACCTGGCCGTGGGTAAGACTCGTGAGCTGTGAAGGCGTCAGACGAAAGACACTATTCGGGGTCCCGGCCGCCGCCCAGAGCTCCGCGTACTGGAGCAGATCGCGGTCGATCAGCAGACGGAGCCGGCGCGTGTGGGCAACCGGGGGCACACCGCCAATGGCGAAGCCGGTAGCAGTGCGAACCTCGTCCGCATTGGCGCGCATGACCCTGGCAGCGCCGAGATACGCCCGGACTTTCGCGAGATCGGCACGGTTCGCCCCTGAGACAAGCACCATCACCGGCTCGCCATCGGCCATGAAGCAGAGCGACTTGACGATCGCGCCGACAGGCACGCCCAACGCGCCGGCAGCCTGCTGCGCCGTTCGCGTCGTGTCGTCGAACTCACGGACATCGGCGTTAAGACCCGCGGCCCTGAGCGCGGCCACGACGCGCTCCGTCGTCGGATGCATCGCTCCTCCACAAACAAAAAACCCCTCGTCCATCCAAGGACGAGAGGCGCAGCCTCACGTGGTACCACCTCGGTTTAGCAGCAGCCGCTCCGCGCTTCCAAAGGACACGCACAGCGAAGCCATTGCTCACTCGTCACGCGGTAACGGGCGCAGCCCGGGCACAACTCAGAGCCGAAATCGGCCGTTCATCGCACCAACTCCCAGGCGACCTTCATCACGGACAGCTGTGGCGGGCTTTCAGCCGGCGGCCCACCATCTCTACCAGCCGGTACGTAATTACTCTTCCTGTTCGCAGCCTTGTAGGCTTTATTGTAGGGGCGTAGGCGGGTTTGTCAAGATGAACCTCGCGGCAGGCCAGGCGCTCGCCTGGCATAGTTTGTGCAATCGCAGCGCGCAGTAGTTTGCGTTGAGGAGGAGCCGATCTGGGTCACCAGCGGCGGCGCCGAGCTGCCGCTAACCAACCTGGCGATCGCCACTTCGCTAGCTCTGCTCAGGCCCGGCCGCTTCTCGCTCGACGAGGCGCTCGGGATCGAGCTGCCCACGGCGGCCGGCGTCGCGGCCGGGATCGCAGCCAGCCTGATCGCGCAGCCGGCCCCTCCGGAGCCGCAGGCGAACGAGGTCGGGGGCGAGCTCCAGGCAGGCGAGGATTCTGGCGGCGGCGCCGATACTGCCCTCGACGAGCAGAGCGTCGGGGATAAAGAGCCGGAGAGCGCCCGCCAGTAGAGGTCTATGGCCTGCCACAGGCCTGAGCATAGCCGTGGAGCGTGGGGTTGAGAGCCGGCGCGCGGCCGCAGGAGTTGCGGAACCGCGCGCCGGTATTCTGTGGCGACGGAGCCAGCAACACAGCAATGCGGAGCAGCGCATTTTGCGCTATACTCTTGTCACGCCGCAAACTAAACTGCTACCCATAGTCCCGGAGCCGGCGCAGCGACCCCACCAGGAGAAAGGCGACGATGGATCCGCGGGAAGAGACTGTCCGTTCGCCATACCGCGCGTCGAGCTACGCCGGGATGCTGGAGAACGATCTAGCCGAGGCCCAGGCACAGGTTCGCCGCTTAACGCGGGAGCTGAAGAAAGAGCAGCAACGGCTGGCCGAGACGGCTGAAGCCTATACCAAAACGGTGGCAAATCTCGTTCGCACCGTGCACGAAAATACGGTCCTACGCTACGAATATGAGCGACTGAAACAGCGCACCCCAGAGCAGCCAGAGCGGCCTGAGCCGGAGGTCCTTGGGCTTGTCGTGACCCGGAACGAGATAGCGGCGATTCGTAAAGCGATCGCTCGGCTGCACCACCCGGACGTAGGCGGCGATGCCGAGCGCATGCAAGCATGGAACGTCGCACTTGATCGCCTAGAAGCGGACCTGTAGCACGCGCGGCCGGGGATCTACCCGGCCGCCAGACTCACCGGCTCTCCCGTCTCGGCCGAGCGATAGGCCGCCAGAGCCACCTCCAACGCTCGTAGGCCATCCTCACCCGTAATCGAAGGCTCGCGCCCCTCCCGGATCGTCGCCACGAAGTCGCGGATCAAACCAAGATCCATGTCGCTGCCCCAGCCAAGCCACTGGGTCTTGCCGGTCTGATTGCTGGAGACATCGAGATGTTGCCGGAACGCATCCAGGCGTATGACGCCTTTCTCGCCGAGCACCTCGATCGTGACGTCGCCCCAGGTCGGGTATGATTTCGGCCGCGACCAACTGGTGTCGAGCGTGCCGTAGGCACCATTCGAGAGCGTAAACGAGAGCATCCCCGCATCGTCGATCGTTCCGCCCGGAATGAACATACCGCTGCCGACCTCGGCATAGACCTCGGTCACCTCGGCCTGAAAGAACCAACGCAGCAGGTCGATCACGTGGACCGTATGATCGATGACGGCGCCGCCACCCGAGAGGCTCCGATCGATGAACCAGCCACTCTGGGTATTGCCGTGGTTGGTGGTCTTGAGGCTGTAGATCCGTCCGAGCGTCTGTCGATCGAGCAGCTGCTTGAGATTCTGCGCCGGGGGAGCGAAGCGCACGGGAAAGGCGATCTGCAGCTTTGCTCCATTGGCCGCGCAGGCGTCGATCATCGCGCGTGCATCTTCGATTGTCGTGGAGATCGGCTTCTCGCAGAGGATATAGTGCGTCGAGCGCGCGGCCAGCTCGGTCAGCGGGCGATGGCAGGCATTCTCCGAGCAGATGATCACGCCGTCGAGATGCTCCGCGAGCAATGCCTCCGGCGCTGCGAAGAAGCGTGTTCCGAACCGGCCCGCGAAGCCTTCGCCGCGAGCGCGGTCGTCGTCGGCAACGCCGACAAGCTCGACCCCGTCGATCTGCTTCAAGCTCGCCGCGTAGCCGACGGCGTGCTGGTGTGCCGTGCTGAGTATCCCGATCCTCATGACCTGGTCTCCTTGAAGGTGGCGAGCTCGACCGGCCGTCCAGTGCGCTCAGACTCGGTTGCCGCTAACGCGACACGTAGAGCTTCGAGTGCATCCCGCGGCGAGACTCGGAAGTCCTCTCCGGAGTCGAGGCAGTGGAGAAAATGCTCGAGCTCCCGATAATAGGCATCGTCGGAGGGAGCCAGCGGGCTGCCCGGAACGGTGACCGCGCCCTCGGCAGCAGCAGCCTCCTGGTTAAGCGAGAGCGTCAGCGGAGCAGTCTCGAGACTGTCGACGTGGAGCAGCCCCTGGTCGCCCGCGATCTCGAGGAAGGTGCGAAAAATCCCCGCGGGGAAGGCCCAGCTGCCCTCGACGTGGCCGATGACGCCGCTAGCGAAGCGGAGTGTGATCAAGACATGGTCGGTCGCGTGAATGCCGGCAAACGAGAGACCGCGCGCGAAGACGCGCTGCACATCGCCGAAGCACCAGCGCAGGTAGTCGAGATCGTGGATCGAGAGGTCGAGGATCACGCCGCCGCTGCGCTCGAAATCGCCATACCAGGTGTCTGGCCGTGGATAGTTTCCACCACGAACGGTTCGTACGACAGCGGGTTTTCCGAGGGCGCCGCTATCCAGCACGGCTTTGGCCTGCACGAACTCGGAAAAAAAGCGCACAACCTGCGCCACGAAGAGGCGCACGCCTGCCGATTGGCACGCCGCAATCATCTCCTCGGCATCGGCCTCGTGGCGGGCCAGGGGCTTTTCGCAGACGACATGCTTACCCGCCTGCGCGGCCACTACCACCGGCCCCTTGTGCTCATACGTCGGCGTACAGACGTCGACGATATCAACTGCAGCCAGCAGTTCTTCCAGGGTCGTGAACGCGCGACCGCCATATTCTTTGGCGACCGCTTCAGCCCGTTCCAAGTTGCGGTCGTAGTATCCGACCAGATCGACCGGCAACTGCTGCCAGCGCGACGCGTGCCAGCTCCCCATCAGTCCGGGACCGACGATACCCACTCGTCTCATGCGTAGAGCCTGCTCCCTTCCTAGGACGTCATATCCGGCGGCTGCACACACTCCTACAGCTCGGCAGCCACCACCGTCCCCACGATAGTACGGCACGCGGGCGAAACCGTCCAATAGGCGGGCGGCAACCGGCTAGAGAGCGTTCTGGCAGCTGCACTTCCGACAGCTGCTACGGAGGGCTACCACCGGACCCGGCATCGCGGGGTTCTGCCGAGGCGCGTCTGGCAACCGGGATGCGGGCCAGGATGCGCGTGCCCTGGCCCGGAGCGCTCTCGAAGCTGAGGGTGCCGCCGAGGCGGGTGGCACGCTCGCGCATCGACTTGAGGCCGAGGTGACCGGGGAAGGAGCCGGTTGGATCGAAGCCCACGCCATTATCTTGGATCGTCAGCGCCACATAAGTACCGGTGCATTCGAGCCTCAGATCAAGCTCGGTTGCACGCGCGTGTTTGACCGTGTTGTGGGTTGCCTCCTGCGCGATGCGGTAGAGCGCCTCTTTGATCTCGAAGACGAGGTCGGGCTCGTCGCAGAGCTCCGTGCGGACCTCGATGTGGTGGCGCGTACGCAGCGACGCGGCTTGCTTGACCAGGGCAGCGCTAAGCCCCTCGGTCTCAAGGGACTCGGGCCGGAGGTTGAAGATCAGGGCGCGCATCTCGTTCAGACCTGCCTCGGCCAATGAGAGCACATAGTCGAGCGGCTTGGCGACCTGGCCGGGGTCGCGGTCGAGCAGAGTACGTGCCGTGCGCGCGCCGAGTGCCACACCGGAGAGCGCCTGCGAGACCGAATCGTGGAGCTCGCGCGCAAGCCGCTGGCGCTCCATAACAACCGCGAACGTCTGAGCCTGCTCGTAGAGACGCGCGTTCTCGATCGCCACGGTCGCCTGGCTCGCGAATGCCAGCGCCAGCTCGGAGTGGCGCGGCGTGTAGAAGTTGGCCTGGCCGTGGTCGACGGCCAGCATGCCGATGCGGTAGGCGTCCACACAGCGCGCGTGGTCTTCGGGGTGGATGCCCTCGGTCCAGCCGTTGCCAAGCTCCTGCTCCAGGGTCCGGCCGGTAAAATCCAGCCATGGCTTGTTGAAGAAGGTACAGCCGGCGTCCAGGCCGGAGATCCAGACCATCACAGGCGCGGTGTCGGCAAGGATACGAAAGCGCTCCTCGGATTCCTGCAGGGCGGCCTCCTGCGCCGCGCCGCTCGACCTGCGGCGTGCGCTTCGAGCCTCAAAATACTTCGGCCTCATGCGCGGCCGGATTCCATGTCGCATAACGTCCTCTATCCTCTTTCGTGCTCCCGCACGATAGTCATCTTTTTAGCCCCGAGTGCGTCTACGGAGGCTAGACCGGCTTGCAGGGCAAGAGAGCACTGGAACCACCCGGCACGCCGAGCTTGACCAGAACCCGGGAGCGCAGATATCCGGGAGGCGAGGTGGGACGCTGGGCCGGAGGCTGAGCGGCGATCAAGGCGACCCGGTAACCTCCTGGCAGACCTCGGAGCGGTGCGCAAATTATAACATAACGGATTGTGGATGCGTTGACCTGACCAAACACGCATGCTATACTCCGGTAAACGTAATCAAAGATCGACTGTGATTGGGAAGAGTAGCTACGGCGACGGCATTCAGCGAGCTGGCGGGTGGTGCGAGGCCAGGATGCATAGCCGGAGTGAATGGGCCCAGGAGTCGCAAGGTGAAGCCGGCCGGCGCGGCAGAACGCCATTCGCCGGGGGTGTGTAGCCTTTGCCGGAGACGCCACCGTTACCAGGGCGCGGAGTATCGACCGTGGCGTGCTCGCCGACGAGGTACTTGCAGAGTGCGCCGCCGGCGTGAGCCGCGGCGAACGAGGGTGGAACCGCGTGAGGAGAGTTGCCTCTCGTCCCTTAGTCTGGGACGAGAGTTTTTTTGTGCCTTGCGCCGAGCGCAAGGCCGGGAGGGCACGTGAAAGTTGGCATGATGAACGATCCTGCCGCCGATCCGGTGCGCGAAGCACAATGGGCGGCCGGCAATGGGTTCGAATTCATCGACCTGACGCTCGAAGGGCCGCGAGCCGCGGTCGAGACACTCGACGTGGACGCATTCAGGAGCGTGCTGGAGAACACCGGGCTGGGGGTCGTCGGCCATACCGCCTGGTATCTCCCGTTCGCGTCGCCCTTCAGGGAGCTGCGCGAGGGCGCGATCGCGGCGGTCGAGGCGACCTTCGAGCCGCTGGCGGCGCTTGGAGCAAGGTTGGTCAACGTTCACGTCGACAAGGGCATCGCCAAGTTCACGTACGACGACTCGCTGCGGTGGAACGCCGAGTCGTTCGCGATCCTAGCAGAGCATGCGGCGCCGCATGGATTGAAGGTGATGGTCGAGAACGTCGTGAACCAGTTCAATACGGCGAAGGCATTCCGGGCTCTGCTGGGCCATACTGAACTGGGCCTGCATCTGGATATCGGGCACGCCAACGTCAAAGGCTCGCGCACCGAAGAGTTCCTGAAAGCGCATCACGAGCGGCTCGTGCACGTGCATGTCTCCGATAACCGGCTTCGCTCGGACGACCATCTGCCGCTGGGCGTCGGCGAGATCGATTGGAAGGAGGAGATCGGCCGCTTGCGGCGTGCCGACTACGACGGCTCGATCACGCTCGAGGTCTTTACGCCCGACCGCTCGTACCTCGTCGAGAGCGCGTCCCGGCTGCGACGGCTCTGGCAGGAGGCCGAGGTGATCTGATGGAGATCGCGGGCAAAGTTGCGATTATTACGGGCGCCTCGAGCGGCATCGGCGCCGCGACGGCATGCGAGCTTGCCGGCCGCGGGGCGACCGTCGTGCTCGCGGCGCGCCGTGCGGCTCAGCTTACAACCCTGGTCGAGGAGATCGACCGGCGGGGAGGTCGTGCGCTTGCCGTTCCGACGGATGTGACGCGCCGGGAAGAGATCGACCGGCTGGTCCGGACGACCGTCGAAAGCTATGGCCGGATCGACGTGCTGATCAACAACGCGGGCATTGGCGCGGGCAGCTCAGTCTCCGACAGCGACGACGCGGCGATCGAGCGCATCGTCAGCGTGAACTTGCTAGCCGCTGCCCGCTGCATCAACGCCGCCTTGCCCCAGATGCGCAAGCAGGGAAGCGGCGTGATCGTCAATCTCGGCTCGGTGGCAGGCGAGATCGCTACGTCCCCGCTCTATTCCGCCACCAAATTCGGCATGCGTGGGCTCAGCGACGGGCTGCGGAGCGAGCTGCTGAGCGAAGGGATCGCCGTGGTCTTGATCGAGCCGGGCTTCATTCGCACGGAGATGACGGCCGACCTCCGGTTCCCGCTGCCGGGCCCGGAACTGGTTGGGCGTGTGATCGCGGAGGCAATTCGCAGGCCGCGCCGCAAGATCGTCGTGCCGTGGTACTACCTGCTGTTGATTTACCTATCAAAGCTCCTGGCATGGCCTACCGATCTGATCATGAGCAGCAAGCTCGTTCAACGTTTTCAGCGACGGCGTAGACGAACGGTGTGACGTGAAATAACAGATAAGGAGCAGCTCCCATGGCGAAGAAACGCATATTGACGGGCGATCGCACGACCGGCAAGCTACATCTCGGGCACTATATCGGCTCGCTCTACAACCGCCTGCGCCTGCAGGACGAGTACGAGTGCTTCTTCATCATCGCCGACCTGCACATGCTCACGACGAAACAAACACGTGAGGATATTGCCGCGGTCCCTCAGAATGTTCGCGACCAGGTGCTCGACCAGCTCGCCGTCGGCATCGATCCGAACAAGGTTACCTATTACGTCCAATCCGCGGTCAAGGAGGTCTACGAGCTCAACCTGATCTTCGAAATGCTGGTGACCGTGCCGCGCCTGAACCGGCTGCCGAGCCTCAAAGACATGGCGCGGGCAGCGCATATCGAGGAAGAGCAGATGCCTTTCGGCCTGCTCGGCTACCCCGTGCTCCAGGCCGCCGATATCCTCATGCCGCGGGCGAACCTGGTGCCTGTCGGCAAGGACAACGAGTCGCATGTGGAGATCACGCGCGAGATCGCGCGGCGTTTCAATTACCTCTACGGCGAAGTCTTTCCTGTACCGGACGTGATGGTGCCCGAGGTGGGAACGCTGGTTGGGATCGACGGCCAGGGCAAGATGAGCAAGAGCCTGGGTAACGCGATCCTGCTCTCGGACGACGCCAAGACCGTCGAGCAGAAGGTGCGCGGGATGTACACGGATCCGAACCGCATTCGTGTCGACGTCCCGGGCCGCGTGGAGGGCAACCCGGTCTTCATCTACCATGACGCCTTCAATCCCGACAAGGCCGAAGTCGACGACCTCAAGGAGCGCTACCGGCAGGGCAAGGTCGGCGACGTCGAAGTCAAGCGCAAGCTGACGACGGCGATCAACAATTTCCTCGAACCGGTTCGCGAGCGGCGCACCTTCTACGCGGATAAGCCGGGCTTCATCGAGGAGATGATCCTGGCGGGCAACGATCGGGTGCGAGCCGTCGCCGAGGAGACGATCGGCATGGTCGAGGATGCGATGGGGATCACCTACTTCCGCTGAACGGCGGGCCCGGGGGGGGGGGCGGGGGGGCCCGGCCCCCCCCCGCGCCCCGCGGGGTT
>JBBSGA010000142.1:0-14675 GCA_038254585.1 Chloroflexales bacterium | reverse complement strand
GAGGAGGTTCTGCCTTTCTGACAACTCTTGCTTGCACCCGCAAGGGCTGGAACGCCTCATGATATACTGGCGCACGCGGTCGTCGAGCCCGGTTGCGGGCAGTCGCCACAGGTGAAGGTCGTTGATGAAATCTTCCAGAACTCTACTCCTGGCGGGCTTATTGCTTCTGCTTGCCGCGTGCGGCGGATCAGGCAAAGATGCCGCAGCCCTGCCTGCAGCGTCTTCCTCGGTGTCGTCGGCGCTTCCTACGGTGACGCCCTCTGGAACGTCGCCGGCCACGTCGACGCAGCAGCGCTCGCCGACGCTTGTCCCGACGCGCATCCCGGCGCCGGCGCCGCCGCCTACGACAGCTACTTCCACGGCCACGCCGCAGCCCACGGCGATCGAGCAGGCAGGCGCTGCTACGGAGGCCGCCACCGCAACGACGAGCACCGCGTCAGCCCTGACGGTGACGACCGGCCCTGAGAGCGTCATGACTGCAACGGGCGAGACGCCCACGAGCGGCGCCGCGCTCCATCCTGCCTTGCAGGGCAAGATCGCCTTCGTCCGCGGCAAGGATACGTGGCTCTATCGCCCGCGACCCGGGGAGATTCGCAAGCTCGTCTCCGATACCACGGATGTGCGCTGGGCCCCGGACGGCAGATCGCTGGCCTTTACGCGTGCCGACGGTCTTTACCTTGCCGATGGCGATGGTATGAACGAGCACAAGGTCTCCGCTGCCAACGGATCTCGCGATCCCGTGTGGGCGCCGGATGGCAGCCGGATCGCATGGCAGCAAAAGGTGGGCGACGACCAGGGCGCGGGTGACATCTGGGTGCTGGAGGTAGGAACGCACCAGGCGCGCAAGGTAGCTCGTGGAGCGTATCCCGCCTGGGCCCCCGATAGCAAGCGTCTAGCGTACGTCACCGTGCCCGGGAGTGATCCGCCGCGCCGCAGCGAGCTCCACCTGGTCAGCTATGCCGGCGAACATGATTGGATCGTCGTGAAGGCTTTGCCGCCGAATACACCGGCGATTGGGGTGCCTAAGAACGAGCGGGGCCGCGCCGGTCTCGAGCATCTCATGTCCAATCCCTTTTGGGATGCCGATGGTCACTCCGTCTACGTGGCGAGCTTCGTGCTATACCAGGCGCTCAGCGACTTTTTTATCTGGGAGCGCGCGGACTCGAAGAACGGCGGCTCGACCTTCCTCGGCCAGCTGGATGGAGCGAATGCTGCTCCCTCGCCCGATCGGCAGGCGGTGCTTTTCAGCGCCAGTAGCGCCAAGGGCGACTCGTGGTTCGTCGCGCGTGCCCTGGGCGGCCAGGATAACGCGTGGGGCTGGGCCCAGACCAAGCCTGATGCTACCGATGTCGTGCCTGCCTGGGCACCGGACGGCAAGGCGATCGCCTACTATCATTGCGAGCTCGAGCAGCCCGACCGGTGCAATCTGCAAATCTTGACGCCGCAGGGACGCAACATCCTCGTGCCGGACGTCTTCGCCGGGGCCGCACCTGACTGGAGCGCCGGCCTTGCACTCGATTGGGGCCGCGATGAGTAATGCGGGACCGCGCGTGCTGATGCTCGCGCGCGCCGTCTTTCCTCTGCACGGCTTCGGGGGTATCGAGCGCCACGTCTTTCATCTGTCGACGCATCTCGTGCGCCTCGGCGTCGACCTGACTCTGGTAGTCGGCCGGCCTCCGGATGCGCCGCACGACGACGAAGCCGCGGCGCGTATTCTCTCGGCCGCCGGGATGCCACGCGCGGATGGCTTTCGTGTGCGGCAGATGCGCTACGATCGTACGTCGCCGCTGCTGCGTCCTAACAGCATCCTGGGGCGGCAGATCAATTATCCCGTCTTCTCCCTTTCGGAGGCCCTGCTGGCCCGCGACCTGATTGGGGCGCGTAAAGTCGACGTCGTGCACGCTCAGGGACTTTGCGCCTGGGGCTTTGGGCTCGTGCGGCGTGTAGATCGTCGGCTGCGACGGGTCCCTTTCCTCGCCAACCCGCACGGGATGGAGGAGTACCGTACTCCGTCACGCCTCAAGCGCTGGACCTATGTTCCCTTTCGCGTGCTCTACTCCGCCGGTAATCGGGCTGCCGATCGGGCCATTGCCACGGACGCGTGCACGCGCGGCGATCTGCCGCGCTATCTCGGCGTCGATCCGGCCAAGGTGGTCGTCATCCCGTCGGCCATCGACGTCGACGAATGTCTTGGCGCGGTCGACTCGTCGATGCAGCGCGAGCTCCGCCAGCGCTTCGCGCTCGATCGGCATACTCCTGTCCTGCTCAGCGTCGGGCGCTTGGAGCGTAACAAGGGCTTCCACGTGCTGGCCGCCGCGCTTGCCGGCGCTCGCGATGCGCTGGGTCCTTCCTGGCGCTGGCTGCTCGTCGGAAAGGGGAAGGACGAGCCGGCACTGCGGGAGCAGGTCGTCCGGCTCGGTCTTGCCGACCACGTCGTCTTCGTGGGTACGCTCGACGATCGCGAGCTGCACTCGCTCTACGAAGAGATCGATCTCTTTGTCCATCCGACGCTGTACGAAGGCTCGTCGCTTGTAACACTGGAGGCGATGGTTCATCGCCGGCCGGTGGTCGCCAGTGCTGCCGGCGGCATCCCCGATAAGGTCTTTACAGGGCGCAACGGTATCCTGGTGCCGCCGGGCGATGTCGCTGCCCTAACGCTCGCCCTGAAGACCGCGCTCGAGCAGCGCCGCGAGTGGCCACGCTGGGGCAGGGAAGGGCGGCACATCGTCGAGACGACCTTTGCCTGGCCGATCGTGGCCAGGTCTACCCTGCACGAGTACCGGCGGCTTCTCGGCGAGGGCGAGTGTCAGCCGGCGGAGGTTCTTGGAGTCGATGGCTGAATCTCTTGTGACTCCGGTCGTAGCCGATGACCAGCTACGGCCGGCTCGCCGGTCCGCGGTCAGGTGGGCGACGCTCCTGCCGCTGCTCGCCGCGGGCCTGATGCTGGCAGGCGGTTTCTGGCTGCGCTGGCCGAGCTTCAACTACCGCGGCTTACCCGAGCAGCACGATTTCAACAACTTCGCGTTCGATCGCTTTAGCTACTCCGATATTCCCTCGCTCTACTTTCGAGACAAGCTGCGCTCGCATCCGCGCCCATACTTCGACTACAGACTCGAATACCCGGTCGGCATCGGCCTCATGATCTACGTCTTCAACTTCGCCACTCGTCTGCGGCCATATTTCCTCTGGACCTCGTTCTTCCTCGCCGCCTGCGGCCTCGGGATTGCCTGGCTGATCCCACGCTTCCCGCGTGGGCGGGTCTGGCTCTTTGCCCTCTCCCCGGCGCTTGCCTTCTACGTCAACCTTAACTGGGATATGGCGGCGCTTCTGCTGACCGTATTTGCTTTACTGCTCTTCGTGCGCGGTCGCGATGGACTTGGAGCCGCATTTCTGGCTGCCGGGGTATGGACCAAGTTCTTTCCGATCGTGATTCTTCCGTTGATCGTCGCCGAGCGCGCCCGCGCCGGACGCTGGCGGGAGGGTCTCCGTTTGGCCGTTGTTTTCGGCCTCGTCTCGCTCGTCATCAACGCGCCGCTGCTAATCCTCCGGCCACGAGCCTGGCTCTACTTCTTTGAGGTCAGTCGCACGCGCCCACGTGAGGTCAATCTGTGGAGCTTCTTCGACCGCTGGCATCCGACGACTGGGCAGATTAACACGCTCACCACGGCGCTGCTGCTTGCGGCGATCGCCGCCCTCACCTGGGCAGTCTGGAGAGGAGGACCGCATGCCTTCCTACCGGCGTCGTGTGCGGCTATCGCCTGGTTCCTTTTCGTCAACAAGGTTTATAGTCCGCAGTACAGCCTCTGGGTCGTCGTTCTGCTGGCGGTGGTCGGCGCACCGCCCGCGCTGGCGGTGGGTTGGTCGGCGGCCGACCTGCTCTACTTCGGCGCGAGCTTCCTCATTCTTGGCCTGATCCGCTTCAGCAGCGCGACCTCCTGGTTCTTTCCGCACGGGCTGATTCCGGCCATGGCGATCCGCGAGGGGACACTTCTCGCCGTAGCCGGGTGGTGTCTCTGGCGCGTGCTGGCGGACGGGCGGCTGAGCCGGATCGAGCGCTACGAGCGCGCAGCGCAAGCCCGGTCAATTGTGCTCCAGTAGTGTAAGGCTGACTCCGGCGAAAGCGGCCGCTGCTCCGGAGGTGAACAGCCCGACGCGTGTAAGCTCCGCTGCTACCCTGAGGCCGGCGCCGACTCGCACCCCGTCGAGCCACACCGTCACCTGGCCGTCGTGGCGCCGTACGAGGAGCTGGTGGTAGCTCTCGGGCCGGAATCTTTCTCCAAGCGCCACGCGTTCGAGCGCGCGGCGCTCCACGTCGTTCCCATCGACGACGCAACGCCACACGATCTCGGCGCCGTCGCCTGCCAGACTCAGCTCCACGAAGTTTCCGGGGTCACGATAGCAGACGTAGATGCCGAAGCCTCCCTCTCCCGCGTGCGGGTGGAGGCGCTTCAGGTTGATCTCAAATACGTACTCTGTTTCGGCCGGCATACCGGCCAGCAGCAGAGATGCCCGCTGCCCCGCCGTCTCCTCCTGGATAACCTGGCCCGGCTCGATGCGCCATGTTCCACCTTCGACACGCCAGGCTTGGTTGTCGAGCGACGACGAGCTGAACAAGTCGCGGAAGAATGGAAGCGGTGGTGCTGGCTGTGGCTCGGTGGTCGGCCCGGCGCAAGTTGGTCGTGCCGAATCCCAGACGAGCGGATCCATGCGCATCAGCCGCGCCGTGTGCTGCGTATTCCAGGCGTGGTAGATCATATACGGGTGGAGGTTATCTGGCGCGAGCGTGATCGAGCAATGGCCGGGGCCGACAACCTTTCCCGGCACCGTTCGCAGGACTTCGGGCTCAGCCAAGCTCGTATTGATCCGGTACGGCCCCATGGGATGGTCGGCGACCGCGCAGCCGATGCCGTAGTTCGACTCTTTCCACGCGCCGCCACTGTAGAAGCAGTAGTAGCGCCCCTCGTGCTTACGTACAAAGGCTCCCTCGATGGTGTACCAGTCCCATATACGCCCATACCATTCGCGCTGCCGCTTGAAGAGGTTCCAATCGGCATGCGCGCGCACGGCAACGGACTGCTCACCCGCCAGCGAGCGCATATCGATGAGGCGGTCGACGACGATGCCGGTCCCCGGCCGCTCGCCCTCGAGGAAGTCGTGGCAGTAGAAGAGGTACCACTGGCCGTCTTCGTCCCGGAACGCATGCGCGTCGATCGTGAAGGGATCGTCAGGCGCCAGGATCGTGCCGTTATCCCGAAACGGTCCGGTGGGGTGCTCCGCCGTAGCAACGCGTACCTGGTGCCCTTCGCCTTCCCTGCCTCCCGCCGAGTAATACATGAAGAACGTGCCGTTCTCATACGCAACCTCGGGCGCCCAGTAACAGTCGAACGCCGGATCGAACGGCGCGAGTGCGTTCCCCAATCGCCGCCAGTTCACGAGGTCGGTCGAATGGAGGACGGGTATCGCACACGTCCCGACCACGGCTGTCCCATAGGCGTAGTACTCGCCGTTGTACTTCAGAACGAACGGGTCGGCCATGTATTCGTCAAAGAGAGGATTCGTATATGTGCGATCGTCGCTCACGGGCCGCCTCCCCTGGCCTACTTTCTGGCTTGTAGCTTGTGAATATTGAAGCCGAAGTGCCGGCAAATAGGGGCCAGCAAGAAACAGGCCCATACGCATATCTCCGGGCACCGGCGTAGCCATGGAGAGACCTGTGTATAATGACAGCATGCAGACGAATGCTACCGGCGCATATTCACTTAATCGGCACTCTCTTCCTCGCCGTCTTGCGTTGATGGCGAGCCTCGTCGTCGCGCTGATCGTCAGTTCCTCTGGGACGCGCAAGCTTCCTCCCGGCCAGCGCCTCACGATTTGGATCAACATACTTTTTTTCCTCGCTCTAGGCGCCGCCGACGAAGCAGTGCTGGCCCCGGTCCTCGACGGATGGCCGCTGCTGCGCGCGGCTGCCCTGACCGGCGAGACGCTAACCCTGGGGTGGTTCTTCTCCCCCGGCGCGGTGAAACCGGCCTCCAAGATGCTCTTCTTCGTGCACATCGGCCCGTTCTTCCTCGCCGTCTTCGGTGGCGCGCTGGGTGCCGTAGCCCTGCGTCACTGGCGGGCGCGCACAGCATAGCCGGCCGATAATGCAAGGCACGCTCGAGGGGGCGCTCTCCGTTAACGACCTGAACGGGATTGCGAATGCCTTGAAGTCGGCCATCGGCTCGGTGATTGTCGGTAAGGAGACAATTATCGAGCGTCTGCTCGTTGCGCTGCTCTGCGAGGGGCACGTTCTCCTGGAAGATGTACCCGGAACTGGCAAGACGACCTTGGCGCGTGCGCTAGCGCGCTCGCTAGACTGTGAGTTCCGCCGGATTCAGTTCACTCCAGACCTCCTTCCGTCTGATGTGACGGGCCTGACCTTTTTCAATCAGAAGCACAGCGAGTTCGAGTTTCGCCCCGGCCCGATTTTTGGGCAGGTGATCCTCGCGGACGAGATCAACCGGGCCACACCCCGCACGCAGTCGGCGCTGCTCGAAGCGATGCAGGAGCGTACAGTTACGCTCGACGGCGAGACCCGGCCGCTGCTTCGCCCGTTCCTGGTGGTTGCGACGCAGAACCCCATTGAGCTTGAGGGGACCTTTCCACTGCCTGAGGCACAGGTCGACCGCTTTTTTCTGAAGCTGACGCTGGGTTATCCCGAGGAGGATGAGGAAGAGGCGATTCTCGTGCGCTTTAGCGGCGCGGATCCGCTTGCGACACTCGCGCCTGTCGTAACGCCGGCACAGATCATCGGCCTCCAGCGGCTGAGCTCCGACGTTACGGTCAGCGATGTTATCCGTCGCTATATCGTCGCGGTCGTGCGTGCCACCCGCACCAATGATGCGATTGAGCTAGGAGCGAGCCCACGTGGCTCGTTAGCGCTCTATCGAGGTAGCCAGGCGCTTGCCGCGCTGCGCGGCCGGCACTTCGTCCTTCCCGACGATGTGAAAGAGCTCGCGCCCGACCTGCTGGCACACCGGCTTGTTTTGCAGGCCGAGGCGCGCCTTCGCGGGCGTAGTGCGGTGGCCGTCGTGCGGCAGATCGTGGAGACGGTGCCGGTCCCTGTCGAATAGGTTCGCGGGGCCTTTTTTGCTATAATGGCTCGCAGTGAGCCAGGCGGGAGCTAATGTTGCTGGATCCTGGCGACGTTCGCCATGGATGCCCTGGAAGGAGCATGATGCGATGACCGATATGTCGATGATGATGGGCTTGCAGGTTCAGATGCAGATGAAGGCCTCCCCGGCGCTCATCGCGCTCAACAATATGCTCATCCTCTCGACGCTGGAGCTCCAGCAGGCAATTCAGCAGGAGCTGGAGGAAAATCCTGCGCTCGAGCTGATGGAGTCCGAGGAGGCTCTCTGCCAGCGCTGCGGGCGGCCGCTCTCGGGTACGACCTGCATCTATTGTTTGCAGGAAGATATGCGCATCATGGACTCCGAACGGGAGGACTATACACTGGCCAGCGACGACGACGAGTTCGATCCGCTGATGCTTGTGGCGGCGCCTCCTACCCTCTCGGAAAGTCTCGTCCGCGATCTGCGTGCCAGTTTGTCGGTGGAGGACCATTTCATCGCCGAGTACCTCATTGGAAGTCTCGACGAGCAGGGCTATCTCGACACGACCGTCGACGAGGTCGCCGCGACGCTTAACGTCGAGTCGAGCCGGGTCGAGCGCGTGCTGAGAAAGCTACAGGAGGTCGCACCTGTCGGCGTGGGCGCCCGCGACGTCCCCGAGTGCCTCCTGCTGCAGCTGCGGCGTCTTGCGCTCGAGGAAGTGACCCATCCCCACGTCGAGCGGATCATTACCGAACACTGGCGTGACCTGGGCGAACACCGCTATGGTGCAATCGCCCAATCACTGGGTGTGCCTTATGAAATGGTTGTCGAGGCCCGCGACTTCATCCGCCACCACCTGCGCCCTTATCCGCTCGAGCGTACGGGCATCGACGGCGCGGTGAATCCGTCGCAAACACCGTATCTCACGCCAGATGTCATCATCCGTGATGAGGAAGGCGTTCTGGTGGCCGAGGTCGTCGAGTCGCAGCGCTATTTCCTCCGTTTGAGCCCGCTCTATCAGGAGCTGGTACGCCAGCCGGCGCGCGGCGAGGATGCCCAGGTGACACCCGAAGAGAAGGACCACCTCACACAGTTTGTCGGCCGGGCGCAGCTCTTCCTGACCAATCTCCGCCAACGTCGCGAGACGATCCGGCGCATCGCCCAGTACCTGATCGCGCGCCAGGAGCCTTTTCTCCGCCACGGCGTGCGCTACCTGGCGCCGCTGACCCGCGCGGAGGTCGCCGGCGCGATCGGCGTGCACGAGTCGACGGTCAGCCGCGCTACTGCCAACAAGCACGTTCAGATTCCTTCGCACGAGGTCATTCCCTTCAGCCATTTCTTCACGGCATCGCTCAGCGTCAAAGATGTACTCCTGGAGCTCATCACGAAGGAGCGACGGCCGCTGACGGATCAGGAGCTGGTGGAAATGCTTCGCGAGCACGGCTTCGATGTCGCACGACGCACAGTCGCTAAGTATCGTAATCAGCTGGGTATCCTCGCGTCGACACTCCGCTGAACCCTGCGGCCGCCGTGCAGGCGTCGATCAGGGCGAAGGGATTGCGCCTGAACACCTTTTCCAGGTCTTCGAGCACTTCTATCGGGTTCCAAACGAGCACGGGCGCCGTGTTCGCGGCAGTGGGCTCGGTCTCTTCATCTCCTGCGGGCTGGTCGAGGCGCATGGCGGAGCGATCTGGGCCGAAAGCGCTGTGGGCCAGGGAACCTGCTCCAGGTTCACGCTGCCCCACCATCGCCCGTGACCCCTCGTATTGAGTAGTAGCTACCAGACGATTGGCGTTCAGGAGCTACGATCATCTGGACGCCCTTTGAGGTGTGGGCGCACCTTGGGCGTCCAGCCTCTGCGCAGGAGTCGCCAGCCGCCAGCCAGGTACTCCCCCCCTGATAGCATTGTCCAGAGCAGCGCTATCGTCCAGACAAACGGCGTCAACCTGAGCAAGACGTCGATCGCCGGTCCCCCATGCGCGAAGACGCCCCCGAGGTGCGCATTGTCCTGGAAAAGCTGCCAGACGATCGCGATGATGATGAAGATCAGCTTTTGCTTGCCCCAGGCTCGGGCCGGAATGATCTCACCTTCTGCCGCCGCGTAGGATCTGAGTCCCGAGACCAGGAAATCGCGCGCGATGATCGCCACGACGATCCACGATGAAACGATGCCACGCTCGGCCATCGGTACCAGGGCGCCTGCGACAAAGACCTTGTCCGAGCTGGTGTCGAGAAAGATGCCGAGCGGTGAAACCACGTTCATCCGCCGCGCGATCGGCCCGTCGGCGATGTCGCTCCCGGCGATGATCAGCAACAGGAGTACCGCCCAGAGGTCCGCATCGGGAGTGCCATGCAGGATCAGCCAGATCAACAACGGCGTTACCAGAATGCGGAAGAGGCCGAGATAGTTAGGGATACTTCGCGCACTCACAGACCACGCTCCTCTTCGCCATTCGGGCCGATCACGTCGGACAGCCTCTGCTCGTGATTGGCTGCATTATACCCCACCCGTCCTGTACATGGCTCGCCAGCCGGCCTGAGCCAGCGCTTGGCACATCTGGGTATCATAACCCGATCGAGCGTAGAAATGCCCGGTTCCGTGACGCGCTCTCGGCAGGCATGCCCAGGCCGGGAAGAACATCCTGCTCTACGACGATCCAGCCCGCGTAGCCCTGCCGGCGCAGCTCCGCCGTGAAGCCGGCGAAGTCGACGCTGCCCTTTCCGAGCTCGCAGAAAACACCCTGGCGCACGGCCTCGAAGTAGTCCCAGTTCTCGGTCCGTGCTTGCTGTGCGATGCGCGGGTGGCAATCTTTGAAGTGGACGTGCCAGATCCGATCGCGGTAGCGCTTTAGGGCCTCGACCGGGTCGCCGCCACCGTAGCTATAGTGGCCCGTGTCGAGGCAGAGACCAAGCAGCTGTGGGTCGGTCTGATCCAGGAGCCGCTCAATTTCGTCCGGCGTCTCCACGTATCCGGCGCCATGGTGATGGAAGACGGTGCGCAGTCCTGTTTCGTCGCGCACAGCCTGGGCGGCTTGCTCAGCTCCCCGGGCGAATATCTTCCACGTCGCCGTGTCGAGTCCTTGCTCGGGGCGAATGCGGCCGGCATGCCGGGTTCGCTCCGGCACCTTGCCGTTATCGTCGGCTAGGACGATCAAAGGCCCGCTGCCCGCGGTCTCACGCAGCAGCCGGGCGATCTTGAGCGCAGCGTCGGCACCTTCGGCATGGGCCTCCGACCGCGCGAGCGCGACCGGCACAAATGCGCCGACCAATGCGAGATCTCGCGCTGCCAGCTCGGCGTGGAGCTCCGCGGCCTCGGTCGGCATGAAGCCGTAGTCCCCGAGCTCGGTGCCGCTGTAGCCCGTTGCACGAATCTCGTCTAGGACCCGCGGATACTCGATCGATTCGCCTTGGAGATCGAACTCGAGTATGCCCCAGGAGCAGGGCGCGTTCGCGATCTGGATTTCGCTCATCTTTCTTATTCCGCTAGCTTGTCAAGCATCTACTGCACCCTTTCGGCTCGGTCAAGGGCTACTTCTTGATGCCCGCCGGTCAGGCGTCGGGGCAGGGTGCGCATCGTTCACAGTCTACAGAAACGCACGCTCACGCTGGCGCGCAACCTCATACTCCTGGCGCGCTTCGACCACGGCCGGAACCTCTGAAATCTCTGCCACCGGCACATCCCACCACGATTCGTAGCCGCCGACGCGCTGCTCGCGATCGACCGGCACGACGATCACCGTCGTCCGCTTCGATTGCTGTGCGGCCTCCAACGCGTCCCGGAGCGATGGGACATCGCTCGCCTCGACGACGTTGGCTCCCAGACTGCGTGCGTTCGCGGCGAGATCGACTGGCAGTGTGGGACCGTCGAGCTGGCCGGTTTCCGGATTACGGAAGCGGTATTTAGTGCCGAATCCGGCGCTGCCGACCGACTCGGAGAGGCCACCAATACTCGCAAACCCGTGGTTGTCGAGCAGCACGACTGTGAGCTTGCAGTCTTCCTGGATCGCCGTTACAAGCTCCTGGGCCATCATAAGGTACGAGCCGTCGCCCACCAGCACGTACACCTCGCGCTGCGGGTCGGCCATCTTGACTCCGAGACCGCCGGCGATCTCATATCCCATACACGAATAGCCGTATTCGAGATGGTACCCTTTCGGGTCGCGCGTGCGCCACAGCTTATGGAGATCGCCGGGCAGGCTGCCTGCCGCGCAGACGACGACATCCTGCGGCTGCGAAAAGCTGTTGACCGCGCCGATCACCTCGCCCTGGCTCATCGGTCCCTTGCCGTCGATCCCGGCCTGGGCTCCCAGGTGATAGATGCGCTCGACCTCGGCGTCCCACTCACGGCCGAATTGCTCGACACGCGCGCGGTAGCCAGCATCGACCGTATAACCCTGCGTGCGATCCGCGAGCTCTTCGATCGTGACACGCACGTCCGCCACCAGTGGCAGCGCGGCGTGCTTGGCCGCGTCGAACGCCGCCACGTTGACGTTGATGAAGCGCACGTCCGGGTTCTGGAACGCCGTCTTCGAGGCGGTCGTAAAATCGGTCAGGCGCGAGCCCAGCACGATCACGAGGTCGGCTTCGCGCGCGACGATGTTCGCCCCGGGCGTACCAGTCACGCCGATTGCTCCAAGCGCCTGGGGATGGTTGTAGGGCAGCGCCCCTTTACCTGCCATCGTCTCGGCAACAGGAATGCCGCTCCGCTCAACCCACGCCCGCAGTGCCTCGGTTGCCTCGCCATAAAGTACCCCGCCGCCGGCGACGATCATCGGCTGCTTACTGGACTTGATCCATTCGGCTGCCTTGCCGAGCAGCACTTCATCCGCCCGTGGCCGTGCTATCGTCCAAACCCGTCGCTCGAAGAGCCGGGCAGGATAGCCGAACGCCTCGGCCTGTACGTCCTGAGGAAGAGCAAGCGTGACGGCTCCTGTATCGGCCGGCGAGGTGAGCACGCGCATTGCCTCGGGAAGGGCCGTGATGATCTGATCGGGCCGGTTGATCCGATCCCAGTACGCCGAAATGGGCTTGAAGCAGTCGTTGACCGAGATATCCTGGGAATGGGGCGACTCAAGCTGCTGGAGGACCGGAGCGACCAGCCGGCGCGCAAAAATATCGCCAGGCAGCAGCAGCACGGGCAATCGATTGATTGTCGCGCCTGCTGCGCCGGTGATCATATTCGTCGCCCCGGGACCGATCGACGTGGTGCAGGCGAAAGCGCGCAGGCGATGGCTCATCTTCGCGAATGCTGCCGCCGTATGCACCATCGCCTGCTCGTTGCGGGTCTGATAGTAGCGGAACGAATCCGCATTCTGATGGAGCGCTTGCCCGATACCGGCCACGTTGCCATGGCCGAAGATGCCGAAGATGCCGGCGAAAAAGGCATGCTGCTCGCCGTCGCGCTCGACGTATTGGTGCTTGAGAAATTCGACGACAGCCTGCGCCATCGTCAGGCGGCATTGCTTCTCCATCGTTGTTATCCTTCGCTTTGCCGATATCCCGCGGTAAACGCGTCGACCTCCGGCATCGTCGGCATGAAGTTGGCGCAGCCATGGCGCGTGACGACGATCGCGCCGGTCGCATTCCCGAGACGCACCGACCGATCGAGCGGCCAACCCTGGAGGTAGCCGTAGAGGAAGCCGCTGGCGAAGGCGTCTCCGGCTCCAAGCACGTTCAGCACCTCGATTGGGTAGGCGGGGACGTCCGTCAAATGGGGACGGCCCGCACCGTCCGATGTGTAGATCGTCGCGCCGCGCTCGCCACGTTTCAGAATCAGGACGCCGATCCCGGTTGCCAGGAGCGCGCCGATCGCCTTGTCGAGGCTTTCCGGCCCTGCTGCCATGCCGCCCGCTGCCAGAACCTCCTCCTCTGTGCCGATGGCTAGGTCTGCGCCCCGGAGCAGCGCCCGGACTGTCGGTCCGAAGGCGCGGATATCCTGCCAGGCCACCGGGCGGTAATCGAGGTCGACGACGACGCTTGTCCCTTCCTCACGTGCTATCTCAGCCGCGAGAAAGGTTGCGCTGCGGCTCGGCTCCTGGCTTACGCCTGTTCCAGTGATGAAGAGCAGCCGGCTCTCGCCGATCGGGGCTGCATGCACATCGTCGATCGTCAGGCCGATGTCCGCGCAATTGTCGCGGTACATCGTCAGCGGAAAGTGATCTGGAGGCTGGATGCTCATAAGCACGGCGCTGGTCCGGCGGTCGGGCTTGCGCGGGATGAAGCGCGTCTCGACGGTCTCCCTGTCGAGAAAGTTGAGCACGAAGTCGCCAACCTGATCTGCTCCGACTGCTGTCAGCAGGACTGAGCGCAGCCCCAGACGCCGCGTCCCGACGCTGACGTTTGTCGGGCAGCCCCCGATGTACGCGTCGAAGCTCGTGACCTCGGTCATCGGAACGCCGATCTGATGCGCATAAAGGTCGATCGAGCTCCGGCCCATACAGAGGATGTCGTAGGTTCGCTCGGCCAATGTGTCCGTCCTTAACGTTGATTAGTGCTGGCCGGCCCGGGTTCTCAGGCGCTTATCTCTCACATGCCGCCCGTGGGATAGAGTGGAACACGCGGGTCGGTGCCGGTGTAGCTCTCTTTGATCCAGGCATAGTTTGGATCGTCGCTCGCGGCGAGTGACTGCGCGGATCCGGCCAGGAAATTGAGGTAGTAGGCCATGGAGCCGGGCGCGGCGACCACGGGATGGTAGCCGTAGGGGACGAGTACCAGGTCGCACTCCTGGCAGAGCAGCAGCTCGTCGGTGGAGCGATCGTCGGTGTAGATCCGCTGGTAGGCGAAGCCGCCGGGCCGCTCGAACTTATAGAAGTAGACCTCTTCGAGGTCCGCCTCGATCAGACTCCCGTCGGCCGCGGTCCGGTGAACGTCGTGCTTGTGCGGCGGAAAGCTGGACCAGTTGCCCGCGGGCGTGTAGACCTCGACCATTACCAGCCGGTCACATGGAAAGCCGGGCGGGATGACGCTGTTGATCTGCCGCGTGACGTTGTCGCCGCCGCGGATCTCGATCCCGACCTCCTCCGGCGTGATCAGCCGCGCCGGGTAGTCTTTTTCCGCGGCGCACCACGCGTAGGCGATCTCACACGGCGACAGCGCCGTCACGGAGAAGTTGGTCTCGCGCGGAAGATAGAGCGCATGGGGTAAGCCGGCGAAGACGTTCGCCCTCCCGCCGACACTTTCCCAGCTGCCGCGATTCGAGCGCACGGCGCATGTACCGCCAAGCACCATCAGTCCCAGCTCGTTACCGCCCGTCTGCCAGCTCCAGATTGCTCGGGGCGCCAACTGGCGTGCCTCGAAATGGAGCAAATCCCAATCCGCGGCTGCCGGGTCCACCCGTACCACGACGCCGTCGCGCGTATCTGAGGGATGAATAACCAGAGACCGTGGTGATTGTTGCATCGATGCCCTTTAAGCGTGGGGTGAATTTGGATCGCCAGCTAATTGGACAATGTTAGATTAGACACATGTTCTACAAACGCATGGCTTTGTAGGCCGATTTTGACGCTCTAACCTCGGACGAGTTGTCTTGGTCGGAGGCTTCTCGGCTTGTGACAAGCTTGGAACACCGTACTGCTGCTCCGG
>JBBSGA010000141.1:0-14739 GCA_038254585.1 Chloroflexales bacterium | reverse complement strand
GTGATTGGCTCCAACCTGAGTGTACGAGTGACGGGTGGACGTTTGGTTCGGCGGGCCATGACCTCCTCCGGACTTTGACCAAGGATCGCTTCCCTCCTACTCTACCCCTCTTCCTTAACGTTTGCCACTATAGTGAGGTAGTCACGATTATCGGTAGAACCCGAATGCGGTTAAAAAGCAAGCGGCAGACGCTCCAGCCCCCGCAGGAATACTCCCCGCCGCCAGCGGAGTGTTTCGGACGCCACCGTGAGACGCAGATGCGGAAGCCGGCGCAGCAGGGTCTGCAGGGCAATCTGTCCTTCCAGCCGTGCCAGCGGCGCGCCCAGGCAGTAATGCACTCCCTGTCCAAAAGCCAGGTGCCGGTTCGGCTCTCGCCTTATGTCTACTACATCCGGGGTCACGAACTGCCGCTCGTCGCGATTGGCCGACCCGAGCACCGCCAACACCTGCCCGCCGCGCGGAATCGTGATCCCGCGCAAGACAACATCCTCGCGCGCAAAACGTTCGGTCGCGATCTCGACTGGGCTGGTGTAGCGCAAAAGCTCTTCCACTGCCGGCTTGATCAGCACCGGGTCCCCCTTCAGCAGATCGATCTGGTCCGGGCGCTGTAAAAGGGCAAGCGTGCCGCTCGCGATCAAGTTGACGGTAGTCTCATGGCCGGCGACGAGCAGGAGAAAAACCATGGCCAGCAGCTCGTCCTCGGTCAGGACATCCCCTGCCTCTTCGGCCTGGACCAGCGCCGTGATCAGGTCGTCGCGCGGGGCACCGCGCCGCTGCCGGAAAAGCGTTCGGAGGTAGCGCATGAATGCCCAGACGCCGGGGAGCGCGCGGAGGGCGTCCCGGCCCGACGAGACCGACGTGATACGGCTGGACCATTTGTGAAATCGATCGCGGTCGGCCGCCGGCACTCCCAGCAGGTCGGCGATCACCGTAGCCGGTACAGGCAGCGCATAGTCCGCGACCAGCTCCAGGCTGCCCTTCTGCTCCACGGCGTCGAGCAGGCGATCGGCCAGCATTTGAATGCGCTCGCGCAGCTGCTCGACCAGACGGGGAGTGAAAGCTGTGTGCACCAGCGCTCGCAACCGTGCATGGTCGGGAGCATCCAGATCCAGCATATTCCGCGTGAGGGGCTTGAAGATACCCGGAACCCACGGCGCCTTCACCCGCTCTCCCGGCGCGGCAGCCTTCAGCCGATCCTTCGCGAATCGCTCGTCCTTCAGCACGGCCGCCACGTCGTCGTAGCGCGTTACGAGCCACGCCGCTTGCTTGTCCGCCAGAGTAGTGCGGTAGACCGGTGCTTCCGCGCGCAGGCGGGTATAGAAAGGATACGGGTTTGCCTTGAACTGCGGGCTGGCAAGGTTTGGCGAGATAATCGGCTGCATCACACTATCCCGAACAGAAGAGCACACACCGGTTGGGCGGCCGGTGGCCGTGATTTGGAGGCCCGGCCGCGCAGAGTATGATACCCTGTTTGCGGCGTCTCTGACGGCATCATAGTCGGGATCGAGTGGTACATGGACGAGCTCCGCCGGCGTCTCCTGGCGCGCCCGCTCGCGCTCCTCACGGCCGCGCGCTTCGTCGCCGCGGCGCTCGGCGAGCTGCTCGGCCACCGCTGCTATGCTTTCAGGCGAGATGAGGATGCGGCCGCGGCCGACCGCCGAAGGGCTAGCACTCAGGCAGCGCGCGCCCGCCTCCGCCGTGGTGGTGTCGGGGGCGTTTTGTCTTGCACCTTCAGGCGCTTTATTTCAAGGGCCTCCACCTTGACACTCACCGGGCGTCCATGGGCATCTACGACTCGGATGTCATTTCCGTCGTTGCTGTCAAACCATTCCAAGGTCCAGCCGAGCTTCTCAGAGGTATCGAGAACCCAGGTGGTGCCGTCGTCAAAGTAGACGGTGACGGGGAATACAGGATCCATCACCATTTCCCTTCCCACGGCCGGTGCTGGCTCATCTGTGTGCGAGTCCGGGCGCGATGATAGTGCAGGCGATTCACCAATCGCCCTCGAACCTCAAAGCGATGCCATTCAATGGCAAAGATGCGTCGCTTACCTCGATAGAGATTGAGACCCCAGCCACCAGCCCCCGCGTAGCGAAAGAAGCGGATGCGTAGCACGGGCTACGGTTGATCGTCTCCGGTCACGCCGGGCGCGTCGGTTCCAACGTCCCGGCGCTGGCTTTTGGGCGCGCACCTCCATACGGCCGCGGCTTATCACGCCACGCGTCGAGCTCCTGACGGCTAAACATCCATACTGAGCCATAGCGTGTGCCGATGCCCTTCTCCGTCAACTTGTGCACGGCCTGCCGGGTCACTCCAAGATATTGGGCTGCCTCGGTCAACGTCAACAGATCGGGCTTTGTCTTGCTCATTCGTTCACCTGTCCGAACATCCAGTCAACTATACAGACGACCCATGCGGTTGTCAATCATCAAGAATGATGGTTGACGATTATCAACTATCCTATATACTTAGGGCACGTCAATAGAGCGGCCCGGGCGGAAGGTATCAGCTTCGCCCGAGCCATCTCGAGGCGGGCTTCTGGCAATTCGACGGCGAGATCCTGATCGTCGGCAGTGCCACCACGCAGGGCAAACGGTACGCGGTCGACGCCCAGGGCTGCAGCTGCAAGGCCGGCCAGGCGCATAAGCCCTGCTGGCACCGGCCGGCCCGGCGCCTCCTCTGCAAGGCCGCGGAGCTGGCCCAGCGGCAGAACGTGGCCCGGTGTCCGATGTGTAACGCGACGATTGAGGGTCGGCAGTACTACATCGGCGGCAAGCTGAGAGAGGTGAGCACACACGCGGGTGCCCTGCTGGCTGTCGTGCAGACGGCGCCCCGCGGGCAATTCGTCGCCGGTTTGAGGAGGCGCCCCTGGTGTATGCTGGAGGCGTTCCTGTGTGTCCTAGCACATGGGCAAGGAGGTCATCATGTACGGTACGGTCGCCCGCTTACGGATCAAGCCCGGCATGGAGGCGCAACTCCTGGAGTTTGATCGTCAAGAACAGGCGGTGAACATTCCCGGTTTCGTCGGCGAGTATATCTACCGCATGGACGCCGATCCCACCGTCTACTACCTCGCCGTGGTCTTTGCGAGTAAAGCGGCATATGTCGCCAACGCGAATTCGCCGGAGCAGGATGCACGCTATCGACAGATGCGCGCGTTGCTCGAGAGCGACCCGGAATGGAATGATGGCGACGTCGTTGCGGTCTACCCACCGCGGTAAGCTGGGGGATAATGTCCGACTGCTACCGTAGGAGGACATCGCACCACTCCATAGCAGGCGTGTGACCCTGGCTTGATCAGCCAGGGTTTTGCTTTGGTGCCTAAGCCGGCCTACGGTGCCCGCTCCGGCCGCACGCCGGGCACTTCCCGGACCTCGTACACTGCCAGCAGCCAGCCTATACGAGGCGCCACAGACGCTCGGTGATGTCGGGGAGCAAGCGGCGGTAGGACTGTCGGGTGCGACCTATGAACCAGCATTCATCCGCTGCCGTGCAGCGGTCTATATGCTTGTAGGCGACCTGTCCAATGTCGGTGACATCGTCGACTACGCTCGAAGACTGGACAAACGGCTTACGTCCACAATCTGTCGATAAATCAGGCGCTGCCTATTAACTGCCGCAGGGCGATTGGAGAGCGATACACCTCTCCTGCTGAAAACCGGGGTGTTCGTGTGTTGGGATTTTTTCTAGAGATGCCCCTCGCCGCACGGCCTACCCCCTGTGCAAAACACCCACGCCCCCGTCGCGGCCGACGTTTGGGCGCCGTGGGTCCCTCCTAGGGCCTGCCTCCGGCGGTAGTTCATATAATAAACTCTGCAGCCTGAGCTCGCCACACACGATCCGCTTCGCGTTGGCCGCCGGCCGGATGTTTGCTGCGGCGCGGCCTGCTACGGCACCACCGCGCTCTTGATGCCCGTTCGCTCACGCAGGCCGTCCAGCGCACGATCGTAGTCCTGCAGCGCGAACTCGTCCGTAACGATCTCGTCTACCTTCAGCTTGCCGCTCTGAAGATAGAGCAGCGCACGGTCGAAGCAGTGCGTTTGGGCGAAGGAGCCTTTGATCGTCAGCTCGCGCTTGAAGATCTCATAGGGGCTCCAGTTGATGCGTGCTGCCTCGGGGTAGACGCCGTAGACGATCACCTGGCCGCCCTGCCGGGCATACTGCAGCGCTTCCTCGCACAGACTCGGCGCGCCGGTCGCCTCGACGACACAGTCGAAGCCGTGTGGGTGGGAGGCCAACAGCTGTGAGCGATGCGCGGCCGCGTCGTCGCGATCGATCGCGACGACCTCGTCGGCCGCGAGGCGCGCGACGAGGTCCAGCTTGGAACCGGCCGGGGCGGCGACTGTGAGCCGGGCGGCGCCATTGATCTTGAGCAGCTGCGCCAGCAGGATCCCGGTCGGTCCCGCGCCGAAGAGCAGCACCTCGCTGCCGGGCTTGAGCGCGATGACGTCCATGCCGTGCATCGCGCACGCCGCCGGCTCGACCATCACAGCCTCGCGCCAGCTGAGCTCACCGATCGGGAAAAGCTTCTCGGCCTTGAGCGCGACGTACTCCGCCAGCCCTCCGGCGACGTTGCAGCCGTGCGACACGAAATTCTCGCAGTAGAGCGGCTGGTCGCGGCGGCAGTAGAAGCAATGGCCGCAGAGCTCGGTATTATCCGCCACGACGCGGTCGCCCGGCCGGAGGTCGCGCACGGCTGCGCCGACCGCCGCGACCTCGCCTGCGATCTCGTGGCCCGGAATCAGCGGAAACTCGGCCAGGAACTCGCCCTCGTGGATGTGCAGGTCGGTGCCGCAGATGCCGCAGGCGCGCACGCGCACCAGAACCTCATCCGGCCCGATCTCCGGCTGCGGAACGTCCGTGTAGCTGAACTCCCGCGGCGCGCGGTAGACGATCGCTTTCATAGCCGTGTCCTCTCGTTAGGCTGATGAACGTTGCAGAGACGTTGTAATGAAGGCTAACAAATGAGCCAGGGGAAGCTCGCAACGCAGTTCAGCGCGTTTGGGCGGTAGCAGGAGCCGCTTTCAATTGGTGGCCCGCCTGCCCGCCTCCGCCGGCCAGGCCAGTGCGATGCGGCCGCGCTCGGCCTCGACGCGCTGCACCTCGACCTCGACGACGTCGCCGACGCTCAGTACGTGGCCGGCCGGCACCTGCCTGCGGTGCAGCAGGCCGTCCTGCTTGACGCCGATGTCCACGAAGGCGCCGAAATCGACGACGTTGCGCACCGTCCCATGCAGGCGTAGACCGGGCTTCACGTCGTCCATGGAAAGGACGTCGCTGCGCAGGATCGGCCGCGGGAGCTCGTCGCGCGGGTCGCGTCCCGGCCGGACGAGCTGCTCGAAGATGTCGGCCAGCGTCGGAACACCGGCGCCGAGCTCCGCCGCCAGCGTTTCGAGCGAGTGGCTGCGACGCAGGGCGTCGAGCGCTGCTTGCCGTGCCGCCGGGTCCGCGCGCTCGTCTACGCCTGCGCGTCGCAGCAGGGTGCGCGCGGTGCCGTAGCTCTCGGGGTGAATCGCGCTCGCGTCGAGCGGCGTATCGCCGCCGCGGATTCGCAGGAAGCCGGCGGCCTGCTCGAAGGCTTTCGGCCCAAGGCCGGAAACCTTGCGCAGCGCCGCCCGGTTGGGGAAAGGTCCATTGGCGTCGCGGTAGGCCACGACGCGCTCCGAGAGCTTGGGCCCGATGCCGGATACGTACGTCAGCAGCGCGGGCGAAGCGGTGTTGGCGTCGACGCCGACGCGGTTGACAACGCTCTCGACGACCTCGGCCAGCGCGCGAGCCAGCTGCGTCTGGTCGACGTCGTGCTGGTAGAGGCCGACGCCGATCGCCTGCGGATCGATCTTGACGAGCTCTGCCAGCGGGTCCTGCGCGCGCCGCGCGATCGATACGGCGCCGCGCATGCTGACGTCCAGATCGGGCAGCTCCGCACGTGCCAGCGGGCTGGCGCTGTAGACACTCGCGCCGGCCTCGCTGACCATCAGGTAGCGTACCTCTGCGTCGCCGCGGATCAGCCCCGCGACAAGCTGCTCGGTCTCGCGCGAGGCCGTGCCGTTGCCGATCGCGATCAGCGTCACGCCGTGGCGGCGCATGAGGCCCTGCAGCGTCTCGCGCGCGGCATCCCGGCGCTGGTGCGGCGGATGAGGAAAGATCGTCGTGGTCTCGAGGAGCTTGCCGGTCGGGTCGACCACGGCGAGCTTGCAGCCGGTCCGAAAGCCTGGGTCGATCCCGGCGACGGTGTAGCCTGCCAGCGGCGGCTGGCTCAGCAGCGCGCGGAGATTCGCCGCGAAGACGGCGATCGCGTGGCGATCGGCGGTCTCGCCGAGCACCCGCCGCACGTCACGCTCGATCGCCGGCAGCAGCAGCCGTTCGGCCGCGTCCGCGATGGCCAGCTCGAGCTCACCCGCGAGCGGGGAGCGCCGGTCGGGGCGGAAGACCATCGCGACCGCCGTCTGCCAGTCGCGCTCGGACACGGCCACGCGCACGCGCAACACCTTCTCCGTCTCGCCGCGGTTGATCGCCAGGACCTGGTACGGCTTGAGCCGGTCGACGCGGCCGGCGAAGTCGTAGTAGGTCTGGAAGACACCGCGCGGATCCTCCGCCGCCTCGATCTTCTCACACGCGAGCGAGCCCCACTGCAGCGCCTTCTCGCGCGTGAGGCGCCGGACCTCGGGGTGATCGCTGACCGTCTCGGCCACGATATCGCGTGCCCCGGCGAGGGCATCCTCGCCGGCCGGCACCTCGGCGCTCACGAACGGCGCGGCCAGCTGAGCCGGCGTCTGCGAAGTCCGCGGCTGCTCCAGGATCATCTGCGCCAGCCGCTCCAGCCCCTTCTCACGCGCCACTCCGGCGCGCGTGCGCCGCTTGAGCTTGTAGGGTTGGTAGAGATCCTCGAGCTCGGTGCGCGACGTCGCACCCAGCAGCTGCTCGCGCAGCTCCGCGGTCAGCTTGCCCTGTGCCGCGATCGCCGCCGCGATCGCCACACGCCGCTCGTCCACCGCGCGCAGCGTCTCGAGCGCCGCGCCGATGTCGCGCAGCTGCTCCTCGTCGAGACCGCCCGTGCGCTCCTTGCGGTAGCGGGCGACGAACGGCACCGTGTTCCCGGCGTCGAAGAGCTCGATCGTCGCGGCGACCTGCGCCGGGCGAATGTTCAAGCTCCTGGCGATCTGCTCGGCGTGTGGCATACGTTCTTGTATCATTATGTAAATGGCGTGAAGGCCGCCACCAGCATGCCGTAGTAGGCCGGCGCCTCGTAGCTCAGCACCTCGCCGCGCATGGGAGTGTGCTCCATGGCGCCCGCCAGCATCAGCGTTTGCCAGAGGCCGTCGATCGCCGCGTCGCGCACGCGCTCCTCGGGCAGGTCGATCAGGCGGCCCGGATCGTTGTCGCGCAGCGCCTGGACGACCAGCGCGTCCACTTCGGCCGCGGCGGGGTGGAAGCCGTAGGGGCCGCTCGCGGCATGGGTGTGGCCCCAGTCGCTGGAGGCGACCAGGGCAACGCGCCGCCCGTCCCACTCTGCGGCCTCGGCGATCGCCCGGCCAAAGGCGACCATCGACGTCCGGGGCAACGATCGCGACGGCGCGGCGATCACCACGGCGGGACCGTGATCGTCCTCGGGCACCGGCGCAAGCACGTCGCCGGAACCCACGAGGTTCCGGCCGTGGCCGAGGAACCAGAGCGGCACGAGGACACCCCAGTCCAGCGGGATCGCGCTCTGGTCGCGCCGGTTCCCGGCGAAGCCGGCCAGGGCGACCGGGACGTGGCGCGCGCGGGCCTGCACGGCAATCTCGTCGGTCAGGCGCAGGTCGACCGGCACGTTCATCTCGACCTGGCATCCCTTCCAGCGGAGCACTCCGGCCGCGCGCGCCACCGCGGCCAGGCAGATCGCGCCGTCGACGCGGGTGCCGTGTGGCGTCGCCACGACCAGAACCTCCGGCCGGGCCGCCGCACAGCGCCTTCCGAGCTCCTCCATCGCCCGCCGCGTAGCGCCGGCGCCTTCCGCGTCTTCGCTCAGGTCGGGAATCAGTGGAAAGCCGTGGGGTGCGACGCACCCAAACACCAAACCGGCCATAATCTTTTACCCCCAGCGCATCCACAAGCTCCGGCCGCGTATTATCGCCCAACGCCCCGCAGAATACCACCTGCTCGCGCGGCACGGGTGCTGCTACAAGGATGCATATGCTTGACGGGAGGAGGAACGCAATGGCACTGGAGGAAACGCCGCTTGACAGCAGCCTTGGCTGGGTTGCGGAGCACGCACGCAGGTACGTGGAGACGGACGGCGAGGATGGACACATCTGGAATGGCGTTCCAACCCTGGCGCTGACGACCGTCGGACGCAAATCGGGAAAGCCGCGCCGGACCATGCTGATCTACGGTCAGGACGGCGACCGCTACATCGTCGTCGCGTCGCGCGGGGGCGCAGATTATCACCCACAGTGGTACATCAACCTACTGGAGCATCCCGAGGTCGAGGTCCAGGTCCTTGGGGAGCGCTTCCAGGCGCGCGCCCGCCCGGCGACACCCGAGGAGAAGCCTGCGCTCTGGAAGCGGATGGCGGCGATCTGGCCGGCGTACGACCAGTACCAGCAGAAGACGAGCCGCGACATCCCGGTCGTTATCCTCGAGCGCATCTGACGGCTCAGTTATTATGTCGAATGCCCGCACGAGGCAGAACAAGCCCTCCCGCTCTTGAAGGGAAGCTGCTGCCGGCGAGGCGGGGCATGGATCGGTCGGTATGGCTGAAAACGATCTAGGATTCGTACATTGGTACGCTCCTGCACAACACGGCGATCAACGGACGCTGCTGCTGCTGCACGGCACCGGCGGCGACGAGACGAGCTTGCTAAGCCTGGGGCCCGAGCTGGCGCCGGGCGAGTTCGCCGAGGCCACCGCGTGGCTGGACAAGGTGCTTCCAGCAGGGAGTCCTGATAGAGACGGCTCTGCAAGGCACAATGCATAAAAACGAGCTGCGAAGCTCAAAGGACGCATCTCGACGCGAGGCACGTTTTGTGATACTGCAGGCCGTGGAGAGTTAATGCGCCATGGCACTGCACCAACGTTCGGCGGTCGAAGCCAAGCGCGAGGCGGAGCGAGCGGTCCGCAGGGCGAGCCCGTGGCTCGACCGGCTCGGGCGGCTCGGCTTTGTCGCCAAGGGCGTCGTCTATACGTTGGTCGGGGCCCTGGCGGGGGAGGCAGCGGTCGGCGCGGGCGGTGAGACGACCGACCCGCACGGCGCCCTCGCCCACATCGTCCAGGCGCCGATGGGACGCCTGCTGCTGGTGCTGATTGCGGTCGGGCTTGCGGGCTACGCCGTGTGGCGCTTCGTGCAGGCGAGCCTCGACACGGACAGGCGCGGCTCCGACACCAGGGGGGCGGCGCAGCGCGTTGGCTTCGCGATTGTCGGGCTGCTCTACAGCGGTCTGGCGCTCTACGCCTTCCACCTGGCCGCCGGCTCGGAGGCGGGCAAAAGCACGGATGCGGCGACGCAGGACTGGACCGCGTGGCTGCTGGCCCGGCCGATGGGGCAGTGGCTCGTCGGGCTCGCAGGCGCGGGTGTGGTCGGCATAGGCGCCGGCCAAGTAGCCAAAGCATTTGGCGCTAAATTCCGCCGGAACCTCAACCTTCAGGAGATGAGCGGAGCCACGGCGGAGTGGATAATCAACCTGGCGCGAGCGGGCTACACGGCCCGCGGCGCGGCCGTCGTCCTGACCGGCGGCTTCTTGATCGACGCGGCGGTACGCGCCAAGCCGCAGGAGGCGCGCGGGCTGGGCGGCGCGCTCGCGACGCTCGCGCACCAGCCCTCCGGCCGCTGGCTCCTCGGCGCCGTCGCAGTCGGGCTCGTCGCCTACGGCCTCTTCATGTTCGTCGAGGCGCGCTACCGCCACGTGATCGCCGGCTAGGCCGGATGCCTGCGTTACTCTGTGTACGGACCGACTATCTCGGCCAGTTCGGCGATGCCCTGCCACCGATCGGCGGGGCGGTCGTAGACCAGCGTATACGGGCCTTCGAAGCCGGCCGCGACACTTGCCTCCAGGCACTCGCGCAGCTGCTCGGGCTGCATCCGTCCGCCGTCGTCGTACGATGGCTTGGCATGCACCGACGAGGCCCGTCCGACCACGGCCTTGAACTCCGGGACACGGCTCGTGGACGGAAAGTTGCCGACGTCGGCGCACAGGCCGACCGCTCCGCCCAGCGCGTCGAGAATCCGGTTGCAGTTCTCGGCCGTCGAGGCGAGCGGCCGGAAGTTTTCGGTGAGCACGGTCAGCCCCTTCGCGCGGCCGTACGCAGAAAGCTGCTCCAGTTCAGCAATCGCACGGCCGAGCCCGGCCTCGTCGTCCGGCGCGGCATCGCCTGCGACAACCCGCACCGCACTGGCTCCAAGCTCGGCGGCGACGTCCATCCAGCGCTCGATCAGCCGGATGTCGCCTTCGCGACGCTCGGGATCGGGGCTGCTGATATCCCCGGTATCGATCAGAATGCTGAAGAGCTCGACGTCCGCCGACGCGAGCGCCTCCCGCAGCTGGCGGAGGTAATCCGGGTGCGCGCTCGGCACGTGGAAATGGCAGATCTCGAGGGTCTTGATGCCGAGCTCGCGGATCCGTCGCGGAACGTCTACTAGCTGGAGCTCGGCCTCGTGCGGCGCAGGCAGCCGCTGCGTGTCCGGCGGATCCGAGGTGACCGGCGGCGCGCCGAGGTTGGGGTGAAGGCTCCAGCTTGTCAGAGATAGCCTACGCATAGTAACTCCATCCTTTGGTTGGCCACCATTGTAGGCCAGTAGGCCATCTCTGCCAAGCTGAGCCTTGTGCCGCTATGCCGTCACGCTAGGCTCTGTCTGACAATAGGGAGATGGTGGTACACCACCTGATACAAGCAGCGCATCGAAGAGATCTCGCCAGAGGAGAGCCAATGGGCCGCCACGAACTCAGCCATGCACACTTCAAACTGCTCGAACCTTTCTTGCCTTCTGCTACGGGACCAGGTCATCCCTGGAACCCGCATCATCCCATCCTCAACGGCATGTTCTGGCGCTTACGCACCGGATGCCAGTGGCGCGATATCCCTGAACGCTACGGTCCTTGGCAGACCATCTACGATCGCTACGTCCGCTGGCGCCGCGATGGCACTTGGGATCGCATTCTTCAAGCTCTCCAACTCAATCTCGACGAGAAAGGCGAGATTGATTGGGAGCAATGGTCACTCGATAGCACCTCCGTTCGTGCTCACCGAGCTGCCGCTGGCGCTCGGAAAAAGGGGGGTGCGACAGCCACGAACCCACCATCATGCCTTAGGTCGCTCCCGCGGCGGCTTCGGCAGCAAAGTCCACCTGCTCTGCGATGGCAAAGGACTGCCGATGTCGGCCTTGCTTCTGCCAGGCCAAGCTCACGAATCGAGGCAGTTCGAGCAAATGATGGACAGCGTCAGCGTGCCGCAGCCTCGAGGACGTCCGCGCACTCGTCCCAAGCGCTTGGCAGCCGATCGAGCGTATGCAGCGATGCGTATTCGTCACTGGCTGCGTCGACATGGCATCAAGGCAGTGATCCCAGCCAAGAAGCAGCGAGGGAAGGGGCGACGAGGACGACCCATCTCGGTGAATGCCGAGCACTACTGTGGACGCAACGTCATCGAGCGGTGTGTGGGCTGGTTGAAGGAATGTCGGGCAGTGGCCACGCGCTACGAGAAGCTGGCGCTGAACTATCTCGGCTTGGTCAAATTGGCGATGATCGAGCGCTATCTTCGCCTCCTATAATATTGTCAGACAGAGCCTAGTTGGACAATGTTAGATTTCACGTCGGACCAGGCTTCTGATGTTGCGCTTTCAAACGGCTTCGGGTGGAGCGGGAGCGATCAACCAAATGTTTGACGACCAGCCGCCGCGCTTGCTCCGGCGACAACTGCTGCAATGGCATCACGGCTTGCAGCAACTCGCGCACATTCGCCACCGACAGCGTCGGCAGGCTGTGCACGCCCAACGCCTCTGCCAACCTGCCATCCCGCCCATGCTGCGTTGCCAGTCCGTCTTGGTCTGCGCCACAAACCACCCCGCCAGAATTGTCAGCGCCAGATGATGCTCCCACGCCGTGTATTTCTGCGCCTGGAAGTCGCCCCAGCCCAACTCCGCCTTCGCGTCATGATTGGCACACTCGACCCCGAAGCGGCGACACTTCCACTCCACCAACCGCGCCTCCGGCGTCGTTGGCGGCGCATTGCTCAGCGCATAGGTCGGCTGCCCACCTTCGTCTCGGATCACCAGCCACTCCGCGACGACCTCGTCGTCGTGGATCGTCCACACCTGACGCACGGCAAAGGCATCCTCCAGCACGCCGCGCTCCGTGGCGCGCACCTGAACGCGGCGGAAGTGCGTATCGGCGCGACCAGTCACCTGCCGGACCTCCCCGGCGTGACACCATTGAGCACCCGACGCTGCGTTGGAGGTCGTCCCTTGCGTCCGCGCGCTACTGGCACGCCCACCACCGGCTGCCGCAGATACACCCGTGGCAAACGAGCGTGCCAGCGGGATGCCAAGGCGCGTGCGCTCGGTCGTCACCTCGGGCGCAAACCAGGGCTCGGGGAGAAACAGCTCGCCATCGATCCAGGTCCAGAGCGTCTCGGTGGCAAACGCCAGGAAGACGCCGACTTGGCACAGATCGAGCTTGCCCAAGCGCCCGTTCCATTGCCGGGCGGCGCCGGCGCTGTGGAGGCCAGCTTTCGCGTCGGCGCTTTCGCCCAGGATGAGTCTGCCGCCGCGCTGGAGCGCCGGGGTGGCGGCCAGGTCGGACTGAACTTGGTGAATCACGCGCTGCGCGGACCAGGGCGAATCGGACATAAACTGCTGCAAGGCTTGACCGTCGTCGGTGGGACCGATGATGCAGCAGGCGATATTGGCAAAGGTGCGCTTGGTCGGCATGGTCAAGACGCCCCGCAGATAGGTCCACGCGTGAAGACTGCCATCCCGGGTAGTCGTGGTGAAGCAGGGGCGAAAGCGGGTCCAGAGGACGTGGAGGCGGTCAGCAAGGCCGGCGACGGCATCGGCAGGCAGCCCCCAGCGGTCGGGATCGAAGATATCGACCCCCAGTTCGAGTGTGTCCATGCTTCCCTCTCGTTCACCACACGCGATGTGCGATGGAGGAGAGCGTGGAGCACGCGCGCGAGGCGGGCAAATCTACACATACACCTAAGCTAACATTGTCCAAGTTCCTTTCTGCGGGAATATCGTTGGCAGGCGCAATCCGGCGGCCTTGCCTTGCACGATGGAAGCATACCCTGTGCTACGTCGAGCACCATAGCTGTGCAATCTGGCAGGCCAGGCGCGTGCGTACTAGGCCCGGCCGGGACCCGGCCGCGGGCAAGCTCCGGCGCCGGCTAGCCGGCAGGCACGTGTCGGAGGCGCAAGAGGGACTCCTCGTAGCTGGCGACCCGCGTGAAGCCGAGCCGCCGGTAGGAGGCGATCGCGGCGCCGTTGTCGGCTTTGACGTTGAGGCCGATGTGCTCGACGCTCGCCAGCAGCTCGCGGCAGAGACGTGCCGCGGCGGCAGTCGCGTATCCGCGGCCGCGCACGAGAGGATGCGTCGTGACGTTCCCGAGCGCGGCCACACCGTAGCGCGCCGAGTAGACGTGCACCCCGGCGGCGCTGGCAAGCTCCCGCCCGTGGCGCACCCCGTAGTAGTAGCCGGTTTCGAGCATGCGCGGATCGAACCAGTTGCCGGGATAACTCTGGTCGTAGAACGACGCGAGCTCCGACAGATCGGCAGTCGAGAGATGAACCACAGCGGATGTATCGATCTGGTCGAGGCAGGTAGGGTCTGCCAGCGCCATCTTGTAGTGCTCACCATGCGACTCGACGGAGTAATGCTCCTCGAATACGCGGACGAGATCCCCACTCAGGTGGGCGTAGAGACGCGGCGGAAGCAGACGGAGGATGCCGCTGAGCAAGGAGCGCATCGGGCCGTCCGGCCGGCTCGTGAGGCCAAGCAAGGTCGGCAGCGAGCCGCCGCTGTAGAGCAGCACGACCTCGAGCAGCCGGTCGCCGTCCTCGAGCGCGTACCAGGTCGTATAAGGCCAGAAGAAGTCATCGAGGTCGCCGAGCGTATAGAGATGGAGATACACGTCGCGCCGGAGGACGGGCTCGCTCTCGTCCCTGGAATGCAGGCAGACGATACGCATGCCGGTTGCTCCCTGATATGGATGGAGAGCCGTTATGTATAACGGCTCTACCGTGGCACTTTACCTCAGCTTACGGCCGCGCGTCGATTGCGATTAGCGCTTTGGATCGGCGCGGCGGGTCCTACCCATTCGGCCAGCGGCCTAGCCGTACGGGTGATGCCGAGGCCAGCGCAACAGACTATAGTTGCGGATCGAGGCAGCCGGGTCCGATCATCCCGGCAAGGAAGGCGACGAGCAGATGAGCGGAGAAGAGATCGGCGAGAGCGCGCCAGCCGGGCGCGGGCGGTGGGCCGGGAGGCTGCGCGCGACTGGACGCCGCCCCTGGGCCGCCCGCGGCGCCATCCGGAGCAGCGTCGCACGGTGGCGCAGCCGCGGCCAGGATCTGCACAGCGCGCTGCGCAACCTTCCGCGCGCGCTCAGGCTCGTCTGGGAGGCGCACCGGCTCAGCACGATCGGCATGGCAGTCCTGACGCTCGTCGCCGCGGCCGTACCGGCCACGCAGGCGTGGGCCGGCAAGCTGATCGTCGACACGGTCGTCCCGCGCTCAACGCGCACCTCCCGGCCGCCGTGGGGCTGCGCGCC
>JBBSGA010000140.1:0-14974 GCA_038254585.1 Chloroflexales bacterium | reverse complement strand
CGTCCTCGGCCACGGCGGGACGATCGACGTGGACAGCACGCTGGCCCAGGGCACCAGCTTCACCATCAGGTTGCCGCGCGTCGACTGTGTACTCGGCGACGAGCCGCGCGCTGGCAGCGCCTCTATACCCTGCGTGGCGGCAAGCAGGTGGCGGTGTAAACGACCGGCCAAACGGCCAGGACGTCAGGCCATCACAGCGGATCAGGAGCTTCTATGTCCTATCTCGGGGTGCTCTACCTCTTCTATGCCGGAGTGCTCGCGTATGTCTCGTGGTCAGACATGCGCACGCGCCGCATCCCGAACGTCGTCGTCGGCCCGGCAGTCCTCGTGGCACTGTTCGTCATGCCGTGGACGGTAGGCCTCACGCGTGGGCTGCTTGGCGGCCTCCTCGCGGTGCTCCCGCTCGCAATTGCACGGCGTCTCTTCGGTGCCAGCCAGGTCGGGATGGGCGACATCAAGCTGGCGCTCTTCATCGGCCTGGTCCTCGGCCAGCCGCTCGCGCTCTGGAGCATCGTGCTGGCGCTCGTGCTCTCGCTGTTGGTTGGCCTCGCGGGTGTGGCGCGTGGCGTATATACTATGCGCTCGAAGCTGCCCTTCGGACCATTTCTGGCGTCAAGTGCCTTACCTCTCCTGGTCCTGGTGTTGGTGACGCGGACGTAGGCGCGGTCAAAAAAGGGCGGCACCAATTGGTGTCGCCCGTCACGCATTCTTTCGATCTGGTCTAACCACCCAGAGCTGCCGCCGCGCGGGCCATCGCCGCCTGTACCGCGCTGGCGACCGTGCCGGCGCCGCCGAGGAGCGCGCCGACGATCAAGGCTGCTGCCAGGGCTGCGCCCGCTGCCTCGAGGCCCTGCGAGCCCTCGTCGTCGCGAACCCTCAGCAGTGCGCTGACTGCGCGGGCGTACAGGTCGATCATCGTGCCGTTGAGCTTCGTCATGACGTTCCTCCCTCTTTATCGATTTACACCCTAGCTCCTAATGGCTACATAATACGCTTCTATAGTCGTGGTGTTCAAGAGGGTTGTGTAACAGTGTTGTAAACATTTTTTGTAAACGGTCTGTTACATTTCTTGACGGAACATGCCCTGCCCGTATAATCGGGCAGCGCTGTAGCAATCGAGATTGCAACGTGCATTGCCCCCCGCGCGTCGTCGCAGCGCCAAGGAGACTTATATCATGCATATGCGCCGGCTCATACGGCTCCTGACCTGCTGTACACTCCTGGGCCTGGCTATCGCCGCGTGCGGCGGTCCGGCTCGGACGGCGACGCCGACTTCGCGTACGGAGACGGCGATGGTCGAGGTGACGCCGGCCCAGTACGCCGAGACGCCTACCGGCGTCGCGACCATCGCCGTGGCGCCCACGATCGCGATCCCGCCGACGATCGAGATCAAGTCGCCCGTTCACTCCACATCTTCTCCGGAGCTTACGGCTTCCACCGGGGGTGTAGCGACGAGTGAGCCGGCGACGGCCGCGTCTGCCGGCACTAGTGCAACCGCCGCTGCCACCGCCGGCGCTCGAGTTTTGGAGGACAAGTGGTACGCCGACGCCGACCAGAATGGCGTGCCCGACTTTATCGAAAGCGAGCTGGGCTACGATCCTGCGAAAGACGACTGCCTGGCGAAGCAGTGCGGCGCAGGCGCGGCCGGTTCCGAGCTGCTGGTCAAGGAGCGCAACACGCTGCTGATCCTCGACTCATCCGGATCGATGGCGGTGCAGCTGGGTGGCGCACGCAAGATCGACACGGCCAAGACCGCCATCAAGAAGTATGTTCGCGTGCTCGCGCCGGCGATGAACCTCGGCTTCATGGTCTACGGCCACAAGGGCAACAATACCGAGGCGGGCAAGGCCGAAAGCTGCGCCGGTATCGACCTGCTTGCACCGATCGGCCAGCTCAAGCGTGAGAACATCGACGGCATCCTCGCTCAGTTCCAGCCTACGGGCTGGACCCCGCTCGCGGCGTCGCTGGCGAAGGCTGCCGAGGCGTTCAAGGGCAAAGCGGACGCGACCAATCGTATCGTCCTCGTCTCCGACGGCCTCGAAACCTGCGGGGGCGATCCGGTCGCGGTAGCCAAGCAGCTTCACGACCAGGGGCTGGCGATCGAGATCGACGTGGTCGGCTTCGGCATCAAGGAGGATACCCCAGATGCGCAGCAGCTCCGCCAGATCGCCCACGTCACGGGCGGCAGCTATTACGACGCCAAGACCGCATCGGATCTCGACAACTATTTCCGGCAGCAGGGCCAGGCGCTGGCTCAGCAGTGGGACGCGATGACCTGCGAGCTCAACAACAGCGCCTTTATGCGGCTCTGCGACGAAAGCTTCCTCAACAAGGTTGCCGCCAAGATGCGCGAGTACGAGGCGAAAGCCGCTTTCGGCAGCCCGGAGGCCCAGGCCTATCGCGAGATCGAACAGCGCATCCAGGCGAAGGCGACCGTCCGCCAGAAGCAGCGCGACGAGGCCCAGGGGCGCTTCGACCAGCTCCAGAAACAGTATTTCCAGCTCCGCGATCAGATTAACAAGGCGCTCAACGACGAGTATGGCAAGCACTAGCGTAGGCGCAGCCGGAAAAAGAGCATGTGCGGCGGGCCGCAGCCCCGCGCACATGCTCTTCTACAGACGAATACCTGCTCTGCATCCTATGCAGCCGTAATCTTCGGCTCAGACATCAGACCATGGCCGAGCGAAAGAAATCATAGAGATCGTATGCTTGAGTATTCCTTGCATAGCAAGAGTTTTCCCACTCGTCGACACCCTTGGTTTGAATATATTCTGCCTCGGACCGGTAGATTGGGAATACCCAGAGAGTTTGGATCAACAGGTCATCTTGTTTGATCTGCCCGCGCGGCTGGGAGTCGTAGATTTGCGGGTCATCCAAGTACGGATACGTGAAATAGAGGTACTCCATCTTGGAACCATCGACAACAGTTGATGCAGCTCCAACCGGCAGCACGCATCCTGCGTAGTACATGAAGTTCTGCTTGAAAGGATAAGACGCGATCATCAGCAGAAGATCAAATACTTCGCGCTCGAACCGCGGTGAAGCATGTAGGATGTACTCGTATCGAACCCCACGTTCGCTCTTGAACCCGGCTTGGCTATGCGGAATAATCCTATAGCTGGCGCCGACGGTACAGTAAACCCGATAGCTGTTATTGCTCCCGTACTCGAGTATGCGAAACGATGGGGAAAGGTATTCGGCCTGTACGGGCGGCTTGGCGATGTCGACCGGCATGCCTTTCCAGGCAATGTAGTTTTCGAAAACAATGCCCGCCGTATCAAAATCACTCTTTACAGCCATACGCTCCTCCTCGGGCGCTCATACCGCCATGCTGGCGTCGACGATCATGCTGCGTGGCACTGGCCAAGATAGTATCACTTCACCCGTGCCGCGCGAGACCTCAAACCCCAGTTCCACTATAGCAGGGTCATGGGCCGAGCTCGTAACGTTTCACAATCGCCTCGATACGCCTCAGGACGTCGGCTCGAGTTTCCGGCGACATATTCGGCGGCGCCCACTCGTCAAACAACCGCCTGGCTTGTTTTGAAGCATTACATGACTTACACGCGGCAACAAGGTTCTCGAGATCGTTAGAGAACTTCTCCCACTGAGCCTTTGACCAGTTCATCCCTCCGCGTTCGAATGCATCCTTCAAACCTACGAGGTGGTCGGCTTCGATAGAATTCGTCAGGCGCGGCTGTCTAGTGAGCTCCTGATCGCAATAGATACAGCGGGTGTTGGGGAGATCCGGTTTTTCATACCCCGCCTTGCCGCGGTCGTACCCTCGAGGCATAGCAACATCGCAGTCACTGTTATGCACAAGCCACTGGCCACTCCCCACGAAGAAGGTATGGGCAGTGGCAACCGTGAGGTTGTACATGATCCGCGCTTGCCGGACGCTCGTCACGGCGTGAACGGTGCCGAAGCCCCCATCCGCCCGGCGCACCTGTGCGCCGACCGCGAGATCGCCTGCATAGACCCAGCCGTGATTTCGCGTAAAGAAGTGGTGCTCCGGCGTCGTCTCGACCGGTTCGCCATCGATCGTGAGCGTGACGACCGTTGGATCGAGATGGACATGTACAGCCGTCACCGGGTAAATGCCGTTGCTGCCGGTCGCGGCGTTGTAAGCCAGGACGCGGTCACCGACCTGAAGTTTGCCAATGGCGACGGCGCCGGCCACCGTCACTACCTGTGTACGGGCGCTGAAGCTGTTCAAACACGGGATGCGCCGTGATATCGTGTCGCCCAGACCATCGCCGGCTCGAGTAGCATTGCCGACTTCATCCCCGTAGCGCGCCGCGCCTTCGACCACCTCGTCGACCTTGCCCAGCTTGCCGAGCTTATCCAACCCTTTGTCGGCCACGATCGTCGCCACCACCTCGAACGTGCCGCGGCCCAGGGCCTCGCCGTAACGCCCCGCCTTCCAGTCCTCGACGATCGGCGCCACGATCGCTTTGCCCAGGGCTAAGGCAGTGCCGCCGGGGTCACGCTTGAAGGCGTCGATCAGGGCAGCGTACTTATCGCGCGTCGCTTTGTCGCCGAAGGCGAGCTTGACGGCATCGCTGCCGAGAGTCCAGAATCCCTTGGCGGTGTCGACGGCCTCCTTGCCGAATCCCTTGAAGAAGCCGCCGATCTGGCACCACCCGTCACAGCCGTCCTCTTTCTTATCTTGCTGCTGGCCGCCCGCGGGCGTCGTCGCCGCGGCGGCAGTCGAGCCGCCCCCGCAGCCCCCGCCACCGGAGAGGGCGGCGGCGGCACAGCTGAACGCACGCCGGACGGAGCTGCCGACGTTCGGCGCGGCGATGAGGAGCGCGGCGACGATGATCGCCGCGGCAAGCGCCGCGGCCGCCGCCTCGAGCCCCTGGCTGCCTCTCTGTTCGTGCCACAGGCGGCGGTACGCTCCTCTTACGCTCATGACGTGCTCCTCTGCCGATCTTCACCGCCGGCGCCCGGCTCCGGGTCCGAGTACCAGCCTTCTTCCTTCGGCCTCCTGCGGGCTAAGCGCCCTGTCTACCAGCCGGTCTTCACGAGACGCACCTTCCACCGAAAGCTGTAGTGCCGTGCAGCCGCCTTCGGATTGGCGGGGCAGGATGTCTGCCAGGTGTGGACGCTCGCAAGATATGCTTCCGCCGTCGCACCCGACGGCACCGGCATCCCATCCCCTTTGTAGAGCTGGGATGCCACGAGCCCCGTAACGGGCACATACGCGTCGACGTCCGCCATGACCGGCGGGATCACCACCCCGCTCACGAGTCTGGCGTGGACGCCGTCGGCGCCCATCGAGCGCAACCGCTGGCCGTAGTCACTGAGACTCCCGCCGTTCGCGCCGGCGTATCCCTGCGCCGCGGGCCGGCCGATCTGGCTCCACGCAACCGGTGCGACGACCGTGCCCAGATAGCGCCGCACGATCGTCGTCGGCGTTTCGGGCGGCACACAGCCCCACCAGTCACGGCCGCGGTCGCTTAGCCTGCGCGCCACGCTTTCCGCGCCCGCAAGCGCCGCGGCGTCACTGCCGTTCTGGCTTTGCCTCCCGATTGCCCGCACGGCGCCGATGTTCCAGACCAGAGGTATGACCACGACCAGGGCAACCACCAGCAGCCCGGTCATCAGTAGCGTCATGCTGCCCTCTTCCTCGACCAGGGCTCGTGGCAGTCGGTAGCTCGGACGCGGCATGCTGGCCTCCCTATCGCTCGCGGCGCATCGTGGCCGAGCTATGCACCCACCAGTCCCAATGCGCGAGGGAACTGAAGATCAGCGGCGTCTTGAGCCGCACCGAGGCGGTGACGCTGTCGCCGCTGCCGCTGAGATCGAGCTGCCGTTCGAGGCCCGGTGCCGCGCGCTCCAGCGCCGCCTGCGGATCCCCGGGTGGGATCGTGACGGCGGCGCGTGCCACCTCACGCGCGGCATTCGTCGCCGTGACCTGCGTCGACATCAACGAGCCGGCCTGTAGGATCAACATGAAGACCAGTGCGAAGACGATCATGGCTCCCGCGAACTCGATGCTCGCACTGCCACGCTCGTCCGCGAGCGGCGTCAGGCGTAGACTTCGCAGCCTGTGGCGGCTAGCTCTCCTGGCGCGAAACGCAAGAGAATTGAGTATCATCCTGGCCCCCCTTTGCCCTGGGTCGCCTATGCAAGCTTTCTATTTACACTCGTTCCATCTTCCTTCCTAATGCTACATACCGAGGAAATCAGCTTCAAGACCGCTTTGTAACAATCGTGTAAACGTTTTCGGCGTACCAATATGGTCGCACTCCTTCGCCCCGGCTAACGCGACAGCTTGCCGGTCCCGCGCGCCTGCCTCCATAGGCCGCGTCTCGCCTCTTGGTTAGCAGTGATGGCTTGCGAAAGTGCACGTTCTATGTTAGGGATCGCCGGTAGTCACAGTGCGTTGTGAACAACCGCACGGGAGTGAAGGGCTCTACGATGGAGGTTTCACTGGCATATGGGCGTGGTCACCTGCCGATTGACGTGCCCGACGACGCCGTCGTCATTACGCCACGAGAGCTCCCTGGCCTTCAGGACGAGCATGGGGCGTTCGAGGCAGCCGTGCGCGAGCCGATCGGTGCACGCCCGCTACACGAGGCTGCGACCTCCAGCAGCACGGTCGCGATCGTGATCGCCGATATTACACGCCCGTCCCCCAGCGAGCGTATGGTTCCCTGGATCCTAGCCGAGCTCGGACATGTGTCGCGCGAGAACTTCGTGATCGTCAACGGCACAGGCTCGCATCGCGCGAACACGCGTGACGAGTTGGTGCAGATGTTAGGCGCGCAGGTCGTCGAGACGGTGCGCATCGTCAACCACAATGCCTTCGACGACGCGATGCTTACTCACCTTGGGCGTACGAGCTACGGCGGCGAGGTCTGGGTCAACAACGATTATCTGCAGGCAGACGTGCGTATCGTCACCGGCTTCATCGAGCCGCACTTTTTCGCGGGCTTCAGCGGCGGACCAAAAGGGGTCGTGCCCGGCATCGCAGGGATCAAGACGATCATGCATCTACATAATGCCGAGATGATCGGCGACGCGCGCTCGACCTGGGCCCGGCTAGAAGGCAATCCCGTGCAGGGCGAGATTCGTGAGGCCGTGGCAATGGCGCCGCCGCACTTCATGGTCAACGTCGCGGTCAACGCGCGTCGCCAGATTACGGGGCTGTGGGCCGGCCACTACCTCACAGCCTTCGAGGAGGGCTGCCGTGTCGTCGACGAACACGCCACGCGCGCGGTCGAGGAGCCTTTCGACGTCGTCATCACAACCAATAGTGGCTATCCGCTCGACCAGAACCTCTACCAGGCTGTGAAAGGTATGAGCGCCGCGGCACGCATCGTGAAGCCGGGCGGGGCGATCATCGCCGCCGCCGAGTGCAGCGATGGCTTGCCGAGCCACGGCAATTACAAAGACCTGCTGCGCATGCGCCGAACGCCGCAAGAGCTGCTCGACCTGATCGAAGCGCCGGGCTTCGCGCTCTACGACCAGTGGCAGGCCCAGTCGCAGGCGCTCGTGCAGCGCAAAGCCGAGGTCTACCTCTACTCCTCGCTCGACCCTGAGACCATCCGCAACGCAATGCTGACGCCTACGGCTGATATCGAGGTGACCCTCGCGGAGATCCTGTCCGGAATAGGTCCGCGGGCGCGGGTCGCCGTGCTGCCTGAGGGACCACAGACCGTGCCGTATGTCTTGGAGGCCGTGGCGTAATGTAGAAGCAAATGGCGGAGGGAGCGTGCCGCGCGTAAGCCAGTTTTTAGGAGGCGACCCCCAAGGATGCCGTGACAGATATCGGACCGACGGCTCGAATGCTTGCTGAGCGCTGGTTGCGCAAGCTTAACCACGTGGCAAGCTCAGTTGTAGCTCTTGTTCAGCGCAAAGCCGGGAGCAGCGTGCTGCTCCCGGTCGGCCCTCGAGACGTTCTACGCTTTGTTCCCAACCTCATGATGCGACAGCGCTTCGAGCACGGTTAGCAGCGACGAATTATCCGCTTCGCCTTTGCCGCTTTCGATCAGACTGGTAAAGAGCTGCTCCACCATTGCGGCGCCCGGTAGAGCCACTCCGTTTTCGCGCGCCGTCTGCAGGACGATCCCGAGGTCCTTCAAATGCATCCTGGCCTTGAAGCCGGGCTCGAAGACGTGCTGGATCATCGTCTCGCCGCGCAGGTCCATCACTCGTGTCTGGGCCATACCTCCCGACAACACCTTGACCACGGTCAGCGGGTCGACGCCAGCCTTGGAGCCGAGCACGAGTGCCTCTGAGATCGCCTCGATCACCAGCGCGACGACGATCTGGTTGCACGCCTTGACCGTCTGGCCGGCCCCGCTCGGGCCGCAGTAGGTGATCGTCTTGCCGAGCACCTCGAAGATCGGCATGGCGCGCTCGAAATCTTCCCGATTGCCTCCTACCATAATCGACAGCGTGCCCGCGATCGCGCCTTTATCGCCGCCGCTTACCGGCGCGTCAAGCATGTGAACCCCGCGTTCGCCGGCGGCCGCCGCGATGCGTTTGGCCGCGCCGGGCGCGATCGTGCTCATGTCGATAATTAGATTGCCTTCGCGCGCGCCTTCGAGCACCCCACCTGCCCCCAGGACCACTGCCTCGACGTCGGGCGAATCGGGCACGATCGTAATCACGACGTCGCTTTGCTCGGCCACCTGGCGCGGCCCGTCGGCGGCAGTTGCTCCTTCGGCTGCCAGCTCGTCGACCGGAGGCCGGCTTCGATTGTGAACCGTCACGGCGTAGCCGGCCTTGAGGAGATTCAGCGCCATCGGTTTGCCCATGAGCCCGAGGCCGATGAATCCAATGCGTTCAGTCATGTCGGCTCCATTCTTGGTCGTATGTATGCGCGCTACGTCACGCAAGATCAGCCTATCCTCGAATTGCGCTACCGTGCGTTGAGCATGCGCTGGTACGTGAACTGTTCCGTCTCTTGCATACCTTCTGCTCGCCTCGAGCAGGCCAGTTTGGAACGGAAAAGCTGCTCTTGTCAAGCAGTATGAGAAAACGTCGCGACCGCGCATTTATGGAATAGGGCGTACATCGTCGCCGCTGGCAGATCCCGATCCCCTGTTTTCGGGGAGGTTTCGATGAATCGCAACTCTCTGTTGATGGTTGGCCTTCTTCTCGCCGCGCTAGTGGTGAGCACGAGCCGGCCATCCGGCGAGAACGCCACGTCGAATATCTGTTGAGTATGACCGGTGTAGGTCTGGACGACGGCGCCGGTGGCAGCCTGCGCGCGTCCTCTTCCAGCTCGCCGGGCACAAGCAGGCTGAACGCCAGGCGCAGATGCCGCTGCCCGCCGCCGTGAAAGTTCCGGCTCGGCAGGTAGCTCACCCCGAAGGCTTCGGCCTGCGGCAGCAACGCCCGAGTAGCTATGCTAGCGGATGAAGTTGATCGGGCAGACGCCAAGCGGTACGAGCGGATCGAACTCGTGGTGGTCGGAGGTCACGACCTCCCCCGAAAGCTGCTGGGCGAGCGCGATGCAAAAACAGTCCGCGAGCGCGATGCCGCCCCGTGCCTTCAGTTGTCCAACCCGGCGCCAGAAGCGTCTGCCCATATCTTGTCGCTCGATCACGCCGTCGGTGAGCAGGTCGGCAATCGCGTGCTCAGCCGTTCGTGCATCAGTACGCCGCAGGAAGTCATAGTAGACCTCACACAGGTTAACCGCGTGCGCGTAGCAAGTCTCCGCCGGACCACGAAGCAGGGCCTCGACCACGCTTGCGCCGGTTTCCCCTTTGAGGTAAGCCAGCATGGCGCAGGCATCCAGCACGTGATTCACCTGAGGCGCCGATCCTCGCGCGCAATCTCGTCCTGCTTTTCACGCGCAAAATCGTCGCTGCTACCGGGAACAAACGCATACTTGCCCATTGCCGTTGGTCGCCGTCTTGCCTGCCCTGGCGATTGGGCTATTGGCGACGTAGAAACGAGATCGCCCGGCATCTCTCGCGATGATGTTCCTTCTGCCTGCCCCATCAGCGCTCGATGGACATACCCGCTGCGCCATGTTCGCAGGCTTTCACCCACACTATCTCTCGCGAGTGGATCAGCCTCCGCATGCGACGCGAACGGGCTTTTGTCTTCTTGCTGGACGGTGAGACACTGCCGGACAAGCTCCTCGAACACCGTCGCTATGAGATCGGCATCAAGCGAATGCTGTGAGAGGAACAGCTCGACGGCGTGTTGAAACGGGGTCTCCTTGGGCTCATGGAGCAGTGCTACCACCAGGTATAACAATAGCGTCGCGTGATCGACTACCGACACACCTTCCTGCTGTGCTTCGTCTTCCAACTCCTGACGGAGCTGCGGTGGCAAGTCAATTGTGAGTGGCATACTCCGCTCCGAGGTTAGTTTCGTCTAGGGTAACTATAGTATAAGGGCATGCCATGCCACAGCGGCGCCTCGTTGAGGACCGCCAGTGTAAATGTGGGTAGATCAAAATCTTATCCTGCATCATGCGGCGGGGCAATCCGGGCACGTCGGCGCATCGTCCGGGATACCGTACTGCTCCCGCTCATGCTCGTCGAAGTCCCGCAGCAGCCGTCCGCAGAGATACCGCATCGTCTCGTGGTAGTCGACATCCCACAGCCGTGCGGTCCCATCGCTGCTGCCCGTCAGCACCTGCCGGCCATCCGGCGAAAGCGCCACGCTGTAGACCGTCCCGCTATGGCCGGCAAAGCGCCGCAGCTCCGCGCCGGTGGTAGCATCCCACAGGCGTGCCGTCTGGTCGCCACTCGCGGTGAGCACGTAGCGGCCGTCGGGCGAGCAGACGATTTGCCAGATCGAGGCGGTATGGCCAGTGAAACAGCGCAGCTCGGTGCCGGAGTGGAGATCCCAGAGGCGCAGGTTGCCGCCCCAGTCACCGGTGAGCACGACCAAGCCGTCGACGGTGCAGGCGACGCTGGCCGCGCCGGTCGGGAAGACGTGGAGCAACGTGGCCGTCTCCGTATCCCAGAGGCGGGTGGTGCCGTCGACGCTGCCCGTAACGACCCGGCGTCCATCCGGTGAGAACGCCACGTCAAAAATCTGTTCCGTGTGGCCGGTGTAGTTTTGGAGGACTACGCCGGTCTGTGCGTCCCACAACCGTGCCGTCTTGTCGTAACTGGCTGTGACCACTATTTTTCCGTCGGATGAAAATGCGACGGAATTTAGAGCCGCTCTGTGGCCGGCAAAGACGTGTATGGTCGCCTCGGTCTCCACATCCCATAGTCGCGCCGTTTTATCGTTACTTGCCGTTAGCACATGCCGCCCGTCGGGCGAAAACACCACCCGACGCACCATGTCGGAATGGCCAACGAACGTACGTAGGACAGCCCCGGTTCGCGCGTCCGAAAGCCGCGCCGTCTTGTCGTAACCGCCCGTGAGGACAAACTTGCCGTCGAGTGAGAGAGCTACACTCGTAACTCCATCACGGTGGCCGGCGAACTGCGGATACTGGATGTGGGGCTGCGCGCTCCACAGGCGCGCCGTCCCATCTCCGCTGCCCGTGGCGATAAACGCTCCATCCGGCGAGAAGGCGACGCCGAACACGAAGCTGGTGTGGCCGACGAAGCGGTGGCGCTCAACACCGGTCTGCACGTCCCATAGTCGTGCCGTGCCGTCGTCGCTGCCGGTCAAGACAGTCCTGCCGTCCGGCGAGAAGGCAACGTACTTGAGATATTCGCCATGGCCTATGAATTGGCGTAGCTCGTCACCCGTCCGGACGTCCCACAGCCGCGCGGTCTTGTCGTAACTGCCGGTGACTACTGACGATCCGTCAGGCGCATAGGCAATACATTGGACCACCGCTGTATGGCCGATCAGGCGGAGTACTTCGGCCCCGGTTGCCACGTCCCACAGCCGAGCCGTTGCATCAAAGCTGCTTGTAGCCACGTGCCGGCCGTCGGGTGTGTACGCTACCCCGACCACCGGCGCCGTGTGGCCGGTAAACCGGTGCAGCTCCCGGCCGGTCTCGACATCCCACAACCGTGCGGTCGTATCGTCGCTGCCGCTGAGCACGTGGCTCCCATCCGGTGAGAACACAGCCGGCAGGATCGCGGCCGTGTGGCCCGCAAAGATGCGCAGTTCCTGGCCGGTCTGGACATCCCACAGCCGCACGGTCGCGTCATTGCTACTCGTGAGCAGCGATCGGCCATCGGGCGAAAATCTCACCTGGCAGATGATGTCGGTGTGGCCCGCGAACGTGCGCAGCAAGGTTCCTGTCCTGAGATCCCAGAGTTGCGCCGTGCTGCCGGCCGCGATGAGCAGCGATTGGCCGTCGGGCGAAAATGCTACGCTCGTCACGCCGCCGTGGCAGTCGAAAATCCGTACGGGATAATCCATCGTCACCGCTCCCGCAAGGGCAGCATCTCCCTGGGGCGTATAGGCGGTGGTCATCGACCGGATGCTGAGGAGCGCGATCAGCTCGGCCTTGCCGCCGGCCTGGAGCAGCACGGTCGCCTCGGCTGCCAGCCGGAGCGCCTCGGAGCGGCGCAGGTTCGCCGCCAACGTCGCCTGCCGCGCGCGCTCCTCCCTCACCTGCCGGTCACGTTCGGCGCTGCTGGCGGCAAGATAGGCCTGCTCGCCGGTACTCAAGGCCAGGTCCGTCTCGTCTGCCAGTCCCTCGAATTGCGCCAGCCGTGCGCCGGTCGCCAGGAAGCTGGGATCGCGATCCCCCGAGGCCCACTCGGCGGCGGCCGCAGCGAGGCGGCGTTGGACGCGCAGGTCGGCCCGGCTCTCGTCCAGCCAGCCGCGCAGCCGGTCCCAGGTGCGGATCAACGCCTCGTGCGCCACCTCGACCGTAGGGGCGCGGGTTACCGGGTCGCGGTCGAACGTCAGCAGTCGGTAGCGAGCGTAGGCGTCGATCACTGCCGGAATGCCACCAAACTCGGGAGTAGTCTCGGGATGCTCATCCCCGGAGAGCCTGGTTTCGGGCGTGCTCAGATGTTCCAGTTCGGCCTGTGGCACGCGGCGCCGGGTGTCCTCGCTTCCTTCGTCCACCATCACAAGGCGTAGGAAGAGCTGCCGGGCCGCTTCGTGATCGGCTCCATCCAGCCCGTTATAGATGTCGTCGGCACGGCGGGCCAACGCGCCCGGCACGCCACCGGTGGACTGGTAGGCGTCGAGCGTCAGGAGATGTCCCTGGCGCCACTCGAAGGGCTCGGTCAGGGCATATTGCAGTAGCGGCAGCGTGCCCGGCTGTGCTGCTACGTCTCGTAGGATTGCCGCGACCAGCGCCGGCTCCAGCGTGACGCCGGCACGCGCCGCCGGGCCGGTAATCGCCTGCTGCAGCTCCGTCTGCGTCAGCGGCGTGACCACCTCGGTATACTCCCTGACCAGCTCGCTGAAGCCCGGATAGAGCAGCGGGCGGTCGTAGAAGTCGGCGCGCAGCGTCACGATCAGCCGCAGCCGCGAGCGCGGGGCGGTCACGGCGACCAGCAGGCTATTTAGAAAGTGCATCCGGGTCGCTTCGTCCGCCACCAGTGTAAAGATCTCCTCAAATTGGTCGATCAGCAGCACCAGCTCAGTCTGCTCATCGGTCGGCAGCACCCGCTTTATTGCGCGCAGAAGGCCGCGCTCATCCGTGGCGAGTTGTTCGAGCAGGCTCGGAGGTGGGTTGACGGCCACGCGCAGCAACGCCGCCTCCAGCTCCTCCAGCGGATGCGCGCCCGGCAGCATGTCGGCCACAAACCAGCGGTCCGAGTGTGGCAGCGCACCGCGGCGCAGGGCCGGAATCAGTCCGGCCCGGACCACCGACGACTTGCCGCTGCCGCTCGGTCCTACCACGGCCAAGAAGCGGACCGGCGTGGCATCGTCTGCGAGGCGTGTTAGCAGCCGTTGGATCAGCGCCGTACGCCCGAAAAAGCTTGCTTCGTCGGCCTCCTGGAATGCCCGCAGGCCTTTATAGGGGTTCTCTAGAACCTGGGCGGCTGCATACCTCAGCGTAGCCCGGTCACTGGTTCCGCTGAGGTATGTCTCCGGTGTCGCGGAAGGGTCTGACAACTGTGGCCCAGCGGCTGCAGCTGTCGGCGATAATACTTCCTGGATGTCGGCGACGAGGCTCAGCGCGTCGGGGTAGCGGGCGGTAGGCTGCTTGGCCGTGGCGCGTTGGATGACACGATCCAGGGCCTCGGGCACGTCGGCGCGGCGCGTGTGCAGTGGAGGCAGCCGCTCCTGGAGCTGGCGTCTGAGACGCTCGCCGGCAGGAAGATCGGCAAAAGGATGAGCGCCGGCCAGCATCTCGTAGAGCACAACACCCAAACTATAGAGATCGCTCTGCAGGGTAACCGGCTCCTCGCATAGCTGCTCGGGCGCCAGATACTCCGGCGTGCCGCGCTCGTCGCCGGCTGGTGCCGGCTTGGCAGCAAACGGCGCGCCTAGGTTCTTCGCGATGCCGAAGTCGGCGAGGTACGCATTCCCGTCCTCGTCCAGGAGGATATTGGCCGGCTTCACGTCGCGATGTACGACGCCGTGCCGGTGGGCAACCGCCAGCGCCGCTCCGACTCGGTCGAGCAGCCGGGCGCTCCGATCGAGCGACCACGGACCGCGTGCTAGTGCCTGCCCTAGATTCCCTCCACTGACGTAGCGCATGACCAAGTACGTGCCACTCGGCTCACGCCAGAAATCGTACAGCGGCACGATGTGCGGATGTTCCAGCCGGGCTACCAGTTGGGCTTCCGCCTCGAAGCGCCGGATGAAGTCCGGATGATTGGCGTACTCGGGTCGCAGGATCTTGATGGCCACGTCGCGCCCGAGTCCCGGCTGTTCGGCGCGATAGACCGTGCCAAAGCTGCCGGAGCCGATATAGTCGCGCAGAGCGTAGCCGTGGATGAGATGCTGTGACAAACCGTCAGAAAGCCGATACTCGGGCAGGGTCTCACGCCAGCGGTTCCCGGGGGTCATCTGAAGTGAGACTGCTTGTTCCACACGTCGTGAAAATGAGCTGTCTCCCATCCGGCAGCCGCGGCTTCGCTGCCGCCACCTGCCTGCACAACGCCGCTAGGTCGCG
>JBBSGA010000139.1:0-15010 GCA_038254585.1 Chloroflexales bacterium | reverse complement strand
GGCGGCGCGGCGTCGCCCAGGGCGTCGAGCGAGAGCACACGTCGGTGGCGCAGGGCCATGCGGGCCAGGTTCGCGGCGATCGCGTGCAGCCACGCGCCGAAGCGTCCGGGCTCGCGCAGGTGCGCCAGCCCCAGGAAGGCCTGGAGCGCTGCCTCCTGGGCCACGTCCTGCGCCTCCACGGCAGAGCCGAGGAGCTGCCGACACAGCCACACGACACTGGCGTAGTAGCGCAGCAGCAGCGGCGTGAACGCCTCACGCTCGCCCGCGAGCACGTGTGCGACGAGTGTCGCGTCATCTTGCGTATCGTCGTGGTGATGCATTATGGGGATCTGTTGCGGTGCCGGGGAAAGAAGTTACCTTTCTTGTGAGATGTTCTCGCCGGATGCTTGATCTCAAGGCTGGCATGGATTAGAGTCCACATTATTATCCACAAGGACGCCGCATGAAGACCATTCAGATTACCATTGACGAACCGCTCCTCGATCAAGTCGACCGCCTGACGGCGGAGCTACAGACCAATCGTTCTGCCTTTTTTCGCGAGGCTGCCCAGCGTGCGCTCAAACGGCACCGCACCGCAGCTCTGGAGGAGCAGCACCGCCACGGCTATACCTCGCGACCCCAGACCCGCGACGAGGTCGAGGAATGGCTCCCCGAACAGAGCTGGGAGGACTAGACGGAGCAGGGCGACGTCTACCTCTACACCTTCCGTACGCCCGACAAGCGCCGCCCGGTATTGATCGTCACTCGGAACTCCGTTATTCCGTCCCTGAATAGTGTGACAGTTGCGCCGATCACGACTACGATCCGGGACGTGCCGTCGTACGTCCTGCTGGCTCGTGATGATGGTATGGCCGAGGAGTGCGCAGCCAACCTCGATCGCATGCAAACCGTGCCGAAGGATCAGTTGGGAGCGTGTGTGACGCATCTTCCATCGCGACGCATGCAGGATGTGTGGGCCGCCATCGAGTTTGCGCTCGGCCTTGACGACATGAGTGATGAACCGTAAGGGAGGAACGTATGCTGTGATAAGCTCAACGTGACAAGGTGAGGCCAATGCACGACGAAGTGAAGCGAATCACCGTGCCAGCCGGCAGCGAGATTGGGCGGCTGATCAAAAGTCGTAGTCCAGCACTACCAGACGATGTCGGCGCATGCGCAATCAATAGGTGTCGCGCGGCCCAAAGAAGTGGAGCGCGGCGCGGCGCTCCGGCTCCTTCATGTCCAGAGTGCGGACTTCATGCCCAGGTCTGCTTGAAGAGCCGGTTGCGCAATACCTACCTGCACAAATTGTGTGGATGGATGCGACGTGGCCGGTCGTCGGAAAGGGTACCATGGGAATCGGCTCGATCTGGGGGATCCGGCGCGGTCCCTCGGGGAGCAAGTAGCGATAGTGCTCGGAGACGGCACGGCCCAGCACGCGGAAGCTTTGGGGACCATCTGAAAGGTCCAGGGACGCCGCCAACTGCACTTCCCGGCTCGTCAACAGATCCCGAAGGCCGGCAGTATCGAGGCGCAGGCGTACGTGAGCCACGCCGGGCTTGTCGGTCGCGGTTACCTCCATCTGCTGCACGAAGATCCATTGCCTCGCCGCTCCGTACCCAACACGCAAGGTTGCCTTCGGCGCAGTCACCAGCTCGTAGCCCACCTCGACGTCGATCACGGCCTGCTCCGGCAGGACAGTGCCCGGCGGAATGGATGCCGATGTGATCCCGACGCGGTCCGCCATGGCATTCGTGCGCGGGATGACAAATGTGCCGTTCGCCACCTTCACGCCCGGGGGCAGCGCGGTAAAGAGGCCCGGCGGGACGGCCGGCGCGGGTACGGCCCGGCGCTCGAAGTGGGTCAGGCTCAGATCCGGCTGCCCATCGCGTTCCTCGACGACCTCCACCAGCGCATAGCTGTGCGCATCCACCTTGACGGTCAGGGTAAGCGCCGGCTCGCCGGCAGCCTGCTTCCGGTAATGGATCTGCACGACGTGGACCGTCCGGCCGCCGGGCAAACGTTGCCGCGGGAGGAGCCGCGCCACGCCGTGCCGCTGTTGGAGCAGGCACTGGAGATCCTCGCACTGGAGTTTGTGCCCCCAGACGGGATGGAGCAGGCTCAGCCCGATCGAGAAGGCCAGATCGTCCGGCGACGTGGCCGCGCTATCTTCCAGCTTGCCCTGATAGACTTCGGTGACCGGCGCCGAGCCGACGGGTCCGGTATGGATCGACCGCCAGAGCCGGTCGCCGTTGCGCTGGACGAAGTAGAGCAGCGCGCCATCGGCGCCGCTCAGCTGGTAGCGAAAGCGCAGCTTGTCGGGCGACTGCCATTTTTCCACGACTGCCTCGCGCAAGGGTCCACCGGGCATCGTGACACGAAAGCGGTCGTAGATCACATCGGCATCGCCGACCTGCACCGTGCGTGCGGCGGTCGCACGCTGCACGATTTCGGCGGCCGACAGCGGCGCTGGGCGCACGAGCATCAAACCCAGACAGATGAGCAGCGCCGACAGCGTTGCGAGCGAAAGCAACGTGGCGGGGCGGCGCCACGGGATGCCCCCGCGGCGCGGCTGTTCGTACTGCGCCAGCAGCCGGGCGCGCAGCTCGGCGCGAAAGCTGGTTGATGGACTGGCGGGTCGCGGTCTGGCCGCGTGCAGACGTGCCGGGAGATGGCGATGACGATCATCCTGTCTGTCGCCCTCCGGTCTACGTGGCCTGCGCTCGACATTATTCCGGAACATTGATCGCTCCTTGCAGCTCCATTGCTTCGAACTGTTTGCGCAGGCGGCGCAGCGCGCGATGCACACGGAGGTAGACCTGCGCGGTCGAGATACCTAAAACCACCGCCACCTCCCTACTTGAAAGCTCCTCGAAGAAGCGCAGCGCCAGCACCTCGCGATCCGGCCGGGAGAGACGGGCGAGCGCACAGTGCAGCTCGTCCCGCTGCTCGGCCGTTTCGACGACCCGCTCGACCACGGCATCTCCGGCATGCCAGCAGGTCAGGGGCCGCAGGAAACGCTCCCGCCGGTAGTGCTGGAGCAGCTCGTTGCGCGCGATGCGGTACAGCCAGGCGCCGAAGCTCGATCCCTGCCAGCGATAGTCCCGGAGATGGCGCAGCGCCTGCTCGAAGGTAGCGGAGGTTATGTCGGCGGCCAGCGCCTCGTCGCCCGCCTGGCGATATGCGAACGCATAGATGCGATCGACGTAGCGGTCGTAGAGCAGGCCAAAGGCATGCGGATCGTGCTGAGCCTGCGCGACCAGCTCGCGCTCGTCCGTCTGGGTCATACCAGCCTTTCTACGCTACGCACCGCGCGTTGGTCGTTATACAATGCACGAGCTGCGCAAATCTTTCACCCACGTTTCCTTCGATTGCTGTTTTCGTTTGAACCTTTTGTGCTGCTCGCGGATATTAACGACAGCGACCATGCGAAGGGGTGCTCGATGGAGGAGTGGCAGGCGATTGCCCGCCTTAAAGCCGGCGACATCAGCGGGCTGGAAACGCTCGTGCACACGTACCAGCGGCGGGCGGTCGGCGCGGCCCTGCTGATTACCTGCGATCCTGACCTAGCGCAAGACATCGTCCAGACGGCTTTCCTGCGGGTGTACGAGCGCATCGACCAGTTCCACTCCGGCCGGCCCTTCGGCCCGTGGTTTCTCCAGAGCGTGGTTAACGACGCAAAGAAAGCAACGACTCGTGCCAAGCGCCACATCTCGCTGGAGGAGCCGGCGGGAAGCGACGGCGACAATCCCAAGCAGCTCCCTGCCGGTGCGGGCGGTGATCCGGCCATACTACTGGAGCGCGCCGAGACCCACGCGGTAGTCCGCGCCGCGCTCCAGCAGCTCTCGCTGCCACAGCGGACTCTGATTGTGCAGCGCTACTACCTGGGGTTCAGCGAGGCCGAGATGGCCGCTGCCCAGGCATGTCCACCCGGCACGATTAAGTCGCGCCTGCATGCCGGGCGCGAGCATCTGCGCCGGCTGCTGAGCCCACTCCGCATAACCACGGCGGGGTCTGACTCGGAGGAATAACTGGTGCAGAGTGCCGGCAACTTCCCTTCGCCGCACGCCCGAAGCCACAAGGAGAGCAATGGATGAACCAGCACGATCCCCGGCAGATATTGAACGAGTTTGTCAAACACGAGCTGCCGGCCGACCTCGACCTCTGGCCTGCTGTCCGCGCCCAGCTCGAAGCCCACGCCCGGCAGCCTGAGCGAGGGGCCCTATGGCCGCGGCTCTTCCCTCGATCCGGCCGTTCGCACGCGTCGGTGGGGTCACTGCTAGTGCTCTGTATTGTCCTCCCTGCGCTGGCGTGGATCGCGGTCGCCACGGTTCCCCGCGCCGAGGCGATGGTCCGGCATGCGCTCCAACGCTTTGGGATGGTGCTCATGCCGTGGCCAGAGGCCGAGCGGCCGGTGCCGTCGTCGGCGGTGCAGACGGGAGTAGCAGAGCGGATCCGCCCGATCAGCTTGGCGGAGGCGCAGCGGCAGGTTCCATTCCATATTCCGCTCCTGACATGGCGACCTAACGGGCTACAGCTCCAGGGAGCTATGATCGGGCGTGCGCCGTCGACCGGCCGGACGAACGATCGGGCACACGCCCAAGCACCACTGCAGGTGATGATCTTTTACCGGCCGCGGCCCGAGTCACCGCAAGGGGTGTTCCTCCAGGTCACACAAGGCAACGTGTCGGGAGGCTACGCCTTTCCTGCTTCAGCCGCGCGGGCCGTCACGATCAACGGGCGACCGGCAACCTATGTCCATGGCGCCTGGCAACAAACGCACGCAGGAGATGCGAAAGACCTCCGCTGGGACGAGACGGCGGACTATGGCAATCTATCGTGGGCGGCCGGCGGCTTCACCTATATGCTGTCGTACTCCCAGCTTGGGCTCAACGTCGAGGAGATGATTCGCATCGCCGAGTCGCTGCGCTAAACGAAAGCTGGATGGCCGGGCGGCGACGCACAATGTACCCTTCTTATCCCACCTCGCGGTCTCAATCTACGGGTCCACTTGAGCTTCTCTGAATGCTGCTTTTCGGCCGGAACCTCCGCGCCGGCTCGCGGGTATTATAGGTAGCGGCGGCTCATAGCGGCCGCGTGAAGGGGTGCTCGATGGAGGAGCGGCAGGCGCTTGCCCGGCGCGCAGCGAGCGCTAGCGCGGTCGCCGCGCTAGAATGATCTGATATGAGCGCAGCGCACATCGCCGACCGTGCGCGTATCCGCTACGCCGATGCGATCTACCGGAGCGCGCTGCTTCGCGATCCCGATCCGGAGCGGGCCTCGCATGCCGTCGTCGCCGCATTTACGCGCGTCGATTGGACGGTAGCTGAGCTCGACGACCGGGTCGAGGTGCAGCTGATCCAGGGGCTTCCGTCGCTGCCGCGCTTCCGATTGCGCCGGCCGCGTCCGCTCGCGCCGCTGCCGCCTCGCTTCTGGAAGCTTCCACCCGTGATGCGGCTGGCGCTTGGGCTGCGCCTCCTGCGCGGTTGGCCCGCGGAGATGATCGCCGCTGCGCTGGCGCGGCCCATGGACGACGTGCGCACGCTGCTGCTCGACGGGGTCGCGGCGACCGGCGGCGATCGGCTGGACTTGACCGGCGCGTGCCGAGCGTGCCTGGCCGCGCGGCTGGACGATCCTGGCGCAGCGCGCGACCACCTGCGGAGCTGTCCCACGTGCCGCGCGACCCTCCCGCGCTGGGAAGCGTCCGAGGCGGACCTGGCGGCCCAGCTCAGCGCCGCCGTGGGCGACCGCGCGCTGCCTCCGGCATCCGGTAGAGCGCTCGAGGCCGCGCTTGAGTGCGACGGGCCGCGGGAGGCAGGGCTGGCCGCCTCCGCGCCTCTGCTCTTGCGTCTCGGCCTGATGGTGGTAGTCCTGACCGCACTGGGCGCGCTCATCTGGCCGCGTCGTCCGGCGAACGCCCGCCTTGACCTCCCGCACGCGGTCGCCCCTGCGCCACGGGAGCTTATCGACCGTGCGTGGGCCGCCTTCGATGCCCTGCCCGCCGGCAGTGGGATCGTCCACCGCCGCTGGCAGCTTGCGCCGGACGATCCGCAGCGCACGCTCCAGGCCGACGAATGGGTCGACGTGCAGCAGCCGGCGCGGCATCGCATGCAGCTCCTGAACGGCACAATCGTCGAAGAGTGGCAGGCGGGCGATGGGCAGGATCGCCTGCGCTACTACAGCCAGTCGACGCCTGCGTTCTGCGGCCCGCTGCCGAAAGAGGGTGTTGCTTCACATACGCTCGAAGTGAACAGCTGGCCCGTCGACGTCGCCGAACAAGCCCGCATGCGGGCGGCACGCTGGCAAAGCGGCGTGTGGGCGCTCGGCAAACGCTACCTCGACCTCGCGGCGCGCGCCGAGACGCTCTACTCGACCGGCCGCGCCGGCGGCATCACGGGGACGCTGACACTCTCCGCGGCAGGGCGCGAGATCAGCGGAACGCTGCTGCTGCGCCTCGATCCGTCGACCTTCGCGCTGCAGGAGGTGCGCGAGCTGCGGCCCGACAACGGCAGGATCGACCTGCGTGTGCCCTGGCGGCTCCTGCTTAGCGAAAGCGTCGAGCCGCAAAAGGCGCTGCTGGCAGGCCTCCTCTCCACATTCCCGGCGGCGAACGCGCCGCGTGACGTGGAGCGCGCGCTGCCGATCATCGACCGGGCCTGCCCGCTCGCAGGTGCCGAGCAGGCCTTGAGCATCCCGCGCACTCTTGTGCCGATCTACAGCCGCACCATAGTGATCGGTCTGCCGGTCGTCCCGGCCGGCGTCGACCACGCCATGCTCGTCGGCTCGCGCGACCGCGGCATTGCTCCGAACGGTGCCGTCGACTTCATGGCGCCGGATGCGACGCAGCTGATCTATCTTGGTGCAGGCAAGCGGCTCGTCTTCTGGCCGCAAGCCGATCTCGCTGCAAATACCGTTGGCACGAGCCGAGCCGGCCCGTGGCACGTGCAGATCGACCAGCAGGCGTTTGGCGTCTTCGCCGCGATCGCGGGGCTCTACCAGACCCGGAATGATCGGTATGCTGCCGCACCCGGCAACGTGGGCTTTCGCGCCTGGGCCGAAGGATGGAACCACGATGAGCTGCAGGCGCTGCTCGCCACAGCCCGACCGCTGCGGCTCGACGACTGGTCGCGTACAGCGGCGCTCTTCTATGAGCCCCTGCCGCTCGATCCGGACATGCGCGATCTGCTGGCTCGCATCGGCAGCGCATCCGCGCCCCGCCCGGGAGGGATACGCCACCAGGTGGAGGTCACGACGCGCCGCCGGGCGCCGTTCCTGGCCGCGCTCGCCGATCCCTACCATCTGCCCGAGAGCGCGCAGCCGGCGACGCAGCGCAGCGAGAGCTGGAGCGAGGTCGACCCGAGCGGGACGCGCTACACACGAACGAGCCGCGCGACGACCGGCCGCGACGGACAGCTGATCGAAAAGATGTGGACCACTGAGCAGCGCCGGAGCACCTACCGGGCGCTCGACAACGCGGTTAGCTACGAGACGACGGCGGAAGATGACTGGATCCCGCCCGATCCGATCGTCGCCCAGCTGCTACGCTACGCGTGGTCCGTCCACCGCTTGCCGGACGGATCGACGACCGCTGAGACGAGCCAGCCGCTGGACCAGACGAGCCTTGCCTACCTGCCCGACGTGCAGCGTGCCGGCACCGCCTCGGGCCAGGAGCCCTGGCTGCTGGACGTCGAGCCAACGACGGTGACCCTGCGCCTCGAGTTCGGGCCGGATGGACGGCTACGCCAGAGCGAGACGCTGGGCATCGCGCAGGCTCCGGCGCTCTCGACCACGGCCGGCCTGACGCGCCGGGTGCTGTTAGAGCGCACGGTGGTCGAGACGGACACCTGGGTTAGCTCCGCGCCGCCAGCCGCCTTCAGCTTCACGCCGCCGGCCGATGCACGGCAGATCGACGCCACGATGCCTGCATTTCTCCGAACGGGGCCCCTTGGCGCGACGGTCACGACCTCGATCACGGATACCGCCCGCGCCGTGGCGTTTCCGGTCTGGAGCTGGCGCGGCAGCCCAGAGCTGCTCTCCTTCCGGGCGGCGCGTATCCCGCCCGACCGGCCCGATCCCGATGCACGCGGACCAGCCAACGACCAAATGCTGCTCGCGGGCCTGGCCGTCGAGCTCTCCTACGCCACGCAGCGCGGGAACCTGACGCTGCTGCAGGGTCCCGCCGCCACGCTGCGCCCGCTCTTCCAGCAGCGGCCGCCCGAGTGGCGCACGAGCGAAAAGCTCACGCTGCGGATCGGCGGCACGGAGCACGACGTCTGGGTCATGCGCGCCGAAGATGCGTCGCGCCAGTGGGCGGCGGTCGAGATCGACGGCTCGCTGCTCTTCCTCCAGCACGGCGGTCCCGCCGACGAGCTCGACGCGATCCTCATGAATCTCGGTGGGCTGCAGAAGGTGGCGCGGTGAGGCCGGCGTAGGAGGCCGCGACTTCACAGTTGGGGGGTCGCAATTCCTGCCTTCAGGCCATGGGCTTCCGGCGTCGATGGCTAGCGCGGCGCGGGAGCGGCGAACATGAAGGGCTCGACGAGCCGCGGCCAGTCGGAGGCGTGGCGCGCCAGCTTGAGCGAGGTCGTGTCGACGGTCCAAAGGCCATGAATGTGCCTCTGCAGATCGCCGGCCGTGGCCGGCAACAGGTAAAGCTCACGGCCGTTCACGCTGAGGGCCATGCCGTCCACGGGAGCCGGTAAGGTCAGTTCGCCCGCCACCCGCAGTGACTCGGCTGCGAGCCGCCACAGCTGATCCTCCCAGGCGACGTAGAGGTGGCCGCCGTCGGGGGCAATGCCGAGGTAGCCAGCATCCCCGCGCCCAAAGGTGGCAGCCGGCACAGATGCTTGGTCGCTCAGCTTGATCTCCTGTGCCAACCGCCCAGTAGCGGTCTCCCAGACGGAGAGCAGCAGATCGCCGGCCGTGACGCGGCCGTGTCCATCCGGGAAGTTGTAGCTGACGGCGACCCGTGGGTAGAGCCCGTACAACAGCTTGCCGTCGGGCGCAAGGACGAATGCAGGACGGCTGCTCGTGGGCGCTGGCGCCCGCCATAGGGGCGCCAGCGTATCGGCTTGCAGCGCGACCACGAAACCGTGACAAGCGGCGTAGAGGCGAGCGTGGCCCGGCCGGCCCGCCAGGCGCACGGACCGTTCAGCCGTCTCCTCGCGGCATTGCTCGGGCAGTGGCGGCGCGGGGGCGCCCGCGAGACGCGGCAGGAATTGCAGCGCGCGGGTGTCGAACAGACTGGTCCAACCCTGCCGGCGCCTGTAGCTGTAATGCTCGACCTGCAGCCAGCGGCCGTCGCCAGAGAGCGATAGGGGATTGCCACCCAGTAGCTGAGCACGGTCGGTTACCGGCTCCTGGTGGATCGTTTGCCACGTGGACGTGTCGAACACGCGTAATGAGCCGCTCGGCCCGCCGTCGATGAGATACAGGCGGGAGCCGTCCGGGGCGACCGCCATACCCGCCTGGTCGCCGGTGACCGGAATTTCGTGCAGGGCATGGCCGCTCCGCGGGTCAACCGCGCTGACCGTGTACGACTGGAACGCGGCAAGATAGAGCCGTGTGGCGCTCGCAGCCTCCCGCTCGGGCCGCTCGCGATGGGGATCGACAGCAGCTGCGACGGGACGATCGTGGGGACCATGCCGGGCGGGACAGGGGTCGCCGTCATCACGGCGAGCGTAGGAGGCGGCGCCGGGGGCACAGGGGAGCTTTGCGCTGCTCCAGACCCTGCTACAGTCGAGCGCATGGCAGCAGCTCCCCCGGCTACCCCCGGCGGATGCCCGCAGCTACTCAGCGCAAGCGCGGCCAGTGCCAGGAGACCAAGGGGTTGAACCTGCTTCCATGCCAGTCTGGAGCTTGCCATCTTCGTCCTCCGCATTGCTCGTTCTGTGCTACTCGGCTGCCGCGGCAAAGCCGGCCGGCTGGCTCAGCACCTTGTCGAAAGCATGCAGGATCTGGCCGTCGAACGCATCCAGCGCGTAGAGCGTGTGATCGTTGGGGCTGACGGCATAGAGCCGGCGGCCGTCGGCGCTCAGCTGCAGCCCGGCGATCTCTTTGCCTGCCAGCCAATGGCCGATCGAGGTGAGCGAGCTCGTATCGACACCCCAGATGCCGTTGCCGGTCTCGAAATCGACCACGTCGACGAAGTAGAGGCGCCGGCCATCGGCGCTGAGCACGACGCCGGGCATCAGGAGCATCTTGGCGCTGGCCGTGCTTGCGAACCAGCCTTCGAGCCAGCGCCACGGCTGCGCGGAGACGGGTCGAGGGTCGCGCACGACGGTGGAGCGCACGATCACACGCCGCCGGAGATCAACGACCGAAACTTCTTTGGACTGCACGTTGGCAACGTAGAGCAGGGAGCTGTCCGGCGGCGCGATCATCTGCACGGTAAGCCCTTCGCCTAAGATGTGCTCCGCGGACTTGCTCTCGAACGGCAGCTTTTCGGCGACGAGGCCCGTGCGCGTATCGAGGAACTGGAAATAGCTGTGCGGATGGTCGGGGTCGCGGGAGCAGTACCCGAAGAGATACCGTCCATCGGGCGTGAAGCGCAGGCGTGACAGGTCACAGAAAGGCTCGCCACCGGAGACACGCTCGACATGCCGCGTCTGATCGACCGCGAGCTTCCGTGTGTCGAAGGCCACGAAGCGGTAGCCTTCCATCGTGTTGCCACGGACGATGTGCTGTATCAGGTAGAGCATCCGCCCATCCGGCGAGAGCGCCGCGTTCAGCCAGAAGCCGTCGGCTTGGATCTCGCCCGGCACGTCGACGCTGCGCTCGACTCTGCGCTCGGCGGTATTCAGGATCGCAATGCGGGTCGTCCACGGCGCCTGCCCGCGTTGTGCCGCGTGGCCCTGCCGGCTGTTCTGCAGAACGAAGAGGCGCCGTCCATCGGCGGACGCTACTGAGCGCAGCTCCGGCGGCCCGTCCTGCACGTCGCCGGCGAAGATGTCAAGCGGCGGCGCCGGCCGGGCCGATGCCGTATCGACAATGTGGACGCGGGTTATCCAGCGGTCGGCGGTTTTTCCGGCCTGCGTCACGTATAGTAGGCGACTGTCCGGGGAGAGAGCCATGCTGGACCGGGGCAGGTCGTCGGACCCGTCTTTGGACGAAGTGGCGAGGCCGGCCAGCTCGATCTGTTTTGCCATCACGCCCCGGATCAGGTCAAGCTGGGAGATCACGATCTTCCACTGCTTATCCTTCCGCGGCGGAGTTTCCAGCGCATATTGCCAGTGCCCGTCGGTCGAGGTGACCTTCACGGGGTACTGGTGGAAGTTCCGGCTCAGGACGTTCCCCGTCTGCGCATCGACGGCCACCACCTGGGTATACCGCCCGTCCAAAATCCACAGTGCCGGCTGCTGCGAGGAGGTAGGCGGTGCAGTTGGGGAGGCCGTCGAGAGAGTAGGCGAGGCGGCCGGCGGAGTGGGCGATGCCGCGGGAGCAGCAGACGCGAAGGCGGGCGAGCCTGCCGGCTGGACGGCAAGCGCGGCCGGCGCCGTGCGCGTCTGGCACGACTGGAGCAAAGTGTTGCCGGCAACGAGGGCAATCAGCGCCAGAGCAGTGCTGGCCGGTCGTTTCACGAAGCGTGTACAGCGTCCCATGGCGTGGTTCTCCCGCTCGATTCGATCGCCGGAGGCCTCTCGTGCTTGTCCGCACGGTCAATGTGCATCTGATACACCGATCCAGGCTCGTCGGTTCCTTCAATCATCGCATAGCTCTCGAAATCGGCGTCACGGTCGGCAGCACCGGCATTTCGGTGGCGCCGGGAGGCAGGGCCGGACGCGGTGTCTCCCGGAGATCGATCTCCTCGCCGCAGAGCTGTTCACCGCTGCGAGCGTCGAGCAGCAGGCGCATGGTGCGCGGCATGCCCTCGAAGGGACCGCGCACCGTGAAGACCCAGACGCCGTCCGGGTGGCCGTCGAAGGTTTTGCAGCTCGTCGCCTGCGCGCGCGCCTCGGCTTCAGAGGTCAGACGCGCGTCAAGCACGACCGTCGTAGGACCGTTGTGCTTCACGACGAAGTTCGCGGCCGCATCGCGCGAGAGCAGCGTGCCTGCGACGGAGCGCTTGATGGCCGGGGACGGCGTGGGCGCGGGCGGCGCATCCAGGCGGAAGCCGGCGACGATCGCCGTGTAGCCGGTCAGCAGCGGCTGGGGCGCGTCGAAGCCCAGCGGGTAGCGCAGAACGAGCTCGTAGGTCCGGCCGTGCGCGCTGAAGAGGGCGGCGACGGTGCGGTGGGCCGGATCGTCGCCGCGCTCGACGGAGTACCCGGCCAGGGTCTGCCTGGCGTTGGAGCCGGGCGGGAGAAGCCCGGCCTGATCCAGAACGCCGAAGCCGAGTCCGCGGAGCAGCGGGGGCGTCAACGCCGGGTTATACTGATCGTAGTGGGTCTCGCCGTCATGGACGCGCACGACGACCGGATAGCCGGGCCAGCCGGGAGCACGCAGCGCGACGGCCGAGAGCAGATCCGGCGCATCCAGCGGCTCGACGGTCCAATCAGGCGGGTAGGGCAGGCCGTAGCCCAGCTTCGGGTCGTGGTGGCGCGGCCAACCGGCAACCTGGGCTGGCGGCGTGAGGATGCCGATCTGCGCGGGCCGATCCGGCGGCTGTTGCTCGTAGACCCGCACCACGCCCTCGACCACGAAGATACGGCTCGTCCGATCGCAGCGGGCGAAGGCCGGCTCGCCGAAGTGGCCGCGCAGCCGGGCATGATACGGGAGCTCGGGCGTGACCATCTTGCCGGGCCGGAGCTGCTCGGGCGTCGTGGCGATCAGCCAGGGCGCATCGTCCGGCAGCGCATTGCTGACCATGCCGTTGAGAATCTGGAGGAACGGACGGAAGGGACGGTCCGCCAGCAGCGCGTCCCAGATCACTGCCGGGCAGACAACCATGCCGGGCGCGGGCACCGGTCCCGGACCCACGGCGCCGCCTAGGCCGCTGAAATAGGCGTCCACCTCGCCGCTCGTCATCGGCGCCGGTGGATGGCGCCACAGATCGGCCACGCCGGGATGGTGCGCTACGATGGAGGGGGTTGGCGCCGCTCCGCCCTCGGCCGGCACTCCACAGCCACAAAGGATTACCAGGGCGACGAGCGCCCAGACGAGATGTCGATGCATGCCGGCCTCCTCGCCTTGTCTAGACGTCGGTGCGTCGCCGCGGGTTCCACTGAAAATCAGCAATTCTCAATATGACCATCCGGCCTACGATCACGGGGCGGCGCACGGCCGTAGCATAACGAGAATTGCCGACTGAAAATGTTACCGAAAGATAGTCACGCGTATGCCCGCTCAGGCCGTTCGCATCTTGGCCTTCATCTTCGATGACCCAGGCGATCCACTTGCCGCTCGGTTCGCAGAGTGGATCGCCGCGTCGCCGCGCTTCCGCGCGTTCGCCGCGACGTACCAGGACAAGATACGCAAAAAGCTCCGGGGCATTCGGGACGCGGAAGGATATCGGGATCTCCTCGCGGAGATCGAGGCCGCGTATCTGCTCCTCGAGGAGCGCCGCTTCACCCTCGAGTACGAGCGGGGCGGCGTCGGGAAGCAGCGCGGACCCGACTTTACGGTAACGTTCAAGACGCACACCCTCTTCAACGTCGAGGTCAAGCGCCTGCGTGCGTCCATGGTGGAGCAGCGCGCCGAGGAGGCGAGCCCGCTCAACAAAATCGTCAACGCAGTCTGCGACAAGCTTCCGCAGCTGCCGCCAAGCGCAGTCAATATTCTGCTGCTTGCCGCCGACGGCGAGGCCTTCACGCAGCATGAGGTCGCCGCGGCAATCAAGCTACTCAAGGATCGAGCCGAGCGCAAAGATGACCTCTTTTTCGTGCGCCGAGGTCTCGACGGCGCAGGCGACTTCCTCAAGCACTACCGCCGTCTCAGCGGGATCCTTTTTCGCGGCGCAGGGCAGCCCAGCCTATGGACGAATCCGGAGGCCAAGCACCCCTTACCCGCGCCGGTGGGCTTGATTCTGGCACCACTGGGCAGTGATGGGCGAAGAGCATAGGCTTTCACGTTGCAGCCGCAGAACACCGGTGCTACGATGAAGTAGGCACCCAATGCAGCTGACGAGGTAAGTATGGCCGGTCTCTGACCACGGAAGGTCGCCGATTGCTTACCCAACTCCACGAGGAGGCAGACGCGCTGCTCGTACGGAAGGCCCACGCCTACGCGCTTTTGCAGTGCCGCGGCTACACGCTTCCAACGCTGGAGCCTCCAACCCCGATACCGAGATCTGCTACTCTAGAGGTGCTCGCACCTACGGGCAAGGAAAGGACGATAAAGCATGGAAGACACATTCGCGGCCGACCGCTATGATCGTATGCAATATCGCCGCTGCGGCAGGAGCGGGCTGATGCTTCCCGCGATCTCGCTCGGCGCCTGGGAGACCTTTGGCGGCTACCGCGGGCCGGAGGTTGCGCGCGAGTGCCTCTTTCGCGCCTTCGACCTCGGCATCACACACTTCGACCTCGCCAACAACTACGGCACTCCCCCCGGCAACGCCGAGATCGTCTGCGGCAAGATCATCGAGGAGATGCCCAGGGACGAATTAATCATCTCCAGCAAGGCCGGATACCGTATGTGGCCGGGGCCCTACGGCGAGTGGGGCTCGCGCAAGTACATTATCGCCAGCTGCGACCAGTCGCTCAAGCGCATGGGGCTGGAATACTTCGACATCTTCTACTCCCACCGGCCCGACCCGGAGACACCCCTGGAGGAGACGATGGCCGCGCTCGACCAGCTGGTGCGCCAGGGCAAGGCGCTCTACGTCGGCGTGAGCAGCTACAGCGGCGCGCATTTTGCCGAGGCCGTGCGCGTCTGCGATCGCATGGGACTGGCGCCGATCACGATCCATCAGCCGGCCTACAACATGCTCAACCGCACGATCGAGTGGGACCTCCTGCCACAGACCGAGCGCGCCGGCACGGGTATGATCCCTTTCGTCCCGCTCGCATCCGGGCTCCTGACCGACAAATATCTCGGCGGCGACATCCCGGCCGAGAGCCGCGCGGCGCAGCGCTGGGGCAAGGAGTGGCTC
>JBBSGA010000138.1:0-15017 GCA_038254585.1 Chloroflexales bacterium | reverse complement strand
CAGTCTTCGATACCTTCGCCCCAGGTCGCATAGTCGCGAAAGCGGCCATGGCAGCGGTAGCCGGGCGTACAGATGATATTCCCGATGTTGTTGGTGGTAGTGCCATCCGGCTTCCACCCCGCCCACGCCGGATTCGAGCCGGCGCCCGACTCGTGGATGAAAAAAGCTAAGGCGATCGCCGGATTTATACCATATTTTATGCCGAGGTCGTAAATCTCCTGCCCGTGGCCTGCCGCGGGCGAATGATATTCCGCCAGAACCTGCTCGATCTGCGGCGGTGTAATGGTCGGCGGTCCTATCACCGCAAGACCGGCCTGAGGTGCGGCCATCGCCGCCGCTACCTGCGCCCCTCCCAGCGCATTGAAGGTGCCCGATAGGCCCGGAGCAGTGCTGACCACACTCCGGTTGTGGCCCGGCATCAGCGCCCAGATCACCAGAATGGCGGCAATCGCAATTGCATATTGGCGGCCGCGCATTAAGGTGCCTTCTGTAGGTGCTTACGTTCGTCGGGGTTGATCAATCGGAAATTCTCGCCTGTATTGATATAGATGATCTCTTCCTGTTTCACGGACACGACCAAATCGTTCTTGCCATCGCCATTGATATCTTGCAGCCGCAGAGCTACAGGTGTCAAATCCTCGTCGGCCCCAAACAGATACGGACCCTGTAATATTTGTGCCTTCGAGCTATCGCCGCCCGGCAGCTCAATCACGACGATGCGCCGATTAAGATTCATGGCGAGAAAATGTGTCGGCTCTCCTGATCCTTCGTTGTGTCCGACGACGCCGGTAAGATGCTGCGTCCGCGGACGTCCATAACGCAGATCGTCGAGCCAAATCCTGCCCCAGCCCGTTACGAGCGCCAGCACCATGTACCCCACCAGCAAAGCCAAGCCCACCCGCATATACGGGCCGAGCAGAACGGGCCACGGCTTCCATGCACCCACGCCGACGACCCGGCGCGGAGCTTGTTGGTGTAGGTTCCGGCTGGTTACGGCCATCGGACCACTCCTTCTATCGTTGATGAGCTGATTTTGCTTTCGGACAACCTTGGGAGGTATCGAACATTATAGTAGAACAAGCGTTCTACGTCAACCCCCGATCGCGAATCGATGCCGATGACAGGGTCGGAGCACGAGTGGCCAATTCTAGACCTGAATTCTAACGTGCTGGCGGTGAAGATCAAGGTCTCAGCGGTCCTGCTCCACTTTGAGGCACGAGATGGGCGTGTCCCGGACGGGAAGTCGGATGATCCTTCCGGCAGAGGCAGCTTGAGCGGGCGCCACCGAGGCGCCCGCTCGAAAGCGGACCGGTCTGATCGCAGCAACCCGCTCGAACTGATTGCCATAGCCGCCGTCGCGTTTAGGGTGAACGTAATCGCTCAGGATGGCGAAACGACGTGGTTTGAAGAGCTACTGCTGCTCGCCGTTCACGCACTCCTCGCGCTCGCCTTCTTTTTCGTCACACGCCTGCTTCACCTGCGGCCCTCTCTCTTCGTGGCACCATATGATTGCGGTGCATTGTGGCATGGAAGCTGCGGCACATTCATACTACGACGAAGCGGAGGGCCCTTCACTTGGCTGAGAAAACGACCAGGAAACCGCACACCGAGCACGGCGAGCTGAGTACCAAGGAACACAAGGAACCGCCTGACAGCGTCCTCGACTTTCCCAAGCAGCGGAAAGAACCGCTAACCGATGCATCGCACGTCAAGAATGCATTTGCGCGCTTCGATCAGGTCGAGGACGTCTCGGACGGCACCGCGATCTGGCTTTCGCCAATATCCAAAAGGCGGCGGAGTATTACGGGATCGCCGGGGAGGAGCAAAGCTGGCGCGACCCGGGTAAGCGGCCGCACACCGAAAAGCCGGCTCACTCCTGATTCGAGCATCAAGCCCACGTGACGTGATATGCGATGCGTGAACGCCGGTCTCCGTCACACATCGCGTATCACTGCCGGTTATTTGATGGTGAGCGCAGCGGTTCCGGCCGGGGTAGGGTGACTGGATCCCGAGTTTGTACGGCCCAGGCGCTGCCTAGAGGTAGCGCAGGATTGCGACCAGCACTTAGGCGTTGCGTGGAACAAGTATCGAGTAGATCGTTGGCCACTGCTTGGTAAAGGTGAGATAGATACGCTGGCCGGATCGAGAGGGAACTACGACAGATGAATTGGCACGCACATCGAACAACATTCTGGAGCGTGATAGGTTTGCTCGCCGTGGCTGCGTTACTCAACACAGCGGGGTGGGGTTGGGCGCTCTTCAAAATGTCGGGACCCTACGACGAGATTACGCATGCTGTTACGATCTTTGCGATTACCCTGGCTTTCGGGCTCTTCGCACCTGGTCCGCTCCTGACCGGCTTATCCGACCATCCGGTGTTATTTGTCCTGATCATCACCGCCCTTGGCATCGCCCTTGGCGCGTTGTGGGAAGTGACCGAGTGGCTGGCCGACAAAGTCGTGGCAGTACAGGTCGTCAAGGGTCTCGACGACACGATCATCGATCTGATCATGGACAGTACTGGCGCGATACTAGCCGGACTTCTTGGCCGGTGGGCACTGCGAAACAAGCCCGATTTGCGATCTGGCGGCTGAGGCGGTGCCGGTACCGGCGAGGCGCTGCGTGAGACTGTAATTATTGTGGGTTCAGTTTGGCGAAGGAGCAGGAGATGGCGAATCGGGGATCCATGGAGCAGCAACGTGACCTGAAACAAGAGCGTTGGGAACTGCTGGAGCATATCAACATGCTGACCGACAAGCCGATGATCGCGCTCTCGTTCGTGTGGCTCGTCCTGTTAATCGTCGACTTCACACAGGGCTTGAGCCGCACGCTTCAGATTACCAGCAACATCATCTGGGCGCTGTTCGTGCTGGATTTTGTGTTGGAGATCGTTATCGCACCCCACAAGCGCGATTACCTGCGTGCCCATTGGCTCACAGCGATCTCACTCCTGGTCCCTGCATTGCGCATAGTACGTGTCTTTCAAGCGCTCCGCCTGTTGCGCGTCGTCCTCGCCACACGTTCGCTGATGCTGGTGCGCGTGGTGAGCTCGCTCAACCGCGGCATGGGCGCTGTTAGCAGGACGGTCGGGCGACGTGGTGCCGGTTACGTCGCCGCCGTGACCGTAATTGTGACCTTTGTCGGCGCGGCCGGCATGTATGCCTTCGAGAGTCCGGCAGCACTACGCGAGTCCGGCTTGTCCCAGGCTGCGCCGGGCGGGGGGCTTCACAGCTACGGCGAAGCTGTCTGGTGGACGGCGATGATCGTGACGACGATGGGCTCGGAATATTGGCCCAAGACGCCCGAGGGACGCATCCTGACCTGGCTGCTGGCGGTCTATGCCTTTGCGGTCTTTGGCTACATCACGGCCACGATTGCCAGCCATTTCATCGGCCAGGATACGGCGAGCGCGGCCGTGGCCGACGTGGCCGCCTTGCAATCGGAAATTACCGCGCTGCGTCAGGATGTGGCTGGCCTGCTGGCGCGCCTCGACGCGCAGTCGTCACCCGGCGCCTCCGGCCCGATGCGACGTAGGCCACCCACCTGATCCTGCCAATCGTTCCTCCTTTTCGATTGAACCGCGGCTAATGAGATCGGCTGCCCAGGTATGTGCATATCCAATCTAGCGTTGACGGCCAGTATTTCAGCTGGCCTGCTCACCCGGTACGTCGATTGACTCACCGGGCACATCCTCGATATAAAGGATAATAACGAAGTTCGCTAGAAGCCCAAGCGTCAGCGAGAAGATGTCCGTGATTTTGCCGGAGATGCTGCCCCGACCCGAGACGAATGCACTCGGCTGCGGCAGTTGCGCAAGGATCTGCCTGCCCACCCATAACTCTGTATGCGGAGCTTCAACTGATCTATGGCTTGCAGTAATTTCTGCGTCAACTGAGCGACTTGGTCAGCGACCGTCGGTGCGAGCAGCCACGTCCCCAGGCTAAAGATTGCGAGCAGCGCGAGCACGATGGCCGCCAGCACCCATCCGCTGGAAAGTCCGGTGTGCTTGCTCAGCCAATCACTCAGGCCATGCAGGAAGACCGCTAACAGCAGGCCGGCAAAGACGAGCAGTAGCACATTCACGGTATACCACAGGAGGAGTAGCCCGGCTATGATGCCCACGGCAAGGGCTATCGTCACGAGCGCACGCCCAGCGAAGGCCCGCTGCCCGTTCATCCCCGTCTGCCTCGGTCCGTCCAGCTGCACCTCCGTCTCCATCTTTGCATCAGGCATCAATCAGCCTGCCTCTGCGGCGTCACGCAGTGCCCTTACAAGAAGAGCGGGAGCACTGCATAGCCCGCGGCTCCTACGGCGAAGGCCCAGAAACGGCTCCGCCGCTCCCGCGGCAGCTCCTCCTTGAGCACGTTGAGGATCACGCCGCCAGCGAGAAAGGCGACGAGCACAGCCAGCGCGATCTCGGAGATCTCAGTTTCAGTGTCCGACCCTCGGTAGAAAGATGTGCTGGAAGCGAGCCGACGGCGGCACCGTTTGGATCGGCGTGAGCGGCTCCCAGGACTCCCAGTTCAGGCCATCCCACCCGCGGATGCGAAACTGGTATCCGTGACCCGGCTGGCCGAAGAAGGCGAAAAAGGTCCCGGCCGGACGCTGGGAGTCTCCCCAGTGTCCGGTCGTCACATCATAGCTCTGGATATCGAAGGCGATCGCGTCCGGGCTGCTGGTCCAATTGAGCATAACGACGCCGCTCGTCTGCATGCTCGCGCTCAGGTTGGTTACCGGCGGAACGGTATCGACGCGCACCAGAACAGGCACATTCGCAGACCACGATCCACCGTTATCCACGGCACGATACCAGACCCAGTGGTCGCCGTCGTCGAGCGATAGCTTCAGGATCGAGCCGTTCTGTTCCTGTGGAATCGTGCTGCCGTCCACGAAATACTCGATTCTGTTCGTTCCCAGGCCTCCCAGATCGTCGGCTACGATCGCGATCTGCTGGCCGGCTCCGAATATGGTTCCGCGCTGTGGTGCGCCGAGACTTTGCAGCACCGGGATTGTGCTCCAGACCGTGCTACCCGCCTCTAGCCAGCTATAGCGGGCATAAGCCCCGCCGGTGGCTTCAAAGTATTTCACGCCGAGAGCATGCACGCCCGCATTGAGCCATTTACTACTGCTTACGGACGTGTTCGAGTGGAGACCCGGATTGCTCACGACGAGGTCGCCGTCGACCCACAGCCATGAGCCGTCGTCGGTCGTCGTCTCAAAGGTGTACATCCCCGCTACGGGCGCTACGAAAGGGCGGGCCTGATCGACGATGTAGTGGTCGCTCTGTCCGAGCGGTCCGCCTGAGCCCCAGTTTTGTCCCGAGCCATCCCACGTGATGGTGCCGATCAGGTCGCCTTCGCGGGCCGATGCTGGATCATCCGACCGTTGGAATAAGCTGTCGGGCGCGGAATTGAGTTGATATACCGAGGCCAGCGGTTGCCCGTTTGAGTCGACCGAGCTCATCGTAGGACCGCGGTCATCCGGGACGACGCTGATGTCCGCTGTTGGACCACCGGACGCGTAGTAGGTCACGTTCTCTCCGACCAGACCTGGTCGGAGGGTGACAGTTCGTGTATTGGAGCTCTGGTTGCTGAAGCGTACGTATCCCACCACTGTGCGTGTCTCGCCCGGCTGCAGGGTTCCCCCGATTCCCCAGCGCCACGGGTAACCACCGTTGTCGCCGGCGCAGTTCGCCCCCAGCGACGTGCCGCCCTCTGTCCCGCCGAGCACCACGCGGAGACTTCCGGTCGTCTTGGGAAATGCCGGGTAGCTCTGCGCCGCATTCCCGATGAAGCACTCATTTTCGGCGTAGACGTATCCCTGGGAGATGTCGTCGACGCGTCCTGAAGGAGGCTCCTGGGTCCCGATCGCAACATTTCCCGTGTTTCGAACCGTGAAACGAACCTGGACTACCCCACCTGCGGGCACGGACGTGGAGACGTACTGGACGTTTGAGAGCTCGGCCCGGGTTATCTGGGCCGGCGGCGGCTGCGTCGGCGTTGGCGTGGGCGCCGGGTTGCTGGCAAGGAGATCCCTGACGCGTGTGCGGATCGAGTTCAAGATATTCATCGCCAGGTCGCCTGGGCAGCTCGTGTGACCTGGTGTGACCTGGCGATGGCCAGCAATATTTGCCACAATCGCACCCGAGTTGTACGGTGCGCAGTACTGCGAAATCTTGCAGCCGTAGTAAAAGCTACTGGCCAGCGGATCGATGCTGCGCTGGTTCGCTTTCCACGCGAGCAGATTCACCAGTGCATTCTGTGCCGCGGCTGTCGGAGTAATCGCTGGCACGCCTGTGCCTGCCTGGAAGGTGCCGAGCAGGACGACACCCATCGACCCGTAGTTGGCCGTGTCGTGGAAGCCGACGGAGTCGCGGCTCGGATCAGAGGAGCCGTTGCGCCCTTCGTAGATGACGCCGTTCGGATCGATGACCCAGTTGTAGCCTATATCACCCCAACCGCGGCCGCTCGGGTACGTATGGAAGGCCCATTCAGCCTTTACGCGATCCGCCCAGCTCCTCTCGCCGGAGACGAGCGAGTTTGAGTCGGCCGTATGATGCACCACCAGGTGGTTCGCCGGGTACCAGTTAGGTGCTACGCTATTGTTGAGAACCTCACTTCCGCCCCACACAGCGCGCGAGACGAAGGACGGCCGACTTATGATAGCGTTTGGCGCCGCCGGGTTCGGGGCGCCCGTGGCGGGACCTGCGGAGGTGGTGCCACGCGCGTCGACTGTGATGACCCGGATCTCATTCAACACAGGCGCCACGCCATCCGGTGCCGGCGTTAGCGTAACACGTAGCTGCCAGTATTTTGCAGGCCCGGTGTAGATGGTGCTGCTCCAATGGATGCCGGGGCCGTCTTTCGGATCGAGGAGGTCGTCGTTCTCGTCCACCTTGCCCCAGATCGTCCAGGTCTGGCCGTCCTCGCTCGCGCGTACCTCAAGCGCGATCAGGCTTTCGTCGACTGCGGTGTCGCGCCAGCGCAACAGGAGATACGTGAATGGAGCCGGCGCGGCGGTCGGAGGCGTTTCGGCGGAACCATTGGGAGCACTCGGCGAGATACCGTTCGGCGCACCGACAATACCCGAGCGCGCTGAGCTGAAAGCTGACCCGGGGATATTCTGTGCTTGGGGCTGCAGGCTTGAGCCCGCGGTCTGTGCCTTCGTCGAGCCAAGCAGGCCGGCTGAGTAGCCGAAAATAACACATAGCAGCAATATAAGTAGACGCAGCGGGCGACGAGCCATGAGCCTCCTCCGAGTGGGCGATTCAGGATGTCATATTGTGGCGTTGGGGTGGCGCCTCAGCTTTCGAGGATAGCAGAAGTCGACCCATATTGATCTGATGAATAGATTACGAAACGACTGCAGTACGGAAATGGGTGTAAGAGGGTCGCCCTACACATTTGCTGAAAAGGCTATCTGGCGATGCCCTAGGGAACCGGTGCGCAGGCGGGCCGCGCTGCGAGTGGAGGATCGAAGGCCACGTTGACGCCGACGCGGACGCCGCGCCCCGCGGCGTTACGCTGGGGATCGGCCGGGCCGGAGGGATCGCCCCACCAGTTATTTCCCGCGCCCAGGGAGACAGTGCTGGCGACGCCGTAGACCGTCTGCTGCTCGAAGGCATTTGTGTCTACCACGACGCTAAAGCCGCGCGCACTCGAGGTGGAGGAGCTAAGCTGGAGGCCGATGGTACCGCCGTGGAAGCCGTTACAGCGGATGGTTCCACCTATCGCCGCACCGGTCTGAATGTCGAGCAGTGATCCGGTGCCTCCGGCAAACGCATTGCCCTGCACATCGAGCGGGCCACCGCCGTTCCTGCCCGCGATCAGGCGTACCTGAGCTGTCCCCCGCGGAAGCTGATTGCCGCCGACGATATTGCTCCGAAGTGTGACCGGGGCTTCGGAGCCCATTCCGATCAGTATCGCAGGTCCATTTGGTAGGTCGTTTCCGGTGACCTGCGACCCACGAATATCAACCGTGGACCCGTTCGTCGCGATCCCTCCGCCACTATCCGTGAGCAAGACGTCCCGCAAGCTCAAGGTTCCGCCGCTACTGGTAATGGCGCTTCCGCCACGTCCTGCGTTGCGCAGCTCCGCGTGCTCGAGTTGGATCAGACTGCCGGCCTGTCCCACTAACGAGCTCCAACGCCCGCTTGGTCCCCTGAAGCGCACCGGCGCGGAAGCTGTCCCGAGAACCAATAGCTTGCCCTCGACGAAAATATCGACGCCAGGCCGGAGCTGCACTTCGACACCCGGATCGATCTGTAGTGAAGCTCCGTGGGCGACGACCTGATCGTGCTCGAGGACAACGGGGCTCTGCGCGGTCGACCACCGAACGTTCCCCTGGATCAGCGAGACAGGTTTAGGCGTCGGCGGAACCGGGGTTGGCGTCGGCGGCGAAACGGTAGGTGGCTGAGTTGGAGCAGGTGGCTGAGTTGGAGCAGGCGGCACACCGGTAGGCGCTGTCGGTGCTCGCACCGTCGCAGTTGGGCCCGATCCTGGGCTATTCGGCGAGCTGCCCGGCGTTATGGGCCGCGGCGGGGACGGCACGACCCCGCCGTTCCCTGGCGACGAAGGTGGTGGAGGCACGGGGTAGCCACTACCAGGATTTGCCCCTGCCCCGCTCCCCGAAGGCTGCGCTGGTGAGCGCGGTGGAACGGTCGTTATACCGGACGGCGGTAGCGGCTGCGCAGGCACAGCCGGTCGGCGCGGTGGTAATGACGGAATAACCAGCGGCGGCGGCACAAAGGGCGCGGGTGTCGGGATCAATGCCGGACCGGGTGCCGTGCCCGGATTGGGTCCATTGGACGATGGAGAGCCTGGTCCGGGATACCCACTGCGCGAGCCGCCTGAGATGCCGGGAGTTACGAAAGCACCGGAGCTGCCAGGAATACCCGGTGTTGCAAACGACGGCGTCGGAATAGCGCCCGGTGGCGTGCTGCCTACGCCGCCCGGCACGACACCGCCCGCTACCGGCGTGCCGAAGGGAGCCGGCCCATTCGTCTCATTGGGACCAGGGTAGCCCGAGGTGCCGGAGACCGGAGCCGTTCCGGTCAGGACGGGATTCATGGTCAAGGAGCGGCTTGTCGGGAGCACAGACGCAGCGCTCGTGCCCGGATATCCAGTGCCAGCAGCTACGCTTGTGCCTGATACGGGCGTTAGAGAGGTGGCCGGCGCGACGCCCGGCACAGTAGCCGTGAGATGCGTCTGATCGACGACCAGCGGCCCGGCTGGCCCGTAGCTCAAAATCAGGGCGAGGACGAGCAAGAGCAGCGCCGCCATGGGAACAAGGTACTCGGCCCGGAAGGGACGCTGGCGTAGCTGGCTGACCTGGGTTCCAAGCGTCTGGATTTGGCGGAGCCGCCCTGCACGGTCACGGAAGTCCTGGATCCGAAGATCACGCAACCGCCGCAGATCAAACTTGGGTTTCTGCATCGCTTCCGGATGGTACCATGTAGGTCTTCGTCCTGCAACGCCGAACAGATGACAAACGGGTGAAAGGGCGCTCGGCACGTGGGCGCGGCGCCCTTTCACCGTCAGGGCCGTGGTGCTCCCGTCGTCTGCAGCGGGGTCGAGTAGCTGCCGAGATCCCGGGCCTTGTCACGTGCCCGCACGCGGAACGACGGCGCCTGGGCGCCGCTTCTCTGTTTGAAGAGGCCTTCGGCTTCTTCTTCGCCGACCAACCAGTCGCTCCAATTCCTGTTGCGCCCACACTGCACCTGCACATCAAAGCTGGCGATCCCGCTAGAGTCGTCTTTACCGTACCACCGTAGAAAATACGTTCCGTTAGGCAGCTTCGTAGCGCCTGTCATTGCGGCGATCGGTGCTTTCGTATCCGACCCTTTCGCAGCCGTCGTTTCCTGCCTTGAAAATAACTCCTTCTGGCTCTGTCATGCAGCTCCTGCCATCACGGGTTCCAGGGTCACGGCGTAGCCAAGTCGCTCAATGCGTTGCTGCATCCGCCGCACGAGCTGCTGTTTGCGTCGGTCTTCGACGTCAGGTCCCCCCGGCTCCCGATAGGGTTCGTGGTGCAGCAAGATGTAATAGACCGCGGTCAGGATGCGATGGGCGATCGCCAGGATCGCTTTCTTGACGCCACGCCGTCCGACAAGACGGTGGTAGACCGCAGCGAAGTGCGAGTCTTTCACCTTGACCGCGGCGTGGGCAGCTTGGACCAAGCCACTCCGGAGCCACCCGTTGCCTTTGCCGGTTTTCCCCGAGTAGCGTTTCCCGGCACTCTCGTTATTCCCCGGGCACACCTTCGCCCAACTGGCGAGGTGCGCCGCACTCCGGAAACGCTGCATGATCATCCCCACCCGCATTCTCGACCCGCTGCGCCGGCATCCCGAGACACGAGCCCTGCTCGACCAGGAGTCCGAGCTGGCCCGCCGGCTCAGTGTCGCACCTGACGACGAGCGACCGGCCCTTCGGGCATCGCTGGAGGATGTTCGGGCCGTGATGACGAGCGATCCGGCGTTCGGCGACTATGTTGAGCTGCGCAGTGGTGTTGCTGTCGAGACCGACGATCTGGAATCGCTGCTGGGGATGGAGGAGTTCAGGCAGCAGCCAGTCGTCTGCGTGGACTGGGTTGCCGTCGGCGAGCGGCTCTGCTGGTGAGCTGGCGTCCGGGCACAGAACCAGTCGTCAGACAGCTGCCCCTCACGCTATCCGAGGTCCGGGCGTTCGTCGCAGAGCACTTGAATCCGCTGAGCTTCAGACTGACGCTGCGCGACATGCCCGACGTACTCCGTTTGCTCGACCTACTGGTTGAGCCGCTGGCGAACCTGTGCGATGCCGAGGACCTCCTCATCCTGTCGCCGACCGGCCCGCTCCACGCCCTGCCGCTTCACGCGCTCGCTCTTGACGGTGCGCCGCTCCTGGCGCGTAACCCGGTCGTGTACACGCCAAGCCTGAGTGTGCTCCGTCACTGTCTGGTGCGCGCCATTCCTCCTATCAACCGGCGCTCGGTGGCGCTCCTGGGCGACCCCACGGACGACAGGCCCTCAGCCGCGCACCTCGTCGCCCGGCTGGCGGCTGAGCTGGGCGTCACGCCCCTGGTCGGCACCCAGGTGACTCGTGCAGCATTTGCTCGCGCGGCGACCCAGGAGGATCTCGTCCATTTCCAGGGGCATGCAGTTCACGATCGCCAGGATCCGCTCGCGTCCTATCTCCAGCTTGCCGACGGCCGGCTGACAGCACGCGATCTGTTTGGCATCGCCGAGATCCGCCCTGCCCTGGTCACCCTGGCGGCGTGTGAGAGTGCTGCCAGGGTGATCGCCACCGGCGACGAGCCGCTCGGTCTCATTCCGGCTTTGCTCTACTCCGGGGCAAGCGCGGTGATCGCAACGTTGTGGCGCGTGCACGGGAGCGCAACCGCCGAGGTGATGGCTGCGCTCTATGGGGCGCTGCTCCAAGTCGAGCAGCCTGCGGATCGTGCGCATGCCCTGCGCGCCGCAGCATTGGCTGTTCGCGCCCAGCCGGAACGAGCAGCGCCATACTACTGGGCGCCATTCGTCCTCTACGGAAACTGGCACACAGCAGGAGGAAGTGACAATGGCCGATGAGCACACCATGGCTACTGAGGAAACGCTGGTCGATGCTGCCCTCGTCCCGGATCCTGATTCCGACGAGGAGCTGGGACCTGGAGACATGGCAGCGATCGCGGATGAGGATGTCCGGGGATGCCGGCTGCTGATCGTTCGGCGCGCTGTCGAGGCCATCGAGGTCGACGGAGTCGCCGGTGGAGCGGCGCAGATTGCCTGCACGTTCCAGCCTGCTTCCGGGGTGCGGTTCGTGTGGGCCCGTCTGCTGCTGCGGCTGACAAGCCCAGCTGACGTGACGATCATCGACCTCGCGCCGCGGGAGGTCCGGGAGGGAGAGCCGGTCCGCTTCACCGTCGATGGCACGGGCAAAATCGGGGTCAACTACGAGTTCGTCGAGGTCGGGACGGAGGAAAGCGTCAAGAAAGAGTTCGCCGTCTACCATTGCTCGATCCAAGGCTCTGGCGCGGGAACCGCGGTCGCGCGCTGGGACTTTAGTGAGAACCCGCACCGGCGCGACGGCATCAGCCGCGAGCAGGTGCTGGCGCTGACCGTGCCCGTGATCGGCGAGGTCACCGGCGAAGTGCTCCTGACCGCCCGCGTGAGTCGGTCCGGCATTGGGGGCGCGCTCGACGCCGTGCGCGACCTGGTGCTGGGACGTGGAGAGCGCCGCTATCCGATTCGCCTGATCGTTCCGGAGCCACCATCCTTTCTCGGGCGACTCCGCTTTCTCCGGGCGTAGCGAAACAGCAGCAGCACGATACCATTGTGCCTCCAGCGTAGCATCCTCAAGTGGCTGCTCCTGATTGGGATCGGCCATGATATCGAAGAGTTCATGGCGGGGTACGGGTGTGCCCTCGGCGCCATGATGATGCGGCGCAACGCCCACCTGCGGGATTTTGTACACTGGGATGTTGTACGTGTGGCCGAGGAAGCGATCCAGTTGCGCCTGCACGAGCTGCTCGCGCGACATGAATCTATGAAACTGTGTGGGCATGGCTGTGTAGGCGTACAGCAGCGTCTCGGCCTCGCGGGGATTGCGAAAGTAGGTCGTGCGGCCATCGGTCGCGTTGAGGGCCATGCCGAAGTACCCGTAGATGATCGAATCGTGAACTGCCTTGCCGGCCTCCAATGCCGGGCGGAGCGATGTGCCATGCAGATGCGGCGGCGGCGCACCGAACCAGTCGAGCAGCGTCGGCATCAGGTCGGTTGTCTGCGTCAGGACGGAGACCCGCGTGCCGGCACGCTCCGAGCGCGGCAGATGGATGATCAATGGAATGCGGGCGATCTCGTTATAGACCGGCATGCTGTTCTTCATCCAGTATTGGTGCTCGCCGAGCATGCTGCCATGATCGGTGGTCAGGATGACAATCGTATCCTGCCAGGCATCGAGCTCGTCGAGCTTGTCCCAGAGTCTGCCGAGCCAGTGGTCGGTCATCGTCAACAGGGCGGCGTAGCAATTACGGATATGCGCGATCGCCGCCGGGCTGTCGGAGCACACACCGTAATCAGGCCAGTCGTAGAGGGGGCCGTCCCAGGTGTCGCCGTAGAGCTCCAGATACTTGGGCACGACATAGAAGGGTTCGTGCGGATCGAACAGCTCGAGCTGCAGCAGCCAATGATCGCTCGCCCGATTGTCGTCAAGCCAACGCAGCGCATGGTCGACACAACGCGGTCCGGAGAATTCATGCTCTTCACGTTGCGCCAGGCGGTTGAGGGCGTTTTGCTGGCGCGCGTGCGCGGTTCAGGCTTGGGGGGAGCGCAGGCAGGTCGACGCAGCTGACCCAGAAATCGCTCTCCTGTCCGCGCTCGAACTGCCACGTGTCGAAGCTGTTGTTATGGCCTTCGCCGCCAAGATAGAAGTAATGGTAGTGGTCAGTGATCAGGTGGGAAAAGATGCACGGGCGTTGCTCGCCCGGGGGGACGGAGCGGAGCAACACCGGCAGGACATCATCGAATGGCTCCAACGGCCCCCAGCCGCGCTCCAGGAAGTTATGCCGCCCGGTCATGAACTCGCGGCGGGCCGGCATGCAGGGCAGCGAGCCCACCCAATGGTTGTCGCAGACGACCGAGCGCTCGGCCAAGCGCGCAATGTTTGGCGTATGGACCCAGGTGTTGCCATAGGGCTCAAGAAAATCACGGCGGAGCGTATCCAGGATGACGAACAGCACCTGCATCGGGGCCTCCGCTTCAATACAGGCTCACCGGAGCACAAGGCACGCAGGTAGCACGTCACCTGCCGTACACCATACTCGCGTACGCGTACAATGAACCAGGTCTGGCGTTTATGCGGACGATGGTGCATTGACGACCACGGTACAACTAAGATGTTGCCACTCGTATCGCGGCTCTCGGGATCCAGCATCGTCACGCATTCAACGATTAGCTTCTACGATCGGAATCGGGACTAACGGGCTACGTTCATCATCCGCATGCGGGGAGCGGTCGTGACAGGAGGAGCCAGCCGATGAGTCAGGGGGAGACCGGCCTTTCCCAGTCCTCAACCATGAGCCCTGCTACCCGACCGAACTCGCGCGTATTGTGCGTTACCAGGACCACACTGTTCGCCACGGCGATCGCGGCGATGAGCAGGTCATTCGGTCCAATCAGCTGCCCCGTTGCAGTGAGCTGGGCTCGGATCGCGCCATAGATGTCGGCGGCGCGATCGTCGAAGGGCAATGAAACGAAGCGCCCGCAGAAGTGCTCAACCAAGGCCTGGTTGTGCACAGGATCTGTGCTCCGCAAGGCGCCATAGATCAACTCAGCCCGGACCACCGAGCACAGCTGAATCTCCGTGGCTTGCAGGGCCGCGAGCTTCCGCGTGATGGTGGCGCTGCGGCCGCGTAAGTGCTGGATGCAGGTGTTGGCATCAAGGAGGTAGGGCATTAGAAATCGGGTCGCTGCTCGTACTCGCCCTGGGGAGGACGTTCGAACTCTCCCCGCCAGACGCCTGCCGTCTCCTGCACAAACATCAACCAGTCACTCCCAACGTGCTGATCGGCACTGATCGCCCGTTCGTCGATCTCCACAATCACGGTGTGTGCTCCTGGAGGAACGTCCGCCGGCACCGGGATTGTCAGCATGCCGTCTTCTGTTACCGTCGCGACAAGCTCGATTCTTCGCATCATCTGCCTCGTTGGTTGCCAATCACTATGGTTGCTGCTCATTCGTCAAGCAAGGAGTGGCTACGTGCTCTGTAGTCGCAGCCCTACTCGTTTTGCCGCGGTGGCGACGTCACGGCCGATGGTGTTCCTGCCTTCACCATCACCTGCACTGTAGGCCGTTGGTAAGCTAGCATGGCTAACTCGGGACAGATTGTCAAGTGAACGACGATGAAGGGGTGTGATGCACGTTTTTTCATAGACAGGAGACGACCAGATCCGGTACTATCTTCGGCACGACTCTTCCCGAGGAGCAGGATGAGGAGGGCACATGGAGCGGCGCACCTTCGAGCAGCGCTGGCATCAACTGAGCGCTG
>JBBSGA010000137.1:0-15036 GCA_038254585.1 Chloroflexales bacterium | reverse complement strand
GTCGCGGCGCTCTTCGTCGTCCTGGGGGTCTACCTCTACCTGTTCACATTGCAGAGCCGGCGCCATTGGCTACGGGATGGGCTGCCGGTCGGAATCAGCTTCGGACTCGCACTTTTGACCAAAGAGGTGATGATCTTTGCGCTCGCGATCCCGTTTCTGTTCACGTTCTTCTACCGGCATGATCATATACGCCGAGCGATCCTCGTCGCAGGCGTCGCGCTGACGACGTATGCGATTTATCCTCTGCTGCTCTTCCTAAGCGGCAACTGGTACGCCTACCAGGATATGAAACAGTCCGAAGCGCTCCGGCTCCTGGGCGGATTGGTCGGCCATGCGCCCGTGAGCGGGCTCCACGTGACTGCAAGTAAGGTTAGCCTCTTACAAAGCATAGCGGTCTTGCTTCCGCAGTATCTCTTTTCCTATGTCGTGATCGTCGTCGCAGTGGGCATAGCGGTCTGGATCTTTTTCCGACATCGGAACGCGGAAGAAGGGCTGATCGTGACGTGGGCCGCCGCTACTTACGGCTTCATCGGCTTCGGGCTCGTCTTTGGACGGATCAGCGATCAGTTCTTTTACTACATCGTCATCCCTGCCATCGTCCTGTTGGGCTACGCCATCAGCCGCTTGATCGAGGAGCTGTGGGATCTCTGGCAACGAATTCCGTGGCACGCCTCGGCCACGCCCAAGCATCCGCATGTTGGTATGGGAACGATCGCGCGGACCGCGTGCCTTGCAGTCGCTCTCGCCGGCTTGATCTGGAATCTAGGCGTTTATGTACGTCTCTTTGTCGTGGGACAAGACAACAGCTTCGCCATGCTCCATCGCTACGTCAACCAGAATATTCCGGAGGGGACGACGATGGTCTTCGGCGCCGACATCGCCAACTATATTCTGCCGAACTATCGTATCCGCTTCAACCGCGACGCGGTTTCTCTCCAGAACGACAAGATACGTTATGTCGTCCTAAGTTCTAAGGAGCGATGGGGCGGATATGCTAAGGTGACGCCTGAATTCTATGATTGGGTCGCCTCAAACAGCCGGGTGCTCTTCCATCAGTACGGAACCTCGTTCTGGGATCTCGAGCTATTCGAGATCAGACAGCCGGGGGCACAACGTTGAGCACGTTATGCCATTCGGGGGATGGGCCGCGGATCGGCATCGACGGCCGGTTTATTCAGGACAAATTCCACGGGATTGGTCCGTACGTCTACGGCCTGATCACCGCTGTATGTCAGCACGAAGGCGATCATCGTGTTGTCGCGTTTGTGGACCCGGCGCTACCTAACTCGCGCTTTGCGCTCGATACGCTGCGGCACCTGCCCAGGCTGGAGCTCTGCCCGATCGCCCTGCCACTGTATCATCCGCTTGAGGTCTGGGGCTGGTCTGCCTATCTTCGCCGCTTTCCCGTCGACGTCTTTCATGCTCCGTACTTTTGGTCGCCGCTCCGGCTTCCGTGTCCGCTCGTAACGACCGTCCACGACATGATCTTCGATCGCTACCCGCAGTACATGCCGCTGCGACGCTTTGCGATGGTGTACAAGGCCACATCGCGGTACGCGATCAGAAAGGCACGGCGCGTGATCGCGATTTCGGAGGCAACCAAGCGCGACATCATCCATTACACAGGTGCACCGGCAGATAAAATCGCGGTCATTCCGCGATCGCCCGACGCTACATTTCGGCCTATCGAAACAGAGGATCTGCGGCGGGTGGTACGTGAGCGCTACGGCCTCACGGCGGGCTACGTGCTGGCGGTCGGCGCGCGGCGGCCTCACAAGAACATCGGGCGATTGATCACGGCGTTCAGCCGGATCGCCGGGCAGGTTCCGCAAGTCCTCGTGCTGGTCGGTACGCTCGACGAGCGCTTTCCGCTGGAGCAGCCGGGAGAGCTCGATCGTTTGAGGAGCGCCGGAAAGATCGTAGAGATTGCCCATGTTGCGCAGGAGGATCTCCCGGTGATGTACTCCATGGCCGATCTCTTTGTGCAGCCTTCGATTATCGAGGGCTTTGGCCTCCCGGTGCTCGAAGCGATGGCCTGCGGTTGCCCGGTCGCCTGCTCCAATACGAGCAGCCTGCCCGAGGTCGCCGGGAATGCGGCCCTTTATTTCGATCCGTTGTCCGTCGACGACATCGCCCGGCGGCTCATCAAAGCGCTGACGTCGTCCGAGCTGCGACACGGCCTGAGCGAACGGGGGCTGCGGCACGCGCGGCGATTCAACTGGGAAACGGAAGCGTCGATGACCTTGGGAGTCTACCGACAGGCGACAGAGGTATCTCCGTGAACAACCGCTCTGAACCGAACAAAGCGGACACCGGCCGGCCGCGCGTTTCAGTCGTCATTCCCTCGTGGAGCGGGGAGGTCAGCCGGCTGCTGGCAAGCCTCCGTGCCCAGACCTATAACGACTATGAAGTGATCGTCGTCCGCGGTGTATCACCCGCCGGTCGGGCACGGAATCAGGGTGTGGCCCGCGCGCGGGGCGAACTGATCGTCTTTATCGACGACGACGCTTACTTTGGCAATGAACGGGTACTAGAAAAGCTGGTCACGAGCATCGACGCGGATCCGCTCGTCGGCATTGTGGGCACGTCGAAGCTGATTCCGCCCGATGCAACCTGGATGCAGCGACGCATCGCGGCCGAGGTGCCGCGCTGGATCTACCCCTGTCTGAGCGAGGATACCCAGAGCAACCCGCCACTTGACCGGTACGGCTTCACCGGAATTACCACGACCTGCTGTATCCTGCGGCGCAGCGTCTTCGAGAACGCCGGGGGCTTCGACGAGCAGCTAACGACGGGGCCGGAAGACACGGAGTTCTTCTACCGTGTTCGAAGAGAGGGCTACCGCTTCCTTATTCCGGCACACTGCTGGGTATACCATGAGCCTCCCAAATCGATCGGTGCTTTGCTGCGCAAAAGCGTGCGCTACGGTTTGGGCCATGCCCAAGAAGCGCGCAAAAACCCCGAGCGCAATCTCGATGTGGCACGATTTGGGCAATGGTATGGTGTGCTCGTGCTGCTGTTCTCGCCCTTGCTCTTTCTGCCAAGCATCTTTGCGAGCTACTACCTCGATCCCGAGCCGTGTGTACGGTTCGGCTTCCGGCCGTTGAAGGCTCTCTCGACCTACGCGACGCTCTATAGCTATGCTTGGGGCTGGTTCCGATTGAGAGCCCCTAAGCCTGAAGCGAGCCAGACCTGCCTGCCTCCAGCCGCGCCTACTATCGCGGCCTCGGCCAGCCAGAGCAGCCTAATCACCGCGGTCGCCTTTGTCGGCATCTCCGTCGTGAACTACCTATACGCGAACGTCATGGCCTGGCTCCTGCCCGTCCACGCCTTCGGCGTGCTCGGGCTGGCACAATCCTACTTGCTGATCGCGGCGACATTGCTCAACTCCGGCTTTCCCTGGGGGCTGGCACGCGGGCTCTCACGCAACGCATCGGTCGCCGAGGCCTACCGTCAAGCGAAGAGTGCGCTGATCGGAAATTTGGCTGTTGCCCTCGCGGTTGGGCTCGCGCTGATTGCGGCCACGACGTACATGGGGCTGCATTTCGGGCCAGAAGGCAGCAGCGTGGTTCCGCTGATCCTGATCGAAACAGTTCTTTTGGCGATAGCTGCAGTCTGGGCTGGCGTGCTGCAAGGCACGCTTCGCTTTGTGGCCTTGAATGTTGGACGATTCATCGAAGCATGCATCAAGCTCGTGGGTGGCGTGACGATGGTGCTGCTGGGTTTGGGTGCCAATGGAGCTGTTGGCGCGATTGTCGCCGGTACCGCCGTCCTCGTCATTTTGCTCGGCAGGAGCACGCGCCGCTTCTCCTTCTGGCACGAACGCTCGTGGGGCACGTGGGAGAGCTACCGGGGCTCGTTAGCGATTTTTGGTGGTCTCTGCTCGCTGGCGATCATCGGCAACTTCGATATTATTGGCCTCAAGCTCTTCAGCTCGGCAAGCAATGGCGACACACTGGCCGGCCTCTACCAGGCTGCGACGGTGCTGCCACGGATCCCCGTGCTCTTGTCAGGCGCCTTTGCCGCGGTACTGTTTCCGTATGTCGCGCGGGCCCGAGACGGCGAGCTTTCGCTGTATCTCTTCGACGCCCTGCGCTACGCCATCCTCCTGATCATTCCGCTCGACCTGATCCTCATAGCTATTCCGCAGGCTGCGATCGCCTTTGTCTTCCCGGCCGCCTACCAGACTAGCGCGAACGCGTTACGGATCGTCGCAGCCGCGTCGGGCCTGCTGTCCGTCGCCACCATCATCACGACTATGTTCCAAGCGCGCGGCCTGGCGCGTACTCCCGTACTCTGGCTATTCGTCGCCGCGGCCGCCGAGGTCGTCGGCTTGGCGCTGCTCGTGCCGACGTATGGTATCGAAGGTGCAGCTTCGGCGCTGTTGATCGCGAGCTCCGTCGCCTGTGGTAGCGCCGGCTTCTCCTTCCTGTGGCACTTCGGCCGCCGCCTGCATCCTCTTGCTCTCGACGCACTCAAGTATTGCTGTGTGAGCATCGCTTTCGTTGGAATGCTCGTAGTGCTTCCGCACCCTAATCATATTTGGACCGTGATGAGTGTGCTGACCGCGTTGGTCATCTATCTCCTACTCCTTTCCCTCGTACGCCTCCTGCGGCCGGCCGATCTTACGACGCTCACCGCAGGGCTTCCGGTCGAGCGGGTCCCGCGGGTCGCGGCACTGCAACTTGCCGGCGTACGGCTCGTCGAGCGGCTGAACCAGATGTGGGCTATGTCGGACACACCTTAGCTGAGAGGCGGGTTCGTGCAAGGCATTCTGGAGGGCACGTAGGGTGCCCTCCAGAATGCCACTCGCCGCGATGAAGAAACTCTCAGGGGTACTGCGCGATTAGTGCAGCGTACTGGGCGAGGGTGGCGTATTGCCCACTGTACAGCTCCCCTTCAAACGCCCACATTACGCCTTGTAGACCGTAGATGTGGGCCTGCGAAAGTGAGTACTGCATGGCGTCATAGGTGTTGTGGCCGGAATTTTCACCCCAGATACCCGGGTGCAATGAATGGGCGGACGCCAGAGACGCCAGGTAATGCACGGGACTCCACTCGGCTTGGTCCGTGCCGCTATCGCCGGTATTCGGGGCGTCGAGCCACGTGGTATAGAGCGCCACGCCAGGGTCGGTGATGCCGGTGACAAAGCGCGCATAGTCAAAGGCACGTGGCACATCGCCGTTGATCTCGGGTGGCGTGGTGCCGTTCAGATCAACGGCAATAGCGGCGTCGAGCTGGCCGGGCCGCAGCCCCCAGTCCGGGTAGAGCATGAACAACGTGCCGCCGTAGACGGACCGCACCGTGGAGATTTGCCAGTCATGGTAGTTCTTCAAGCTATCGATATACCAGTTGACAAAGGTCGAGGCCGAAGCGTGGCCGGCACTCGTGGTACCCGGAAACCAACCGGGCACCGGAGTAGGGCGCATCCCAGCGGGGATGCCCACCGCGCGTCCCTGCGCAATCGCATCGTAGGCCCAATAGCTGTTGGTGTGCCCGTTGAAGGTTGCCAGCGGGTAGTTCAGCTCTCCGTAGAAGCCCCAGCCGAGGCGGACTGCAAAGAAGTTCGTCCCGAAGTCTGCGAAGACCTGACGGACGTAGGCTGCTTGCTTATCGCGCATAGTCTGGTTGAAAACGGCGTCGACTCCATTCTCGCCGATACCACCCGCGAAGCTATCGCCGTACTGATTGACGAAACGGCTGTTGGGATAGCCAAAGATCCAACTTGGCGGATTTTGAAGCCCAAACTCGAGCACGACCTTGTAGCCCGAAGCGACCGCTTGTTGGTACTCATGCTGCTTTTGTTGAATATAGTTGAGATTCCAGACACCTTCCTGCGGCTCGTAGACGTCCCAGCCCAACTCGAGGGTCCGGATACGTGCCCCGGCATTCCACGTGCTGGACTGGTACTCCGGATGTGGCTGGAGTACGCCATACATCCGGGGCGGAGCAGTAATGGGCGTGGTCATCCGGGGCAAGTTCGGCACCGGTGCGGCGGCTATAGTAAAACTTGCCAAGGTCGAATTGTTATAGTAGGTAGTGGTCTGATCGCTCTTTATGATCTGCACGCCGATAGTATATCCGCCCGCCTCGGGCTGAAAGCTCTCGTTCAGCGTGACGGTGGAATCGATGGCAAAATATTGGTTGATCCAGGCGCGGCGATGGACGACGCTGCCGCCAAGGTCGCGTACCGAGACGACAATGTTTACCAAGGCCCGGCGAATAGCCAGATCGGTGACCTTTGCGCTCAACGCAACAGTATCACCCTGACGGGGTTGGGCCGGCGCGGCGCTCGCGACCACCGCAAAGGCGGGGTTGCGTGCCGACAGTGGCTGGGCAGCCCCCTGGACATCGGTAAGGGCGCTCGTTATTGGGAGGAACAGTTGTTGGGAACTCGCTGCCGTCTGGCCGGCAGCCCTGACCCTGGCTACAAGCTGAAGTTGGGTAAACGGTATGCGTGCCAGCCCGAGGGCCAGCACGAGCGAGAGCCCAATGGCGACGAGTAACTGGGCTCGCACGAGACGTTGGGTAGACGACATTATGGATGATCCCCTTGTTCGATTCGATCTGCCTACACGCGAAAGACTGCAGCTTCCGGGGGAATCGGCCAGAGCACGCAGCGGTAAATGCGCACTACTCGGTTCGGTAGCCGGGCTAACTCGTGCGAGTTCCCTGGCTTTGCGTCCCCGTCTCACGGCGGGTTTGCCTTTGTCGGTCGATTCAATGCCCATATTTCGGTTAGATGGGAGCACTATAGGTTCTCACGCCGGCCCTGCATATCCCCCAATGGTCTGGCTTCCCCGCCTGATTCGTCCTAGAGTGCGACGAGTCCAGGGGCTAGTAGTTGCATTACCGGGTGGGAAAGAAGAGCGATGAATGCGATTGGCGTCGGCGTTATCAACCACAATACCCGGGAGCATCTGCGTGCCTGCCTAACGACGATCCTGCAAGACGCGCCCGGCGAGATCGTCGTGGTCGACAACGCCTCGGTCGACGGCAGCCTGGAGCTCGTCCGGCGTGAATACGCGGGGGTACGGCTCATCGCGAACGCCACGAATCGAGGCTATGGTGCAGCGGCGAATCAGGCCATCGCCTGCACTTCGGCGCCCCATATATTGCTCCTCAACAGCGACACGCTTCTGCGCCCCGGTGCGCTGCAAGCGCTCAGGGCATACCTCGACCATCATCCCTGTGTGGCAATGGTCGGACCGCGCCTCGTAAACGTGGACGGGAGCCTGCAGCCTTCATGCTTTCCATTTCCAACGCCCATCCATACGCTTGTGGAAATAAGTGGATCGCGACGCGTGATAAGGCATCTTCCATTCGTGCGGGAGCTCTACCCGCCGACGTCATCTCACTCGCGCGCACGGCCGGTCCCCTGGGTCCTGGGCGCGGGATTGGCGCTCCGGCGGAAGGCGGTCGATGACGTGGACGGCTTTGACGAGTCGTTCTTTATGTATAGTGAAGAGGTCGATCTGGCCTATCGGCTGCGCCGGGCCGGCTGGCAGATCCACTTCGCCCCGGTGGCGACGATCGCGCACGTGGGAGGAGCCAGCACCCGGCAACGACCGGCCGAGATGGCTCGGCAGGCAATCGCCAGCACCGCCCACTTCTACCGCCGGCATTACTCACACCGGGATCTGGAACAATTCAAGCTAGTTATCACTCTGGGCATGATCGCGAAGCTCGTGCGGGACGCAGCACGATTGTTTGGAGCACACGAGCCGCCTCGCCGCGCTCGTTTGAGCGCCGACATACGTACGTGGCACAGCATCTTACATGATCTCCATTGTGCGACGATGGTCCTGATTACACCGCTTTTGCAGCTCTGGATGCTCCGTTGACAGCGGAACACACGGGTCTACGTGGCGCGGACTGGCGCTTTCTCTTGCCCGAAGCTCCGCGCGGTACCTTCGACCATCTGGTTCTGCTCGGTAGCCGGGCCGGCTTGGGCGAACGTATCGTTAACCTTGGTCTGGCACATCGTGTCAGCTGCCGGTTACCGGCGGAGCGATCGGCTGACGCCGTCGTGATACTTCATGATGCGCGGCCTCCCCTGGATCAGGCCGCTCGCCTGCTCGCGCCGGGCGGCGTGCTCTATCTCGAGGTCGACCGCCGGGCGCAGCGCACGTTCGCCGCCACGCCGGCTCGGACGAGCCGTCTGCTACGGGCCGCAGGGCTGCGTATCGTTGGCACCTATTGGGCCGTGCCGGACTTCGCCACGCGCCAGATGTACCTCCCGCTCGACGCCCGCGGCGCACTCGGCTGGTACCTCCGAACGCTCTTTTCCGCCTCTAGCCTGAGACGCCGGCTGATCGAGCTTGTGCTGCGGAGGGTGGCGGGGGCTGACGGCCGTCGATTTGCGCCCTTCGTCCCCTGCTATGCCCTGATTGCGATCGCAGAACGTGAGCGGGAGCCTCATGCGTTGCCCGAGGGCGTGCCGGCGGTGCTGAAGGGGCTGGGCCGGCCCGATCTGCGCCCGCTCGTGCTCACGGGCGGACAGGATGATCTCAAACGGATCGTCATGCTGCCCTTCACCTCCAAAGGGACGAGGCCAGTCGCAGTGCTCAAGTTGTCCCGGCTTCCGCGCTTCAACGGGGACACGGTCGGGGAGCAGGCCGTGCTGTCGCGGGTGCATCAGTCCCTGGACGTATCCCTGCAGCGCACGCTTCCGCGGCCGCTCGGCCTCTTTCGCTATGGGTCACATGCCGTCGGCATCGAGAGCTGTGCCGCGGGACGTTCGCTGACGGCGACCAGCAGCCGGTGGAGAGCGCCGCTCCCGGCGAAGCTTGAGGATCTCCGATTGGTGGCACGCTGGCTGGCGGAGTTCCATCGCCAGTCGGAGCTACGCCGGCTATCGTGGGGGCAGGAAACAGCCGAGCACTGGATCGGGCGGTCACTCGCCGACTACAGGCGTACCTTCGGGACTTCGCCCGCCGAGGAGCGGCTATTCGCGGCGGTCTCCAGGCGCAGTCGCGCGCTCCGGGATGAATCGATGCCCCTGGTCTGGCAGCACCATAATTTCGGCGCGTGGAATATCTTTCGGGCCGGCCAAGAGATCAACGTCATCGATTGGGAACATGGCCGTGTTGGACTGCCATTATATGACTTGCTGCACTTCGTCACGCACTGGATCTACACAGCTCGCGGCCGGCGCGGCGATGCCGGCGCGCTGCACGATTTCCGTGAGCTGTTCTGTGAGCCAGAGGCCTGCGACCCGATCGTGAAGGCCGTCCACGCGGCGATCACGGAGTACATGGCCTGCCTGGGCCTCGACCATGGTTTTTTACCGCTGCTCCTCGTCTATATGTGCGTCGAGAAGGCGCTCACATATTTCGAGGGGCAGCAAGCCTTCGGTACGGCCGGCACAAACAGTCGCGCCGGCAATCGCAGCGTCGACTACGTCGCCATCCTTGCCGAACACACCGATCAGCTTTTCTCCGAAAGACCTCGGGAGCAGTGATGCGGATTCTGATGGTAACGCCAATGCTGCCCTACCCGGAAACGGCAAGTGCCGGGCCATTGGGCATGTATGGCACGCTGAGCGTGTTGCGCGCTCGCCACTCCGTAACGTTGGCTACGTTTGCTGGTCCCGATCCCGTGGAACAGGACGCTATCACGCGCCTGTGCGCGTCGGGGCTAGACGTGCGTGCGATATGGCAATCGGCGCCGGCCGGTCTCACGAGGTGGAAGCGGCGCTGGCGCCTGCTGTGCGGTTGGCTGCGGGGCACGGCGCCATTACGTGCGCTCGAATTCTCGGACCGCCGCATGCAGCAGCTTCTCGACAGCCTCGTCGCGCGGAACAGCTTCGATCTGATCCAGATCGAGGACAACGCCATGGCCGGTTATCGCTATCCGCCACACCTTCCAATCGTACTGAACGAGCATGAGGTCCGCACCGCGGCATCGCTCGCGCCGCTGAGTGTCGGAAATGCAAGCTGGCCCCACCAAATCGCGAGACAGGCCGAGTGGCGGCGCTGGCGGCGCTACCAGCGCCGTGTATGGCGCCGCGCCGATCGAGTCCAGGTCTTCACGACGCGTGACGCCGCGGCAGTGAATGCCATCGCGCCGGAGCTCTCCGCGCGCGTGCACGTGAATCCTTTCGGGGTTTGGATACCGACCGCGGCAGATCGGAGCCGTGAAGAGCGTGATATGGTCGTCTTCGTCGGCGGCTTCAACCATTGGCCGAATGTCGATGCCGCCCTGTGGCTGGGATACGAGATCATGCCGCTGCTGCGCACGCGCCGGCCCGGAATCCGGCTGATGATTGTCGGAAACCAGCCACCGGAAGCCGTGCGGGCACTTGCAGGTGACGATATAGTCGTGACGGGCCGCGTGCCGGCCGTCGAGCCATACCTGGAGCGTGCAGCCGTCGTCCTCGCGCCGCTGCGCCTCGGCGGGGGCATGCGGATGAAAGTGCTGCAGGCCATGGCGCTCGGCAAAGCGATCGTATCGACCTCTATCGGCGCCGAAGGACTCCGGGTTGGCGAGCGCCTGCCGCCGGTCGTAATCGCCGACGCTGCCGCCGCGATGGCAGATGCGACGGTACACCTACTCGAGGCCGCTACTGTTCGCCACGAGTTGGCGGACCAAGCGCGTGCCTTCGTCACTCACTATCATAGCTGGGGAGGATACGCACAACGTCTCGAGGCGATCTATGCCGATCTGGTAGGGCAGCAGGATGTGAGGATGGAAGTGGGATGCGCGGCCATCGCTCCGACCGAGCGTTAAGCAAGATGTTATGAGTCTGCATACAACCCGGCAGGTTCGGTTGAGCGCTCGGGTACCGATCCTGATGTACCACCAGGTGACGCCGCATCCCGAGCCGGCGTTCCGCAAGTACGCCGTGACGCCCGAGACATTTGCTGCGCAGATGCGTTGGCTAGCTCGACTGCGATACAGCTCGATCAGCCTCGATACGCTGGTCGCGCACCGCGACCGCGGAGGCGCTCTGCCGGCCCGGTCGGTGGTCATCACGTTCGACGATGGCTTCCACGATTGTGTCGACTACGCCGTGCCTCTACTTCGCGCGCACGGGTTCGCGGCCGTCTTTTACCTGGTCACAGAGCTCGTCGGCAAAACGAGCCGCTGGCTGATCCAGGAACGAGGAATCGAGCTGCCCTTGATGGATTGGCAGGCGGCTCGGCAGCTGGAGCAGATGGGCTTTCAGTGCGGCTCGCATACCCTGAGCCATCCCCACTTGGCCGAGCTCGACCGCGAGAGGTGCCGGATTGAGCTCGTGGAGTCCCGCCGGTGCCTCGAGGACAAGCTGGGCCATACGGTAAAGCATTTCGCCTATCCACATGGATCGATGGATGAGCATGTGCGGGCGCTGGTCGCGGAAAGCGGCTATGCTTCCGCCTGTTCGAGCCGGATCGGACTCTCACCGCCCGGCGACGACCTCCTCGCGCTCCATCGCATCCCAATCGAAGGCCAGGAGACCCTCCTCGACTTCGCATGCCGGCTGCGTACCGGCCAGACCTTTCAGGCCTGGCTGATACGCCGAGCCTCCGCCATCCGGCAGCGGCTTCGACGTACATCGACGTCTGCTCGGACGTGACGGCGATGTATCGCATCAGCGTGGTGATCCCAACCTATCAACGCTGTGCATCGGTTGAGCGGGCGCTGCGGGCGCTTGCGCGGCAGACCCTTTCACCGCAGCAGTATGAGGTCATCGTTTCGATCGACGGGTCCGACGACGGCACGCGCGAGATGATCGCCGCTTTCGCGGCGCCCTATGCGCTGCGCGCGCTGTGGCAGCCGAATCGGGGACGCGCGGCGGCGTGTAATGCCGGCATACACGCGGCGCAGGGCCAGCTGATCGTCCTGCTGGACGACGACATGGAACCCGAGGTGGACTGTCTGAGTGAACATCTGTCCGCGCACACCGGTCGGTCGCGCCTGGCTGTGCTCGGCGCAGTTCCGGTGGCGATCGACGCGACCTCAGAACCGGTGGCCGGTTTCATCAACGCAAAGTTCAGCCGGCACCTCGCAAAACTCGCGCAGCCCGACTACAGCATCCACTTCCGCGACTTCTACACCGGCCACATCTCGCTTCCACGTGATCTGCTGGTCGAGCTCGGCGGCTTCGACGAGGACTTCACGGTCTATGGCAACGAGGACAGCGAGCTTGCCCTGCGGCTGATGGAGGCCGGCGTCAAAGTCGTCTACGATCCGCATGCCGTCGCCATTCAGCACTATACGAAGGACTTTGCCGCCTTGGCGCGTGACAACGTCGCCAAGGGCCATACCGCCGTCCTCCTCGCGAGCAAATACCCGGCGGCCGTTTACCATCTGCGGTTGCGCACGTATTACGGAGGCTCGCGCAAGTGGCGGCTGCTGCGCAGCGTACTGCTACTGCTGAGTAGGTGGATCCCGGCGACCCCCCGAGCAATTATTCGGTTCGTCAAGTGGCTCGAAGCGCGCCGAACGGCACGGCTCCACTTTTACTATGACCTCGCCCTTGACTATTTCTTCTGGCTAGGTGCACAGCCGGCCCTGCGTGCGAATCGCCGGGCCGGCGACGGACTCCAATCACTTCCCAGGTTGTAGCCATGCCTAGAACGGTCGTCTATTTCACCGACAGCGATGGCTTTGGCGGCGCCGAGCAGGCCCTGCTCACCCTAGCCGCCGGGATCGACCGGCGCCGCTGGCATCCCGTGCTGGTCTTCCATCCGGGGCCGGGAACACGCACACTCCAGCGAGCTGCGCGCACGATGGACATCGGGCTGCGTGCCGTGCCACGTGTCGAAGGCCGGCTGGCGGCGCTCGGGGTGGCGCAGCTCACGAGGACCCTGCGAGCCATAGGGCCCGCCGTCTTCCATGCGCACCTGAACTGGCCGCTGGCCTGCCGATTTGGCTTGGCAGCTGCTATTCTGGCTGGCGTGCCGGCGATCATCGCCACCGAGCACTCCTTCGTCGAGATCCCGTGGCGGCGCTCACGCCTCGCGCAGCGTGCGCTCGCCACCGGCATCGACCGCTACGTTGCCGTCTCGGAGGACCTCGCCCGACGTCTGCGGCAGGGTCTCGGGTTTCCCGCCCACAAGATCGAGGTTGTCCACAATGGTATCGCGCTGCATCTCTTTGATCGGCGCCCTCATCCGGACTTGCGCGGCGCATGGACTGGCGGACACCCTCGTCCCGTCGTCCTGGCGATCGCGCGGCTCCACCCGCAGAAAGGAGTACATTACCTGCTAGAAGCGGCCGCCCTGGTGCCGCAGGCGATAATCGTCGTCGCGGGCGACGGGCCGCAGCGCGGAGCGCTCGAGGCCGAGGCCCAACGGCTCGGCCTCGGCGACCGGACGATCTTTCTCGGGTACCGGCAGGACGTTGGCGATCTGCTCGCGAGCTGCGATCTGTTCGTGCTCCCATCGGACTTCGAGGGGCTCCCGCTCACGGTCCTGGAAGCCATGGCGGCAGCGAAACCGGTAGTCGCCACCGACGTCGGCGGCACGGGCGAGGCAGTTGTCGACGGCGAGACCGGACTGTTGGTGCCGCCACGGGATCCCGTCGCGCTGGCACGGGCACTACAGACGCTGTTGGTCAACCCGGAGCTGCGTGCACGATTCGGGGCGGCTGGCAAAGCCCGCGCGATCCAGGAGTTCTCAGCCGAGACGATGATCCGACGTGTAACAGAGCTCTACGAGGCAGTTCTTGACAGTCACAGGCCAGCGCATGGCCGGGACTGAGATGCAGCGCGAGCCGACGCGCAATCGCTTGATGCGGCGCGCCGACTTTCGCTTTCTGCTGCCCAACCCGCGCCCGGAGCGCACCATCTGCTTCGCCGGAGGTCGACTGAGGCAAGCGGTTGAGACGATCTCCCTGAGCGTCGAAGATCCGCATGGTAGGCCACCTGCAGCCCAATGTGATCTCGCCGTCGCCGTCGATCCCGACCGGGCACTCCTCGCGGGTGCGTGGCGCGCACTACGGCCCGGCGGCTCGTGCTACGTGGAGTGGTACTCTCCGCTGGCAGGAGGCCCGCTGGGTGTGCGGCGGCGACTGGAAGCGGCAGGCTTCGCGGACGTGAGCTGCTACTGGGCCTGGCCCTTACCGGCCCTCGGACCGGTACAATTCTGGCTGCCGCTCGAAGTACCCGGCGTAACGCGGTACTTCCTGACCCACCGGCCGGCACTTACCGGGCTTAGGCGGCTGCGCCACTGCCTACTCCGCCGAGCGTGGCTGCTCGTCCGGCGATTGGGCGTTATACGGCCGATCTGCGCGGTTGCCCACAAGCCGGCCACTGGAGAGGATCCCCCCGCCAGCCGCACCCGGCCGCCGGCCTCGGCTATGCCGGATGACCTTGCAAGCCTCGTTCGGAGTGGTTGGCCAGCGTGGGACTTCGGACCGCCGCCGAAGCGGCTCGCCTGGTTGCTTTTGACCGGCGGCTTCCGCACTACAAATAAGATCGTCGGACTGGTGTTTGCGGAGCAGGAAGAAGCGCCGCGCCTCGCGATCAAAATGGCGCGTGTGCCTGAGGCGGAGGCTTTTTTACGGCGGGAGGCGGATATCCTGCGCAGCGTGGCCGCGCTGCGTACCGGCGGCGTTCGAGGCGTGCCCGTGCTGCTGTTCTGCGAGGAGCGAACCGGCGTCCTGACGCTCGCGGAAAGCGCGGTCGACGGGCTACCGGTCTTCACGCACCTGCGGCCGGAAACATACAAAGATCTCGCCCTTCAGGCGACGGATTGGCTGGTCAGCCTGGCCGGCCACCCCACGCCCTGCCCGCGTGCGCGCTGGTGGGGCGACGTCGTCGAGCCGATCCTCGAGGATTTCACGCGGTCCTTCGGTCCGGCGCTGGACGAGCGCCATATGCAGACGACGCGGGAGATGCTTGCCAACCTTGGCGATCTCCCACTGGTCTGCGAGCATCGGGACTTCGGTCCTTGGAACGTCGTGATTTCATCACGAAAAGAATTGGGGGTCCTCGACTGGGAGGGTGCGGAGCTGCGCGGATTACCGGCGCTCGACCTGATCTATTTCCTGGCCTACCTTGCCTTCTTCCTCGACGGCGCGATCCAGTCCGGAGGTTACCGTGCATCC